>PNLU01000030.1 GCA_013823245.1 Alcanivorax sp.
GTCCTCCCGCGTCACAATCTCCACGGCCGCGCCATCCGGTACCGTCAGATAGATGTCGGTCAGTTTGCCGTTCACGCGTACGGCCAGCGCCTGTTTGGCCAGCTTCTTGCTGATGCGCTCGGCGATCTCCAGGCCAGTGGCTGGCGCCTCGAAGATCATGTCTGCCCCGTCGGGCAAGCGATACGAAATGCTCATGGGGTGCGAAGGGTCCGCTGGTTACATGAATAAAGGACGGGATTGTCCCACACATGGGAAAGGGTAGGAACTGGCTGTCGCAGGTGGAGGCGCTGCACAGATCCCGTTGGACATGGCAAATGTTATATGATAACAATGTGCGCCGCAAAACAATCGACGACTGATGCATTCAGCCAGAGGGACTCCCGTGAACAGAAAAAACCTATTGGCCGCTGCAGTGGCCGCCGCTATGGGCACCGCTTGGCTGCCTGTGATGGCCCAGGAGGCGGCGTCGGCCGCTGGCACGCTGGGTACCACCGGTATTGACCGTGCCCGCCTCACCTCCGGTACGCAGTTCAATCCGCAGATTTCCGTGATTCTGGATGGCGTCTACTACGGCGCCTCACGTGAGGTTGAGGGGCCTGCCGGTTTCGGTGACGGTCACGACCATGGGCACGGCCACGGGCATGACCACGCGCACGGTCTGGAAGAGGGCTTCAACCTGCGCGAAACCGAGATCACCATGAGTGCCTCCATCGACAACTATCTGGATGGCGTAGTGACCCTGGCGCTCGAGGGCAGCAGTGGCATTGAAGTCGAAGAAGCCTACCTGTTGACCCGTGCCCTGCCCGCCGGGCTGCAGATCAAGGCCGGTCGCTTCCTGTCGGATATCGGTTATATCAACCGCCAGCATCCGCACGACTGGCTGTTTGTGGATCGCCCGCTGGTGAGCGAGTTGCTGTTCGGTGACCACGGCCTTCAGGACAACGGTTTGCAGGTGTCGTGGCTGGCACCATTGCCCTTCTTCACCCGGGTGGGTGTTGAGGTGCTGCAGGGCGAGGAGGGAATTGCCAACTACATCGGAGAAGGACCGCTTAAGGAAAAGTCTGGCCCTCGCCTCGTCACCGGTTTTGCCAAGGTATCGCCAAACCTTGGCTTCAATCATGCTGCCCAGTTCGGCCTCTCCGGTGGCTACGCTGACGCCTTCCAGCAGCAGGAGGTCCACAGCTCAGGGCGCAGTGAAAATATCGATGGTCGTAGCTGGTTTGCGGGCGTTGATGCGATCTACAAATATGATGCCGGTGGCACCTATGGTCACCGTAACTGGGTGCTTCAGGGCGAGTACTACTTCCGCGAAGTGGATGCGGATTACCGCAATATCGACCAGGCTGACGTGCTGCTTGACCAGTTCGCGAGCCGCTCCCGTCAGGATGGCCTCTATGTGCAGGCGGTGTACGGTTTCGCCCCGCGCTGGAATGCCGGTCTGCGTGCCGAGGCTTTGGGTCTGACCAACAAGAGCCTGGAAACCAACAGCAACCGCAGCAACTTCGAGAGCTTTGATGCGTCTTACCGCTATGCGGCGCAGGTGTCCTTTGCGCCGACCGAGTTCTCGCGTCTGCGCTTGCAGGTCAACCTGAACGACTATGCCCATGACGACGGCGATCATGCCCATGACGCCTGGGAAGTCATGCTGCAATACAGCGTGAGCCTCGGCTCGCACGGCGCCCATCAGTTCTGAGGCGCGTCCCGTGCGCCGCCCCGGTGTAATGACCGGGGCGGCGTTGTCTTTTCAGCTGCACGGAGGTCTTTCCATGCTGCGCACTCTGACTCTGCTGACGTTGCTGGCCCTGTCGCCATTGGCCAGTGCCCTCAATGTGGTCGCAACGACGACGAACATGGCCATGCTGTCTGCGGCGGTGGGCGGTGATGATGTATCGGTGACCGTGCTGGCGCCGCCGGATCGCGATACGCATTACCTGGAGCTGCGACCCAACATGATGGTGTCGCTGCGCCGGGCAGATCTGCTGGTGTCGGTCGGCGCGGAACTGGAGGTGGGCTGGTTGCCGCCTGCCATTCAGGGTACGGGCAATCGTCGCCTGAACCCGGGTCAGCGTGGTTATTTCGAGGCGGCGGCGCAAGTCGAGCTGATTGATCAGGTGCCGGATGCGGATCGTTCCATGGGCGATGTGCACCCGATGGGTAACCCGCATGTGTATATGGATCCACTGCGCATGGCGCAGGTGGGTCACGCGCTGGCGGCGCGCATGGGGCAGATTGCACCGGAACATGCCGACCGGTTCAGCGCCAATGCGCAGGCGTTTGCCGAGCGCATGGACAGACTGGTAGCGCGCATGACAGAGCAATTGAGGGCGAGCACTGATGCGCCGCCGGGTGTGCTGCTGTATCACAAGGATGCCGATTATCTGATGCGGCTGCTTGAGGTGCCGGTGCTGGGCTATCTGGAGCCGGTCCCCGGTGTGCCACCCACCGGGCGTCATCTCAATGCGCTGGTCAGTGAACTGAAAGGCCGTGAAGGTGTTATGATCGCCAATCCATGGCAAAGTCGTCGCGGGCCGGACTTTATCGGTCGCGAGCTTGGATTTCCGGTGCATGTGCTGCCGACCAATGTCCCTGTGGACGGCGACGTGGCCGATTATGAAGCCCTGCTGATGCAGTGGGTGAAGGCAGCCGCCCCCTGACAGGGCTGCCCGCTGACGCAGCAGTACGATAACGGGATCAGTGAATGACGGAACACCTGCTGCTTCAGGTCACTGATCTGCAAGCGGGATACCAGCGGCCTCTTGTGGGGCCGCTTTCGTTTACGCTGCCGGCCGGGCAGGTGCTGGTACTGCAAGGCGCCAATGGCGCGGGCAAAAGCACCGTGATGCGCGCGCTTACCGGTGAAGCGCGCTGTTTCGCCGGGCGTATCGAAAGACCGGCCTCTGTCCGCCTGGCATGTCAGCCGCAGCACAGCCCCTTGCCCGCCGAGTTGCCGATGACCGTGCGCGAATACCTGCGCCTGGCGCAGGCGCAGCCGCACAGGTTGGGCGGGTTGCCTGACCGGCTGGCGTCGCTGCAGGGGCATCGGCTGGACCACCTCAGCGGCGGGCAATGGCAGCTGCTGCGGGTGTTTGCCACCCTGTGTCAGCCCGCACCCCTGATTCTGCTGGACGAACCCACCAACAACCTGGACCCCGATGGTGAAGCCCTGCTGGTGGCCCTGCTCAAGGGGCTGGAGCCCGATCGCGGCGTGCTGCTGGTGTGCCACGAAGCGGATTTCGTCGGCCATGTGGCGCACCAGTTGGTGGAGGTCGGCTGATGGATCTGCTGCTGGAGCCGATGTTTCGGGTGCCTTTTTTAACCGGCTTGATGCTGGCGGCGCTGGTGCCGGTGGTCGGCGTGCTGGCGCGCTTGCGTGATGAGTGGCTGGCGGCGTTGGGGTTCGCGCATCTGGCTGGCGCCGGGGGCGCACTGGGCAGTGCCCTCGCACTACCGGTGCTGCCTGCGGCGCTGGGGCTGGCGATGCTCGGGGTGGCGGCGCGTGCGCTCTGGCGCCGGCAAGGGAACGACCTTTACGCGCTGATGATTCTGGCGGGCTGGGCGACCATGATGCTGGTGGCCGCGGTGTCCCGCCATGCCAGCACCCTGGGACAGATGCTGGTGGATGGTCAGCTTTATTTTGTACGCGGGCCGCATCTGGTGGCAGCGGCGATCCTGTTGGTGGTGAGCGTACCCTTGATGCCGCTGTTGATGCGTCTGCTGCTGCGGCTGACCTTGCTGCCGCATCAGGACCAGGCCAACGGGGTGCCGGTGCAGAGTTCTCTGTTGCTGTTCAATGCGCTGCTGGCGACCAGTGTTGCCCTGAGCGCCGTGACGCTGGGCGTGATGACCGCCTTTGCCCTGTTGTACCTGCCCGCCTGGGTGGCCTTCGGCCTGGCGCGCAGCTGGCGGGCGACGTGGCTGCTCGCGGCGGGTCTTGGTGTCGTCGCTTATCTGATTGCGTTTGTGCTGGCGTTGCTGGTGGATCTGCCCTTCGGGCCGGTCATGGTGGCCACGCTCTGTGTGCTGGGATGCGCGCGATTCACGCCCGGTCGTTAGCGGTCCAGCCGGCCCCGGCGCCAGCGGTCCATGCTGATGGCGCCCACGGCGACCACCAGTGACACCAGCAGCAGCGCTCCGGAGATGGTCACCGCCTGCTCGGCGTTGAAGCCGGACGTCGCCGTCATCACCGCACCACCGCCCATCCACATCAGTGTCCACAGCACACCCGCTACCGCATTGAAGCTGCGAAAGCGTCCGCCGGGCATTTCCAGCATGCCCGCCACAGCGGGAATCGTGGGGCGCAGCGGCTTGCTGAAACGTCCCAGCAGGATGCTCTTGCCGCCGTGACGCTCAATGAAGACCTGGCTGCGGGTCAGCAGCACGGGGTAGCGGCTGAAGGGCCAGGTGTCGGGTAGCCGGTTGCTCAGATGCCTGCCAAGGCGGAAGTTGGCCTCGCCGCCAAGGATCGCGCCAGCGAAGGCTCCGGCGAAGGCAGGGACGGGCGCCGCCACGCCAGAGCCGACCAGGGCGCCGACGGACAGCAGCACCGTGGCGGCTGGCAGGAAATAGCCGACACCGACAAGCGATTCGGCGAACAGCAGCAGGAACAGGATGATGGCGACGTAGCCAGCGTTGTCGGAAATAAAAGCGGCGACGCTGGCAGGATCAAGAGGATTCATCGTCCTACATCTCCCCGGTCAGGGTGCGTGGGTCCAGTCGTTCCTGATACCAGTTCAGTCGCCAGCACAGGTGTGGTCCCGTGGCTCGGCCGGTGGCACCGACCTTGCCGATGATATCGCCCTGAGCGACCGAGTCCCCCTCGGCTACCAGAATCTCGCTCATGTGCAGGTAGGTCGATGAGACGCCCAGGCCATGGTCGATAATCAGCGTGCCGCCAGAATAGAACATGTCGTCGTGAACCAGGGTCACCTGGCCGCTGGCGGGTGCCTGGATCGGGGTGCCAGTGGGCGCGGCGATGTCGACACCGTAATGCGGCCGCCGTGGCTCACCGTTGAAGATACGTTGGCTGCCATATACCCCGGTGATGCGACCGCGCACCGGCCAGATGAAATCCTCGCGGAAGCCAGTCAGGCTGCTTGACGTATTGCGCGCGGCCGTCACCTGGCTGGCTTCCTCGCTGATCCGCGCCAGCGCCTCGGCGGGTGGCGTGACTGTGCGTTGTGGCACACCCTCGATGCGCTGGATGTCCCAGCTGCGCGCCGCCAGGGTAATGTCGTAGCGGCTGGTGTCGTCACCATGCCGCAACGTGAGCGACGCCGGGCCCTCGTCGTCGCGCCCGAAGCCAAAGACAAAATAACCGTCCTCGGTGACGGCCAGCGCCTTGCCGTCCAGTTGAACACGCGTGCCGGGCGCCGTCTTGCCAATCAGCAGGGCTCCGGGCGCGGGCTCACCGCGCAGGGACTCCAGCAGTCCGCCCGGGCCCTCACTGGCCTGGGCGGCGGGCAGAAGGAGCGCCACGAGGAACAGGGGGATGAGCGCAAAGGGGAATATTCTCATGATGTGATGACTCGCAAACTGCCGTCGTCTTCTACGCAGGCGATACAGTTACGGCCTGCGCCTTTGGCCTGGTACAGCGCCTGGTCGGCCTGATGGATCAACTCGGTACTGCCCGCGCCACCCGCCGTGGTGCAGGCCACACCGACGCTGATGGTGATGACGCTGCGAGGTGATTTGCTGTGCGGCAGGCCGAGACGTTCCACCCGCGAGCGCATGCGCTCGGCAAATACCAGTGCATCGCGCAACCGGGTGCCGCCCAGCACCACCACGAACTCCTCGCCGCCGTATCGGGCAACAAAATCTGTTGCTCGCTGCACCATGGTTTTCGGTACATCGGCCACCTGGCGCAGGCAGTCATCCCCTGCCTGATGGCCGTAGGTGTCGTTGTACTGCTTGAAGTAGTCGATATCGAACAACAGCACTGCAATGCTGTCCGGTGCGCCCCGGGCCTGGTGATGCATCTTGTGAAGCAGGCTGTCCAGGCGCTGGTCCATGCCGCGCCGGTTGATGGTGCCGGTCAGGCCGTCTTCCGTGGCCTGGCTTTCCAGTGACAGATTGGCGGCGCGCAACTCGCTGCGGTGCAGATTGAGCACCCGGTCAGACAGGAACAGACGCCGCTCCAGCCGCTCGAAGAAATATTGCCCGAACAGGCTCATGATGGCGCCGCTGAGCGTGAACGACCAGATCACCAGCGCCTCGGCATGACTGAAGCGGCTGAACCCGAACAACGACACCGCCAGCGCGGCGAGGATCAACAGGCTGGTGGGCAGCGCCCAGTGCAGCTGGATGCGGAACAGGCTGCCCATCAGCAGGATGGCCAGAAAGCAGATATAGAAATAGGTGTTGGCCAGCGCGTGATCCACTGTTACGCCCAGAAAGATGTGCACGCCTGCCATGATCAGCGCCATGGCGGCCACGGCCGGTTGCAGGAAAGGGCGCCAGACGGGGCCCATGCGTGTGAGCGCCCACAAGGCCACCGTGGCCATGATGGCCAGCAGTCGCGGGCGCCAACTGGCCGCCGTAGTCTCCGGATCGACGAGGTGTTCCACCGCGAAGGCCACCATGTAAAGGGTCACCATCAGGATGGTGGCCCCCGGAACCAGCCGCGCGCAGCTGTCCCGGAACTGCTGGCCGAAGGCCGCCTCCAGACTGTCTGGCAGTCGCAGATGCCAGGCCAGTGTCAGGTCCCGGCCGGACGGTAGCGTCTGCGAGTCGGGAGACGGTGCGTGTTGAGTGTTCATCAAAGCCCCTGACCCGTAATGGGTACCTGGCCGTATCTGGCTGGTATTCCCTTGAATATCAATAGACTACCACCGTTGCCGGGGAAAGATACAGGGCATTGACGGGTGGTGGGTGTTCGCAGATTGGGCAGCCAGGTTAAAGCAGCATTAATATTTTTTATGATGGCACTTTGACATCATCTTTTTTTTAAAAAAATTTTTTTTTCAGTAAGTATTTACGCAGATAAAAGCGGCATTCCCTTTGCTCTATCTTAAATGGCACGGCTGTCTCTTCTGGGAGGGGTCGTTCATTCGTTTGATTCTACATTGAGCAAAGGAGATTTACGCATGAATATTAAAGTGGGTCTTGTTCAGGATGGAGCTGAGAAGAAACAGTATCCTGACTACCTCAGTGGTCGCATAGAGGCCTTCTATGGTGAGCGTTGGGGAGCCTTGTGGGGTGGAAAGCATTTGTTGCGCGGCTTGATTCCGGGCGAGAAATCTATCCAGATGATCAGCAATGACTATCTGGATGTTGCAGGACATCCCGAAGTGATTGCAGCGCAGATCGAATGCCTTCAGAACGGGCCGCAGAGCCTGATGATGTCGGGGTCACTTTTACGTGGAGACACTCCGCAGCGCCGTTTCGAAAAAAGAATGGCGGATTACTGCGGTTACCAGTCCGCCATACTTTGTCAGTCTGGATATGCTGCCAATGTCGGGCTCATTCAGAGCATTGTGCAGGAGGGTGCGCCTGTCTATATGGATATGAATGCGCACGCTTCCCTTTGGGAAGGTGTGCGCAGTGGCGGCGCGGAAGTTCGGCCATTCAGACACAATGATATGCAGCATCTTGAACGACAGATGGCGCGCTACGGCCAGGGGCTGGTCTGTGTGGACTCCATCTACAGCACAATGGGCAGTGTTTGCGATCTCGAAACAGTGGTTGCCCTGGCTGAGAAATATCATTGCATGATACTGGTGGATGAATCGCATTCTCTGGGCACGCATGGCCCGGCCGGTGCCGGGCTGGTCCGTGATCTTGGGTTGCAACATCGGGTTCACTTCGTTACGGCCAGTCTTGCCAAGGCTTTTTGTGGTCGTGCGGGGCTGATTCTATGCCAGAAGCAGTTCGCAGAATATTTCTGGATGACGTCGCTGCCGGCAATCTTCAGCTCCTGCCTTTTACCCAATGAAATTGCGGCACTGGAGACCACGATGGATATCATTATTCGCGATGACTGGCGGCGCGATGCCTTGCATGCCAATGCGGATTATCTGCGTAGGGGCCTGTCGGAGCTCGGTTACAATGTGACGGCCAGTGGTTCCCAGATCATATCGCTTGAGGCTGGGCCGGAGGACGCTACGCTCAAACTTCGTGAGGCATTAGAAGACAGGGATGTTTTCGGCTCGGTGTTCTGCGCGCCTGCGACGGCCAAAACGCGTTCCATGATACGTTTCAGTGTTAATGCAGGGCTGAGCCGGCAAGCGCTGGACAGAGTGCTGGGGGTCTGCCGTGAAATTCGCGATAAAGTGGGTATGGCCTCATGGCCGTCGACGCTTCGCCTGGAGCGTGACAAACGTCGTCATGGTGTGATCTGAGCGTAAGGAGGTAGTATTGGTGAAAGCGGGGCGTTCGCCCCGCTTTCACTCCTTGTCCAGGGTTTCTTCGTCCAGATTTTCAAGGTAGTTGATATAGCTGGATGTCGCGCTGTCATACTCGATGTCAGCGGGAGGGCTGTCGACCAGGGCGCAATACCAGGTTTGCACGCCATCTATCCGCACGGCCTCATGAACATGTTCCTCCCAGGGAAACTCCTCATCATCACCGTAGTCGTCGGGCGTGGCCCATAGCCAGGGTAGCAGCTTTCCCTGAGCGACACGCCGACTGATGCGCGAGGGTGCCTTGTGACGTTTCAGTGTGAACAAGCTTCTTTCCAGATCTTCTTCGTTATGGATCACAAGCCGGAAGAGATGACCATGCATGCCCACTAGCAGGAAACCATGGGGGTCTTCCACATAATAGTACTCAACGATATTGTGCGCTGCCGTCAACTTGAAAAAGTAGTCGATAAAGGCAGAGTCATAAATGAAGTCTGGTGGCTCCAGTGCAAGCGTATTCTGGATCATCATCGATACTTCCTGAAAGTATCGGTGTTGCAGGTCCTGAATGGTGCTGTTGATACGCTGGGTAATGTGTGGATCGTTCTTCAGCATGAACTGATCAATGATGCCCTCGTTGAAGGCTCGCACGGCAATCTTCTCATCGGCGACGCCGGTCAGCAGAATTTTCTTGATGCGTGTGCCGCGGAGTTGCTCGCAGAACTGCACGCCATTCATCTCGGGCATGTCGTAGTCCACGACGACCACCGAAATATCGCGAAAGCGCTCCGGATTACTGATTTCCTGCTCAATCAGTGTGAGATCCAGACGAATTACGCGGTCGGCCTGTCCGGGCGAGGGGCGCGTGTAATAGGAGAAGCACCGCTGGTCGAGTGTGATGCGTGGGCTGCGACGCTTGATCATCTGCAAGCACTGCATTGGCGAAGAATAGAACAGACAGGCGAGGGATTCATCCAGCTGCAGGCTGAAATTCTCAAGGAAACGCTGGTTGTCATCCAGCATGACAATGGTGGTTGGGTGGAAGTAAGGCTGTATTTGCTTGCTGATCATGGTGTGACCCGAGGGAAAGACATCTCGAACAGAGTGTACTCGTTGAGGCGGGAGTCGCAGCGTATCCGGCCATTGAGGCTCTCCATCACCAGTTTGCAGAAAGACAGGCCGAGCCCGCTGCCCTGGTCGATCGTCTTTGAGCTGAAGAAATAGTCGAAAACATGCTTGACTCGCGAGGGGTCGATGCCTGGCCCGGTGTCCAGTACGCCAAGCCGGTTGTATTGTTTGCCCACGGTTGTGGTGATGCGTATCGACCCCCGGCCGGCATCAAGTAGGCTATGCAGGGCATTCTTGAGCAAATTGAAGATCACATGCATGACCAGGAGGTCGGAGCCGAAGTAGATGAAATCCTCCCCCTCGTCCCAGAATACCAGAGCCTTCTCATGCTCGGATTTGAATGGAAAGCGATCCAGGGCGCGCGCTATGGTGTTGTTCATGGAGTGCTCGGCGAAGCCGTCTTTCTTGATGGTGGTCTGGTTGGCGCTGAGCAGCAGCATGTCGATGATGGTATTGGCGTAATCAATCTCCTCCTCGATACGATCGGACGCTTCGCGCAGTCGCTCAAGGCGGGTGGCGCGAATGCTGCGCACCGGCAGGTCGGCCTGCATTGCTTGCTGATGCGCGTCTACCAGGTAAGGCAGGTAGTGGGACAGGCCCGAGGTGGCTGCCTTCATGCCAAGCAGGGGAGTGCGTAGTTCATGAGCAATATTGCGCCCCACCGCCGCATGGGCGTTGAGCTTTTCTTCCTTTACCAGTTGCGCATTGTAATTGAAGATACTCCCGCCAATGATCACAAAGGCATAAATCGGTAACTGCTGGACATAGAGGGCGGCCAGCGCAGCTGTGTCACTCTCGGAGGTCAATAGAAAGGCGGCCCAGCCGAGCACGGAGCCAAGCAGAGCGACCAGAATCACGAGCAACCAGTCGTACAGCGCCAGCACAAGGAAGAAGAGTGCCGCCATGGTAGACATACTCCAGATCATGGAGAGCTCGTTGCGCAGGAGCATGTAGGTAAAGAAGAACGGCAGCGTATAGAGCAGGAACAGTATCCAGTATGCTGGAAAGTAGCTGGCTAGCCGCTTGGGCCACTGACCGTACACGAGCAGTGGCACGCAGATGACCATGCCGATCAGGCGTAGCGTCAGGTTTTCGTAGGGCTGCGGGAACAGATACAGCCAGACGTAGTAGTAAAGCGGAAAGGTGAACACGCCGAGCACGCCAATCATCGGCGCGTTATAGCGAGAGTAGTGAATGCTCTCGTTCAGTGACCGCCGCAGTCGCTCTTTGACAATATGCAGGTAGCTCAACCGGCACCAGATCTCAACGCAGAAGTTCCAGCAGGGCGCGCCGGTGGGTCATGCTCATGGCCCGGAAGCGCTCAAGCAGCTGATCTTCCTGAGTGATGATGACCGGGTCGCCGCCGCTGCGGGGCGCTTCTGCGCTGACCGCATACAGATGTGGGGCGGATTCGGCCACGCCTTCCACATTCATCGTCAGCCCCAGACTCTCTTCGAGTCGCGCGACGATTTCAGCGTTCATGCTGCGTTTGTTGTATTTGGCGAGTTCGGAAATCTTGCCGCGAATGCCCTTGGGCAGGCGCACAACAAATTTCTCGACCTCCTGACGTTGGTGTTCGGCAGCCGCTTTCTTATCCATTGTTCAGTCATCCTCGTGACAGGGATTGGCAGAACGCGCGCCACACTACGGTGAATCCCCCGTGGCGCAAAGGCCCATGTTACACAGGATTGGGTGCCTTCTCACCCGTCAATATGCAGGGAGCTCCCGGCTGCGGTTGCGCACGGTGCCACCATACTGTGTGGTTCACTCGGTATATTCATCCTGTTTATACTATTCTTCGTCGTCATTGCCTCCGTTTATGGTGAATCGGTGAATATCGGTCGCGTCGATCTTAACTTGTTGAAATATCTGGATGTCTTGCTGCGGGAGCTGAGTGTCACCCGGGCCGCAGACCAGTTGGGCATCTCGCAGCCGGCCATGAGCAATGGCCTCAAGCGCTTGCGCGAGTTGTTCAACGACCCGTTGCTGATCCGCACTTCCGGCGGGATGAACCCCACCGAGCGGGCGCTGGAGCTTCAGCCGCTGGTGCGTCAGGTGCTGATGCAGACCGAGGCCATGCTGACGCCGGATGAAGCCTTTGTCCCCGAGGCCAGCCGCCGGGTGTTCCGGATCATGACCAGTGACTATGCCGAGGCAACGCTGGTACCGCATCTGGTGCGGAGGCTGCGCGAGGATGCGCCCCATGTGGTGCTGGACTTCGTGACGCCGTCGGATGTCAGCTACGCGGACATGGAGCAGGGGCGGGTGGACCTGGCGGTCAACCGTTTCAACGAGATTCCGCGCTCGTTTCACCAGGTCACCCTGTGGAAAGACTCGTTCTCCTGTCTTCTGAACCGGAGCAATCCGCTGGCACGGGACTTCAGTCTGGAGAGCTACCTGAGTGCCCAGCATATCTGGGTGTCGAAGACCGGCTTCGGGGTCGGTTTCGGGATGAATCCGGAGAAGCTGGGCGGGCTGGGCTGGATTGATCAGGCGCTGGCGCGGATCGGCAAGACGCGCAAGATCTCGATCTTTACCCGGCACTACCAGATGCCGGCCCTGCTGGCGATGAACAACGATCTGGTGGCCACCTTGCCGAGCCGGGTGGCGCGGATGCAGACACAGAACCCGCGCCTGGCTATCAAGGATCCACCGTTCGTGATCCCGCGCTTCGAGCTGAAAATGGCCTGGTCGCCGTTGCTGCACCACAACCCGGCGCACCGTTGGCTGCGCCGGTTGATCCAGGAAGAGGCGGAAACGATCCTGCGCGAAGACCCCTGACCAGGCTCAGGCGCGCATGGTGCCGGCTTCAGCCAGCGCGCCCTTGCCCACACCCTCGAAGGCTCGCACCCGGAAGTGCTTGCCGAGGGCCTCTCCAGCCAGCTCGGCGGCGATGTGCGTAGCCAGGTGCTCCACGGTGGAGTCGGTGGGAATCAGGTAGCAGTGGTCCTCGGGAATCACCAGCTCGAACAGTCCCTGGGGCGCCTCATAGCGGAACCGGTGGTGAGGCACTTCATCGATGAAATAGGTGCCTTCCAGGTCTTCTTCGGAACCGATGTAGATGTCTTCCCAGCGGTCGGCCCAGAGCTTCTCCCAATAGCGGCTGCGGCGGCCGTTCTCGAAAATCTCGATGCGCGAGCGGTGCCCGTGGGCAATGCGCTGGCAGTTGCCATCATGTTTCTTCAGGCCATGGGAATAGTGGTAGCTGGGGGAGGTGCCCAGATCCTCTTCGCGCAAAGTAAGCACCAACTCGCTTACATTCTGAGGCAGGATGCGGTACAGCACTTCCATCAAATAGAGCGTTACGCTGCTTTTGGTGACCTCGGTGCCGGGAATGAACACGGTGGAACAGGTCGGGGCCTTCATGCGGATCACGCCGGCCTGGTAGGCCCAGTCCAGGTTGATGCTGCCCTCGGCGGGCAACTGGCTGAGGCAATCGCTGTCGGCGGGCACCACCAGCTTGTGGTCCACTTCCTCGTCCAGGGCCTGCTTCACGGCCTTCTTGATGCGGCCGAAATCAAGCACCATGCCCATGTCATCCAGCTCGCCGGTCAGCTCCAGGTCGACGATCCAGGATTCACCGACCATGCCACGCTTGGCATGCAGATAGGAAAAGTCCAGCACGGTAAGATTGTCAACGAAGAGAGTGGCCATGGTTGCCTGCTATGATGGTCGTAAGTCGCTGTCAGCGGCGTCATTATGACAGTTGCGACGCCGATGCTCACCCTGCCGTTGAATGAATTCCCGTCAACGTCCGGTGTGGGTGTGAACCGGCGCACGCCTCGGCGCGTGATCTGTGTCGCAACATATGTCGCAACATGTGCCGCAGCAATTCAAGGAGTATCTATGAGTGAGACGATTTTTTCGAAGATTATTGCCCGGGAGATTCCGGCGGACATCATTTTCGAGGATGACCAGTGCCTGGCCTTTCGTGACATCAACCCGCAGGCACCGACCCACTTCCTGGTGATCCCGAAGAAGCCGATCCCGAAGTTGTCGGATGCCACGGCGGAAGACCAGGGGTTGCTCGGGCACCTGCTGCTGGTGGCCAGCCAGATCGCTGCCGAACAGGGGCTGACGGATTTTCGTCTCAATGTGAACAATGGCGCCGGCGCGAGCCAGACGGTGTTCCACCTGCACGTGCATGTGCTCGGTGGTCGGGCCTTCAGCTGGCCGCCAGGCTGACAGCGAGCGGAGGTGTTGCACATGAAACCGTACACGACAGGTCATGGTCACCAGAAGGGGGCGCCATTAGCGCTGTTGCGGCGGGCATTGTCTGCGGCATTGCTGCTGGCACTGGTTCAGGCGGTATTGCCTGGCGGGACGGCCTGGGCAGACACCGACGATCAGGCGGAGGCTCCGCCGGAGCGTGGCGCCGTGTTCCGTCATGTGGATGCGGAAGGGCGCGTGTATTTTTCGGATCAGCCCGCAGACGGGGGCGAGCGCGTCGAGTTGCAGCCGGGTAATCGTTTCGAAGGGCGCGAGGCGTCCCAGCGCGTGCGCTCGGCGTCGGAGCGTCGCGCGCCGCGGGATCTGGACCAGCCGCAGCAGGTCGATGAGGGCATTGCCCGTGAGGAAGAAGCGGCCGAGGACGAGGCCGCGTTGCTGGAGCGGCGTATCCGCGAATGCGAGCAAAGCAACATTGCCGATTGCTCTCGCGAGACCGTGAAGCGGCGTATTGAGGAGGAGCGCTACCGGCAGACGCCGGAAGGGCGCCGCCAGCAGCAGGCCGTGGGCAATCGCGCCAATCCCTGATCCGCTCAGGTGCGGCTGAGAAAACCCATCAGGCGTCGTGTGAAAGCACGCGGCGCCAGTTTTTCCAGCAGCATGGTACCGGCGAACTGCAGCCCGATGGGGTGGTGCACGGCTGGCTTTTTCAGGGCCTTCCAGGCCGCCTCGGCGATATCCTCGGCGCTCAGGTGGACCCCCAGCCGATCCACCACGGGTGCCCGGAACGCCTGATCGCGCACCATCGGTGTGTTGACGAAGGGCGGCATCAGATCACAGACGCGAATACCGTGACGTCGCCACTCGATATCCAGCGCTTCGGTCAGGCCGCGCACCGCAAATTTCGAGGCTGAGTAGCTGGCCAGATGCGGCACGCCATAGAGCGCGGATGCCGAACTCATGTTGATCACCAGCGGTTCGCGGGCGCCCTGTTGTAGCCAGGGCAGCGCCGCCAGCGTCATGTTGATTACGCCCTGGACATTGATACCCACGATGCGCGCATGGGCGTCGGCGCTGATCTCTTCGAAATGCCCGATCTGCAAGACCCCGGCGCAGTTGAACAGCACGCGCAACCCGCCAGCCGCGCTGGCAAAATCGTTGACTGCCTGTTGCGCGGCGTCGGCTTCGCGCACGTCGAGGGTGCGGTGCCAGGCGTTATCCAGTTCCAGGGCCAGGGCGGCCAGCGGTTCGGCGCTGATATCCAGCAGGCCCACTTGCCAGCCGCGCTGGTGGAACAGTCGCGCCGTGGCGGCGCCGATGCCGGATGCGGCACCGGTAATCAGAATGGTGTCAGTCACAAGCTGGCCTCGGCATGAATGAAAGCGGCCATCTGTGCGATGGCGTGGTCGGCGGTATCGAGCACTCCTGCATGCGCGGGGAACACGTGCCACATGTCGGTGTAGAGCAGCAGGGAAGCGCGATTGCCTGCTGCTTCCAGCGCGGCCTCAAGGGCCTCGGAATCGCCCAGCAGGATTTCGTCCGTCCCGGTAATGATCAGGGTGGGGGGCAGATCGTGCAGGGCGCCGTGCAGCGGGGAGGCGCGCGGGTCACGGCGCTGATCGCCGCAATACAGCGCGGTCGCTTTTTCCAGTGCGGGCCACTGCAACATCGCCTCGCCGGGCACACGGGTGCCCGCGCGGGGGTGCGTCAGGTCCACCCAGGGCGACAACAGCATCAGCCCGGCCGGGGCAGGCAGCCCCGCATCGCGCAGCGCCAGTGCGGTGGCCAGGGTCAGGCCGCCTCCCGCCGAGTCGCCCGCGATCACGATCTGCTCGGGCATCACGCCTTCTTCCAGCAACGATTGATACGCGGCCAGGGCATCTTCCAGTGCAGCGGGGCAAGGATGCTCGGGTGCCAGGCGGTAGTCGACAACCAGCACGGTCGCCTGGCTGACACGGCTCAGATGGCTGGCCAGGCTGCGGTGGGTGATGGGGCCGCCCACGCAATAGGCGCCGCCATGCAGATAGAGCACCACACTGTCTGACGCGCCGTCCGCCGGACGCCAGCGCTCGGCCGGTACGCCACCCAGATGCACCAGGTCCCGGGTGACGCCGCGGGCAGGCAGGGTGGTGGAGGCAGCGGCTTTCAATCCGGCGCGCATCAGCGGCAGCGGTGTACGGCCATTGAAAAGCGGTTTGACCAGCAGTTTCAGGCTGGTGCGCAGCACGCCGGTCAGCAGTTGCTGGCTGCGGCGTGCGGGAATCTCAGGAAAACTGGTAGTCATCGTGTTTCAGGTTCCGGGTCAGCTGCCGGTAGTTGAAGGTAAACCCCGGCCAGTTATTGGTGTTCTTGCCGCTGGCGGTCTTGTACCAGCTGGTGCAGCCGCGCCCCCAGACGGTGTGCTCCAACTGATCTTGCAGTCGATGATTGAACGCAGCCTGCACATCATGCCGCACTTCAATGGTGGCAGCATCCTGTTCCTGAACCTCATGCATGCAGGCCAGTACATGACGGATCTGGCTTTCCAGCATGTAGACGATCGAGCTGTGGCCCAGGTTCGTATTGGGCCCGTAAAGCATGAACAGGTTGGGGAAGCCGTGCACGGTAATCCCCAGATAGGCTTCGGCCCCGTCACGCCAGGCGGTGTTCAGGTCCACACCGTCCCGCCCGGTGATCTGCATCGGCGCCAGGAAGTCAGTGGCCTGAAAACCGGTGCCGTAGATCACCACGTCGGCTTCGTGGTGTGTGCCATCGGCGGTGCGCAGGCCGCGGCGCTCGAAACGCTCCAGCGGGGAGGTCACAACCTGCACATTATCGCGGGCCAGCGCCGGATAATAATCATTGGAGATCAGGATGCGTTTGCAGCCAATCGGATAATCCGGTGTCAGGGCCGCACGCAGGGCGGGGTCCTTGATGTGCCGGTACATATGCCGTTTGGCCAGCCATTCATAGGGCTTCAGTATCTGTTGCAACCGGGTAAAGCCGAGCACACGGCTCTCCAGCAACGCATAGATGCGCGCCCGGTCCAGCGTATGCAGCCACGGCATGCGCGCCATCAGTGCGCGCGACAGGCCGCTGTAGGCGCGATCCGGTTTGGCGATCACCCAGGGGGCCGAGCGCTGGAACAGCGTGAGCTGTGCCACCTGCGGCGCGATTTGCGGTACGAACTGGATGGCACTGGCGCCAGTGCCGACCACCGCCACTTTCTTGCCACGCAGATCCAGATCATGACGCCAGCGGGCCGAGTGGAAGCGCTCGCCCTCAAAGATGTCGGCGCCCTCGATATGCAGCCACTGCGGGCGGTTCAGCTGCCCGGTCGCGGTGATCAGAAATCGGGCCGTGAACACGGCGCCGTCGGCGGCCGTGACATGCCATTGTTTCAGACGGTCATCAAACCGTGCCCCGGTCACTTCCGTGTTGAAGCGAATGTGCGGCCGCACCCGGTACTTGTCCGCGCAGTGACGCAGGTAAGCGAAAATGTCCGGCTGGGCAGCGAAGCGGCGCGGCCAGTCATGGCGAGGCTCGAACGAAAACGAGTACAGGTGTGATGGCACATCGCAGGCCGCCCCTGGATAGCTGTTGTCGCGCCAGGTGCCACCGACGTCGTCGGCCTTTTCCAGAACCAGTAACGACTGCTCGCCGCGGGCCTTGAGTTCGATGGCCATCCCCAGTCCGCCAAAGCCGCTGCCGATAATCACCGTGTTGTAATGCGTTGTCATGGTGTGATGCTCCCTGTTCTGTCTGCATGCTACCTAGAGGGCGCAGGCTTGTTTATAGGGCGACAGGACATTAGATTGATATTTTCGGACAGGATCGGTGACGCCATGATGCTCACGCCCTCGGCCGCGCTCACCGGCAATCGCCGCAGTACGGTCAGTATTCGCCTGCTTTGCGCCCTGGGTGAGGAATTCGGGGTGCCGCAGGCCCGTTGCCTGGCGGGCAGCGGCGTGGGCGCCGCCGAGCTGGAAGACCCGCAAGCTGAAGTCAGTGCCGTGCAGGAGATGAGGGTGATCACCAATCTGCTGGCGGCGGTCGGCGATGTGCCCGGCCTTGGGGTGCTGGCCGGACAGCGTTATCACCTCACCAGCTACGGCATCTGGGGCTTTGCGCTGGTCAGCAGCCCGACGCTGCGCAGTGCCACGGAGCTGGGCATCCGCTACCTGGATCTGACGTTTGCCTTCGCCCGGGTGACGCTGGAGGAAGAAGGCGGTCACGCACGTCTTTACTTCCATGTGGACCATTTGCCTGCCGCGTTACAGCCGTTTCTGGTGGAGCGGGATATGGCCGCCGTTGCCCTGTTGCAGCGTGAGTTGTTCGGCGTCGAGCCGTCGCGCCGCACCGTGGGTTTCCGCCATGCGGCGCCGCCGGATCTGACCGCCCATGAAGCGCACTTCGGTGTGCGGCCTTTGTTTGGTGCTACGCACAATTACGTGGGTTTCGATGCCGCATTGCTGGATACGCCGCTGCCGCAGGCCAATGACCACACCCGCCGCCTGTGCGAAGTGCAGTGCCAGACATTGCTGCAGCGCCGGCAGTCCAACCAGGGCGTGGCCGGGCAGGTCCGCAGTTTGTTGCTGGCGGAACCGTCATGCATGCCGGATATGGAGCAGGTGGCCGCACGGCTGAACATGACATCGCGCACCCTGCGCCGCCGCCTGGCCGATGAAGCGGCCGCCTTCCGTGGCTTGCAGGATGAAGTGCGTCAGGCTCTGGCGCAGGAATGGCTTGCCGGGGGCATGCTCAGCGTTGAACAGGTGGCGGAGCGGCTGGGCTACACCGAAGCCGCCAGCTTTATCCATGCCTTTCGCCGCTGGACTGGCACCACCCCGGGACGCTGGTGTCGGACCAGGCATTGATGCGGTGCAGGCGATCGCCGGTCCGTCAAAGGGCAGGCATCACGAATTCGCCACGGCGGTCGAACGGCAGCGCGAACGGGACATTGCCTACGCGGGCATTGCCGCTGATGCGGTAACGCACGGGCTGGCCCGGGGTGTAATCCATGGCCTGGAACTGGCGCAGAGTGTCGAACAGGCTGGTGGTGATCCGGGTCTTGACCAGGGCATCGCCCATGGCGGGCAGAGTGACTGCTTCGTTGCTCAGCCCCCGCGCGAAGGGCCGGTCTTCCACCATGATCTGATAATCCAGCGTGCGCAGGTTCAGTGCATGGTCGTTGGGGTTGCGGGTGCGCAACGTGATCTCCCATTCCTGTTCGAACATCGTGACGCCGACCAGGGCGATGTCGGCGACGGAGACTTCCGGAGGTAGCGTGTCGCGACGCAAGCCGGTGCAGGCGGTGGTGAGCAGGATGCCGACCAGCAGCACAAACGGATAAAAGCGTCGGTGGTGAATGACGTGCATGGCGATCTCCGGGCAAACGGGTAGAGGTGGGATGGCAGCGGACTGGCAACGGGATTGAAAGATAGGACCGCCTCGCTGGCAAGCGGTTCAGTCGCCCGGATCAAGATCCATGCTCAGTTGGCGGCCATTGGCTCCGCCAGATGATCGCGGGCGACGGGGAGTGCGACGGCGGCTGGCATGGCGCTGAACGATGGCGGCCTCGGTACGTTTCAGGGTTTCCGGGTCGTGGGCGTTGCGATGAGCCAGCACTGCTTGCCGCGCCGCCCGGGCCGCGCTGTCCGGGTCCACCGCCGGCGCCGGATAGTCATCCCCGATCATGACCCCCACGCGTTGTTGCAAGGATCGTGGCATGGACCATGGACAATGAATCCAGTCGCCGGGGATGGCGGCCAGCTCGGGAAGCCAGTGACGGATGAAATCGCCTTCGGGGTCCTGATCGCGCGACTGTTTCACCGGGTTGTACAAGCGCAGGGCATGAATGCCAGTGGTGCCGGCCTGCATCTGGATCTGCGGGTAATGAATGCCGGGTTCGTAGTCTGTGAACAGTCGCGCCAGATGCAATGCCGGTTCGCGCCAGTGCAGCCATAGATGATAGCTGGCGAAGGCCACCAGCATGGCGCGCATGCGGAAGTTGATCCAGCCGTCGTGATGCAGCATGCGCATACAGGCATCAATGAACGGAATGCCGGTGCAGCCTTCTGCCCTGGCAGCAAAGCGTGCGTGGTCGAAATCATCCTCGCGCATGCCATCGTAACCGGGATGCAGGTTACGCCATTCCATGTCCGGTTGATCCTCGAGCTTCTGGATAAAGTGGCAGTGCCAGTGCAGTCGGCTTTCGAAACTTCGCAGCGATTGTTGCCAGGATATGGTGCTATGCGCCGGATCGGCCTGTGCTTCTGCAAGCGCATGCAGGACCTCGCGTACTGACACGGTGCCATGGGCCAGATGGGGCGACAGACGGCTGCAGGCCAGCGGTGCGGTGCGCGGGCTGGACATCGCAACACGGTATCGCTGCCCGCGTTGCGAAAAAAAACTGGTGAGCAACGCCAGGGCGTGTGTGCGCCCGCCGGGCTGACGACCCGGGCAGGGGCGCTGATCGAAACCCAGAATCTTCGGCAACTGCCGGGCCGCCGGTGGCGGGGCGGGTAATGCAGGGTGTAGCGATGACGGTGCGGGCAAGGGGGCGGATACCATCCGCGTTTGCCAGTGCCGCGCCCAGTGATCGCGATGCCGCAGACGGCGTACCACGGCATTGGCGGGGTATTCATGGAAGGGGATCCTGTGTTGCGCGCACCAGGCCCGCACGGCGATATCGCGCTGGAAGCTCCAGTGGTTTCCGGTTTCTTCATGGGCATGGAGGGCCGTGATGCCGTGGCGCCGATGCAGTGTGTCGAGCACTGTCAGCATGTCGCCTCGCGCTACGTACAAGGGCGCCCCGCGTTGATGCAGGGCCTGGTCCAGATCAAGCAGGCTGTCGCGCACAAACTGCCAGTGGCGCAAGGCAGAATCCGGTTGCTGCCAGGCTTGTGGCTCGACCACATAAAGCGGTACCAGCGCCCCCGCCCTGGCGGCAGCACACAGGGGGGCGTGATCATGCACCCTGAGGTCGCGCTTGAACCAGACCACATGCATAGCTCAGGCCTTGCGCTGTGGTCGGGTGTTCAGGTCATCGTGCCAGCCGCGCGGCGGCGGGATGACCAGATCCGGCAGGCCCAGTGCCGTTCGCCGGTGGGCGGGTAACAGGAACGGGGTGTGGCGATGGCCTGCCTCAAGCGTCTTGAGCTCCGGGATCCAGTGACAGACGTAGTCGCCCCGGGAGTCATACCGCAGGGCCTGATTCAGCACGTTGAACCAGCGGCCCTGCCGAGGATCGGTGCCCGCGCCGGCGATATAGGCCCAGTTGCCCCAGTTGCTGGCGACGTCATAGTCGATCAGTTGCTGTTCAAACCAGGCGGCACCCAGGCGCCAGTCCATCGCCAGGTCATGAATCAGAAAGCTGGCCACGTTCTGTCGGCCCCGGTTGGACATGAAGCCAGTGGCGTTGAGCTCCCGCATGTTGGCATCGACGAACGGCAGACCGGTGCGCCCCTCGCACCAGCGCTGGAAGCGCTCGGCGTTGAAGGACGGCTCAGGAAGGCGCCGTTCGCTGATGCCATTGAAAGCGAACAGGCGTGCCCCGGCCTCCCCGGCGACCCAGCGAAAGTATTCGCGCCAGAGCACCTCGAAAATCAGCCAGTAGGTGCTGTCGTTGGCGGTCACTTCGCGTTCGAAGCGCCTGACTTCACTGACCACGCGCCGGGGTGACAGGCAGCCCAGGGCCAGCCAGGGGGAAAGCTTTGAAGAGTAGTCCGCGCCCAGCAGGCCATTGCGAGTCTGCTTGTAATCACGGATGGCTTCACTGTCCCACAAATAGTGCCGCAAGCGAGCACGTCCGGTCTGTTCGCCGCCCTGGAAATGCAAGGCGGCGCGGGGGGCACCGTCAGCCGCGGGCCGTTCGGGTAATCCCTGATCCAAAGCCCTTGCTGCCGCCGGAATGGACGGTAGTCGCTGCGGCGCCAGCAATGGTGGGTCCATGTCGAAATGTGCTTCGACGCGCTTGCGAAAGCCGGTAAAAGTGCCCGGCAAACGCGCCAGAGGAAACGGTAGCTGAGCGCGCCGGAACAGACCGTCGTTCTCTACCTCATCGACGGGCAGAGGACCCATGGTCAGGCGCACGGCCTCGACCTGTGCCGCTTCTTCGGTACCGGGTTGCCATGTGGTGACCAGGCGTCGGGCGCCGGTCGCGCTGGCCAGTTGTGGCAGGGCCTGTTCCGGGGGCGCGTTCATCACAATCAGGTTGCTGCCGCAGGCGCGCAAAGCGGACCGGAGATCATGCAGTGCTTCAAGCAGAAAGCGGCGCCGATGTGCTCCGCACCGTGCCAGCGATACACCAGTGCTGTACAGCGGCCCGGTTTCGGATTCCGGGGGCAGGCAATACACCGGGATCACCGGGCCGTCCGCACACGCTGCCCACAACGCCGGATGATCATCCAGGCGCAGGTCTCTACGGAACCACAGCAGCGTGGTCATGCGGGGCGGTCTCTTCGATGGCGGCGGCAGCGCTCGGAGCAGTAGCGCACTTCGTCCCAGACGGCGGCCCATTTGCGGCGCCAGGTAAAGGGCTTGCCGCATACTGCGCAGGTGCGTGTGGGCAGGTCGCCCTTGCGTCGCATCACCATGGGATGTCCTGACCGTCCCAGGCCATGAACCGGCCCGAGTCCTGCGGGGTTGCCGTCATCATGTGCCGCAGCAGGCGTTCGGCGACGAAGTCGGGCTCGAACAGTTTTTCTTCCGGCACGTTTTTCTGGAAGGGACGTGAAAGCTGGGTATTGGTGGTGCCGGGGTGTAACGCCAGGACCACCAGATGCGGCGCACGACGGCGCATTTCGATCGCAAAGGTACGCGTGAACTGGTTCAGTGCGGCCTTGCTGGCCCGGTAGGTGTACCAGCCGCCCAGATGATTGTCGCTGATGCTGCCCACGCGGGCGGACACGCTGGCGAAGACCGCCGCCTGGTCGTGCATCAGCAGCGGGGCAAAGTGCCGGGCCATCAGCATCGGGCCGAAGGTGTTGACGCGAAACACGGCTTCCAGCGCCGCACTATTGAGTTGCTCCACGCGCTTTTCCGGGCGCAGACGCAAGGAAGGTTCGTGGAGCAGGCCGGCGCAGTTGATCAGGCCGTGCAGGGTGTTGTGCTGGCTGCGTACCTCGTTCGCTGCCCGGGCCACATCGTCTTCGCGGGTCACGTCAAGCGGCAAACAGGTCAAGGTGTCCGGGTGCTGGTCTGCCAATGCCGCCAGCGCCTCGCTGCGCTCGGGCTGCCGGCTGGTGGCGTAGATGTGGGCCACGGTTTTCACCTGCAGCAAACGTGCAACCAGAGCCAGACCGATGCCGCGGCTGGCCCCCTGGACCAGCACGATCTGGTGTGCCGAGGCAGGTGTGCCTGCAGAAGAAGTCATCGCAATGCCTGTTTCGCCATCCGGTAGGGCGAGCGTGCGCGCAGGCTGGCGAAAAAGGCGTGAAGCAGGCTACAGGGTGTCGGTCAGCAGAATGCCCAGGCTGACCCGGTTCTGGTAGTCGTCGTAATTGATCAGGGAGTCACCGTAGCCGCTAAAGACCTGGAAGATGCCCTTGAAGCGGCTGGTCAGCGGGAAGGTGTAATCCAGTTGAACGGCGCCCCGGTTCTCGCCGCGACGCAGGTTGTTGCGCAGCATCACCTCGGCCACCTGATTGCCGAAGGGGCGGGCAATGGTGAATTCGAAATTGCCCATGTATTTTTCGATGTCCGGGTTGTCGTCGCCGCGCGGCGACTCGGGCGTGCGCTTGCTGCTTTCCGGCAGACGGTACCATGCACGCAGGCCCATATAGAACTCACCGGTGCGCGCGACATATGACGCGAATAGCCGGTCCCAGCTGCGTGATGTGGGCACGTCCCGGCCATTGGATTGATGAATGTAGCCGAACGCGAGCAGCTCCGAGTCCAGCGGCCCCAGCTGCCAGTCCACGGCGCGGGTCACAAACAGCTCCGGGGCATAGTTGGTTTCCCGGAACGGACGCGACTGCTCCTCATTGTAGGCCTGAAAGAAGCTGGTCTGGGTGTAAGCAAAATAGATGTTGTAGAAGTTGAACACCTCGGTGGCCAACGGCATCTTGATCGACAGCTGGAACTTGACCTCAAGGGAATCCAGATTGTCGTCGTCCTTGTCCGGATCGTTCCACTCCGGGTTGGACCAGTAGCTGACGGGCATGATGTAGTTGCGGCGGTGCGGGGTCATCACGAACGGATTGAACTGCGATGACTCTTCCAGCGCCAGGCGTGCGCGCAGGGCATCGACGCTGCGTTGGCGAGTATCAGTTCCGGCGCTCTCGCACCAGGTGCGTAGCTCGCTGGCGGTCATGTCCGGTGGCGCATCGCGCAAGGCTCTCGCCAGACAGGCCTGCAAATCCCCGCCGGAGGCCGTGCGTGCCCGAACGTCTTCGTTGTTATCGTCCGATGCGGCCGCATCCTCGCTCCCGGGATTGCCCGTGGGTGCCATCAGTATCTCGCCGTGGGCGACGACAGGCAGCAGCAGGCTCAGCGTCAGTAGCAGGCGGGAGGCGATCATGACAACTCCTTGTCGCGGTTTACATATCGGGGTTTACAAGCGGCGCAGTTCGTCGTCGCTCAGGGGGCGGGCCTCTTCCTCCAGCAATACCGGGATGCCGTCGCGCACCGGGTAGGCCAGGCCGCTGGCCTTGCACTGCAGCTCTGTGGCGCTCTCCACCCAGATCAAGGGGGTCTTGCTGACCGGGCATACCAGAATATCAAGCAGTTCTCTGTCCAGCATCTCTCTGTCCTGGTCGGGTCTGGAGGCCGGGTCGTCACCGGCCATTCACTGTGGTGCGGGAAGTATACGCGAGTTACCGGCCAAACGCTGGTTTCAAACGCCTGTTTGACTGCCGGGTCACAAATACTGGTGGGAGCAGGATGGGCACAGCGCTACCATTGTGCCCCACCATGGACTGGTCGTTTTTTGTACGCGTGCCGCCCGCAGGGCGGACCAGCCACTGATTTGAGTTGTGAACAGAATTTCTCGGAGGTCGAGATGCCGGATTACAAAGCCCCCGTGCGCGATATGCGCTTCGTTCTGCATGAGCTGCTGAAGCTGGATGATCACTATGCCGCGCTGGGCCTGGAAGAGGTCAACGGTGAGTTGATTGATGCGTTCCTGGAAGAGGGCGCCAAGTTTGCAGCCAATGAACTGTCACCGCTGAATCGCTCCGGTGACGAGGAAGGTTGTCACTTCGACAATGGCGTGGTGACCACGCCCAAGGGCTTCAAGGAAGCCTACAAGAAGTATGTTGAAGGTGGCTGGCCTGCCATGGGCGGTGATGTCGAGTACGGCGGTCAGGGTCTGCCGACCTCCGCAGGTATCGCCATCTCCGAAATGACCGGTACCGCCAACTGGTCCTGGAGCATGTATCCGGGCCTGTCCCACGGCGCTGTGGCCACCATCGAGGAGCACGGTACCCCGGAGCAGAAAAGCACCTACCTGCCGAAGCTGATCAGCGGCGAGTGGACCGGCACCATGTGTCTGACCGAGCCGCATTGCGGGTCTGATCTGGGCACCCTGAAGACCAAGGCCGAGCCGCAGGCGGACGGCAGCTACAAGCTGACCGGCACCAAGATCTTCATCTCGGCTGGTGAGCACGACATGGCCGACAACATCGTCCACATTGTGCTGGCGCGCCTGCCGGATGCCCCGGCGGGCACCAAGGGCATTTCACTGTTCATCGTGCCGAAGTTTCTGGTGAATGATGACGGCAGCCAGGGCGAGCGCAATGGTGTGGTGTGTGGTTCCATCGAACACAAGATGGGTATCAAGGCCTCTGCCACCTGTGTGATGAACTTTGACGGCGCCACCGGCTACCTGATCGGCCCGGAGAACAAGGGCCTGAACTGCATGTTCACGTTCATGAATTTCGCCCGTCTGGGTACCGCCATCCAGGGCGTGGCGCATTCCGAGCTGGGTTTCCAGGGCGGCCTCACCTACGCCCGCGAGCGTCTGGCCATGCGCGCCCTGTCCGGCCCGAAAAACCCGGACGGTCCGGCCGACCCGATCATCGTGCATCCGGACGTGCGCCGCATGCTGATGACCATGAAGGCCTTCGCCGAGGGTGGTCGTGCGCTGGTGTACTACACTGCCGTGCTGGGTGACATTGTGAACCTCGGCAAGACCGAAGAAGAGCGCAAGCAGGCCGATGACCTGATGGCGCTGCTGACCCCGATCGCCAAGGCGTTCCTGACCGAAGTGGGTCTGGAAGCGGCCAACCATGGCGTGCAGATCTACGGTGGCCACGGCTTCATTCGCGAGTGGGGCATGGAGCAGAACGTGCGCGACGCGCGGATCTCCACCCTGTACGAAGGCACCACCGGCATCCAGGCGCTGGACCTGCTGGGCCGTAAAGTGCTGCAGACCCAGGGTGCCGCACTGCGCAACTGGACCAAGATCATCCACAAGTTCTGCGAAGCGCAGGCGGACAATGCCGAGCTGAAGGAATTTGTCGAGCCGCTGGCACGCCTGAACAAGGAGTGGGGCGACATGACCATGGCGCTGGGTGCCCAGGCGATGCAGAACATCGAGAACGTGGGGGCTGCCTCCGTGGATTACCTGATGTATGCAGGTTACGTCACGCTGGGTTACCTGTGGGCCGCCATGGCGCAAACGGCGCAGGAGAAACTGGCAGCGGGCACGGCCGAGGAAGATTTCTACAAGGCCAAGCTGGCGACCGCACGTTTCTACTTCAAGCGCATCCTGCCGCGTACTGCGGCGCACAAGGGTGCTATCGAAGGTGGTCTCGACTGCCTGATGGAACTGGACGAGGCGCATTTCGCGTTCTGATCCGGTGGCAATACGAAAAAGCCCGCCTTATGGCGGGCTTTTTTGGTTCATCGCGGATTACCGGGAAAGGCTGTTTTGATTTTCGGGAAGAAGTAGTCGCTGTCCCGATACCCATAGGCCATGCGCTTGATGACCTTGATGCGGTTGTTCATACCTTCCAGCACGCTGGTGTTGAGGCGATAGGTGGCGCTGGCGATGATGCCTCCGGCATAGGGCTTCGGAAGCCGGGCGGGTTTCCCGGTGTACGTCAGTTTCACTAGCATGACTAACGCAAGATGGCATCATGCTCGGGCTTGATGTGTTCCCAGCGGGGGCCGGTTCTATGGGCGGCGCGCTCGTTTTGTTTGAGTTTTCGCCATTTGCCGTTGTCATCTAGAGCATGGGTTGGGGTGCCGGGCAGTTCAGGCATGCGGAAGCGTTTCATCCAGCGGAACCAGGGAGACAGGTTCTTCATATCATCCTCAAGCATGGCTTCCCAGCTTCCCTGGTAGAAGTGGTCACGGACTCTGCGTCCGCTATCAATATAGT
>PNLU01000031.1 GCA_013823245.1 Alcanivorax sp.
TGCTGCATTCTAGCGGTCCTGTGGGGTGGTCGCATCAACTCTGGGTTTCCGGTGTGGAGTCGTCGTCCTGCCAGTGCAGGGCCAGTTTCCGCTGCTTTTCCGCGCAATCACGCAAGTACAGGTTGATCAGGCTCTGGTAGGGCATGCCCATCTCGTCGGCCATGGCCCTGAAATACTCGATGGTCGCGGCTTCCAGGCGGATGGTGATCTGCTTGCGCTCGCGTTTGCTGTAAGGGCTGGGCCGGGCCTTGCTGAAGTCGTATTCGCTGCGCATATCCATTACCCCGGTGGGTTGTCGGTGGCTGAAGTACTGATTGCCTTCACCGGGGCTGGCCCGGCGGGCGGAAATCAGGCGGATGACATCGTCGTTGCGCCAGGTGTGGCATACCACCAGCAGATTCATGCGTTGGCTCAGGCCAAGCAGTACGAAACGGTCCTCGTGAGGGTGATCCGGGTCGCAGATCACGAGTGCCGTGTCATCGTCAAACGCTGTGGCGGCCTCCTTGAAGCTGACGCGGTGTTTGCGCTGGTTGGTTCTGGCTTTGCTGTCATCCCATTCGAATGCAATCATAGTGTAATTACTTTGTAGTGTATCAGGGGGAGGGGTGTCGTCAAGTATGGATCGGTGGTCGGCTGGCTGTTGTCAGCCGTTGCTGATAGAAGAGGTAGGAGATCCGTCACACGGGAGAGGTGGATGAGCATACTGGCGCTGCCGCATGCGCAGCCGGACGTCATTCTGATTGATTGGCATGCGACGCTGGTGAATACCCACGATGCCATGTACCACGCGGTGGACGATGTGCTGCCGCACTTGCAGGAGTTGGGGTTGCTGGAGCGTCTGCTGACGGCGGAGCAGTCGAAGACGGTGGAGGATGCGAAGCTGGTGAAGTATGTGCGCGACCATAGGCGGCTGCATCCCAAGGTGGTGGCGGCGCGCAAGATTTCGCGCACGGACATTTTCGAGGTGCTGTTCGGTGATGACGAGGATGCCAAGCGGCGGGCGCATCAGGCGTTTGACCGGGCCTACCGGCAGCATGTGGGGGAGGTGACGCCGCTGGAGGCGGATGCGCGGTTGCAGTTGACGAAGCTGCGTGAGCTGGGCATTGCGCTGGGGCTTATCTCCAACCGCAGTCGTGAGTTCATGACGCTGGAGGTGGACCGGGTGGAGCAGGGCGGCTGGTCGGATCTGTTTGATGTGATGGTGTGCGGTGATGATGTGGCGCGCCGCAAGCCGTCGCCGGACATGTTGCTGGCGGCACTGGAGCAGTTGGGGCGGGCGCCGTCCGAGGCGTGCTGGTATCTGGGGGACAGTACGACGGATGTGATTGCGGCGCGCAGTGCGGGGCTGACGTCGCTGTTCTACAACGGGGCAGGTTGGGATCAGGCGTGGCTGGACAAGATTTTTCCGGGCACGGAGCGCCATCCGTGGCGGCCGCACGCGGTGGTACCGGATCTGTCGGCGCTGGTGGCGTTGGCGCGTCACCTGCGGGCCCAGGGGCTGCGGGTCACGCGCCATCGCGATCAGTAGGTGACGACGCGGCCGTCGCGTACCGGCAGGGTATCACCCGGGCGGTGGTCCATGCGCACGCTGCCACGCTCGTCGCCCAGCAGGTAGGTCACGGTGTAGCCGGTGGTTTCGCTGCGGGTGTCGTAGGCGGTGCTGCACTGCAGTTCGGTGGTGGTGTAGGTGCGGCTGCGCTGCTGGTTGTCCTGGATACGGTTGCCCGCATAGCCGCCGGCGAGAATCCCTGCGGCGGTCGCTACTTTCTTGCCGTTGCCGCCGCCGACCTGATTACCCAGAACACCACCGACCACGGCGCCCAGCAGGGTGCCAGCGGTGTTGTGCTCGCTGGTGATCGGGGCCTGGCGTTGTACTTCGACCACATGGCAGTCTTCGCGGGGCACTTGCCAGGTGCGGGTAATCGGCTCGACCCTGAGGACGTGGGCCAGGGTCGGCGCAGGCGGTGCTACGGGCTCGATGATGGCCTCGGCCACCGGCTCGGGGAAGACTTCATCGCGCAGTGCGTCGTAATAGGCATCGTCTGCGGTGGTGTCCGGCTCGACGGCGGCGATCGGGTTGCCGGCCTGGCGTGCGCCGGCCTGGTAGGCGCCGAAGCCGACGCCGGAGAGGCCGATGATGCCCGCAGCAGACAGAGCAATCAGGCTGGTCTTGTCCATGTCATGTCTCCTCGAATAGACCCGTAGGTCGTGCAGGCTCATTAGGGCAGCAAATCGTGGTGCAAATGGGGCAGGAAATGTGGAAAAAGCAGGGAAGCACACTCGCTTTCCGGGAGCGGCCGTTGAGGTCAGGGACGGTCAGTTCCTGTCATTGTGTCGTGCGGCGGCGCTGGTGAGACTTGGGGGCTGTATTCAGAGCCCCCTTCACAGGAGAGATGGCCATGCCGACGATTGATCCGGACCCGAAGCGCCTGCCCGAGCTGCTGGCAAGCCTGCCACAGGACACGCCCATCGTGATGCTCAACCTGCTGCGCTTTCGTGATCAGGCGCGTTATCAGGAAGGCTCCTCCGAGCCGGCGCGCACTGGCCGGCAGGCCTACGGGGAATATTCGAAAACGGCGCTGCGCAAGGTGCAGGGCGTGGGCGGTGAACTGGTGTGGATGGGGCGCACGCGGGCGTCGTTGATTGCACCGGAGGGGGAGCAGTGGGATGAGGTGCTGCTGGTGCGCTACCCGTCGGCCGCCGCCTTTGCCAGCATGCTGAGCGACCCTGAGTATCAGGCGGCGACGCGCCACCGCACCGCCGCGCTGGAGGAGGCGCGCCTGATCGCCAATGTGGAGTAGCGGTTAGCTGACGCTGCCGGTGGTACGTACGCGGCGGCTGCCTTTTTCCATGGGGGCCTTGAGGCGTTTGGCCCGTTCGCTGGCCCAGCGATCGATCACGTTCTTGCCGGCGATGATCAGGCCGAGGCCGATAAAGGCGCCGGGCGGCAGGATGGCGACCAGGAATCCGCGGTAGTCGCCCACCAGGGTCAGGGTCCAGTCGCGGGCCATGTCGCCGAACAGCAGGTGCATGTTGGCAAACAGGGTGCCTTCGCCCACGGCCTCGCGCATGCCGCCCAGCAGCACCAGCACCAGCAGGAAGCCCAGCCCCATGATGAAGCCGTCATAGACGGCGGGTGCCGGGCTGTTTTTCGAGGCAAAGGCATCCGCCCGGCCAAGGATGGCGCAGTTGGTCACGATCAGCGGAATGAAGATGCCGAGGATTTCATAGAGTTCGAAGGTAAAGGCCTGCATGACCATCTCGATGACGGTCACGACGGCGGCGATGATCATGACGAAGGCGGGCAGGCGTACCGCCGGTGTGACCACATTGCGGATCAGCGATACGGTCATGTTCGATGCCATCAGCACGGCCATGGTGGCCAGCCCGAGACCGAGGGCGTTGACCACGGTGCCGGTGACCGCCAGCAACGGGCACAGCCCCAGCAACTGTACGGTGGCGGCATTGTTTTTCCACAAGCCATTGCGGGTCAGGGTGGCGTAATCAACGGTGCTGGCGGTCTCGCTCATGCATCCCTCCCGGTGTCGGCCGCACAGCGGCTGACGGTATCGGCGTCACTGTCGGCGCTGAACAGCGTCTCGCGCTGCTCTTCATAGAACGTCAGCGCCCGATAGACCGCAGAGACCACGGCTCGCGGGGTGATGGTGGCGCCGGTGAAGCTGTCGAAGTCGCCACCATCCTTGCGTACGGCCCAGCCTGCGGGCGGGGTGCCGTCGAGCGAGTGGCCGTCGAAACTCAGTATCCAGTCCGACTTGCGGGTTTCAATATCATCGCCCAGCCCCGGGGTTTCGTTGTGGGGCGGCACTACGCGCACGCCGGTGACCTCGCCATCATAGGTGACGCCCACGAGCAGGGCGATGGCGCCGCCGTAGCCGTCGGGGGCTTCAGCTTCCAGTACGGCGCCCACCGGCTCGCCGTCGCGCCGGGCCCGGTAGACCGTGTAGCTATGGCGCCCCAGGCGGCGGTCGCGGACCTGAAGGCGATCCTCCAGCAGATTGTTGTTCGCCAGCCCGGCGGGCATGACCTCGGCCAGGGACTGCTGCAAGGCCATCTCGCGGTTGCAGGCCACGCGTTCGCGGGTCTGTTCGTTGGTCCACGCCAGCATGGCGGCGGTGGCGATGGCAAACAGGCCGAGGATGACAGCATTGCGGCTGATGGCCTTGCCCATGAGTGCTGGTTGCATCAGCCGGTCCCCCGCTTCGGTTTGTCGTGGCCGTAGGTGCGCGGCTGGGTGTAGTAATCAATGGTCGGGGCGGCCAGGTTGAGCAGCAGCACGGCGAAGGCCACCGCGTCCGGGTAGCCGCCCAGGCTGCGGATGACCCAGATCAGCACGCCGATCAGGGCGGCATAGATCAGGCGCCCCCAGCGGCTGGTGGCCGCAGACACCGGGTCGGTGGCGATGAAGAAGGCGCCGAACATGGCTGCGCCGCTGAACAGGTGAAACAGCGGGCTGGCGAAGCGCACTGGATCGTACAGCCAGAAGGGCAGAGCACAGAGGCCCAGCCCGGCCAGGAAGGCCACAGGAATATGCCAGGTGATGATGCGCCGCCAGAGCAGATACAGGCCGCCAGCGAGGAAGGCCACATTGACCCACTCCCAACCGAGCCCGGCAAAGCGGCCCTGCAGGATCGGTTCTGCGGCCAGCGCGCTGGCATCACCGGCCCAGGTGCGGAAGCTGTCGAGCGGCGTGGCACCGGTCAGGGCATCGGCGCCGGGATAGCGGTCCAGAAACAGTTGCCAGGAGGTGGCCAGATCCGGCGCAGCGCCGGGCGCCAGCCAGCGGGTCATTTCCACCGGGAAGGAAATCAGCAGCAGGACGTAACCGACCATGGCCGGGTTGAACGGATTCATGCCCAGGCCGCCGTACAGCTGTTTGGCCAGGATGATGGCACTGCCGACACCTATCAATGTCAGCCACCAGGGGGCGGTGGGTGGAATCGCCAGGGCCAGCAGCACCGCAGTGACCAGGGCGCTGTTGTCGCGCAGGTACAGGCCAACGGGCTTGCCGCGTGCCTTGAGCACCGCAGCCTCTGCGGCGGCGGCGATCAGCATCGCCCAGATGACATTGATGACCGTGCCCCAGCCGAACAGCCAGGTGAGGACCGCCAGCCCGGGCAGGGTGGCCAGCATCACCTGGCGCATCAGCGCGCCGGTGCGCTGGCTGCTGGTGGCATGGGGTGAGGTGACGTGCAGCAAGGCCATCAGGCGTCGTCTCCATCGCTCAGGCCCTGTTCAGCCACCGCCTGCTTCAGCGTGCGGGCGGTTTCCAGAGCCTGCTGTTCGGCGGCGGCCAGTTCCTGCTGCAGCACATTGATGCGTTCCTCGTCCCCGGCCTCGCGGGCGGTGGCCAGGGCGGCGGTTTTTTCCCGCACCGTACTTTCGGCGCGCGCGGCTTGCAGTTTCAGGGTCTTCAGATCGGTGCCGGTGCTGGCCTTCATGTCCGCCTTGGCGGCTTCCACGAGTTCGTTCAGCTGGGCTTTCGCCAGGTCCGCTTTCTTCTTCAGCTTGTCCACCCGGGCACGGTGGGTGTCGACATCCGGCAGGCCGTCACGCTCGGCGCGCTCCAGCGCGGCGCTGGCCTCTTTCCATTGCTTGTGCGACATGTTGAAGGCAGTTTTCAGGGCCTTCATGCGTTGCGCGCGCTTGGCCCGTTCCGCTTCGGCGCTGGCCTCGTCTTCAGCGTTGGCCTGCGCTGTCGGGCTTTCCGGCGCGGTGCTCAGTGACACCGCAGGGGGCGCCGCCGGTGCGGGAGAAGCCGGTGCGGGTCGGGTCGGGGCCGGGGCACTGGCCTTGGCATCGCGCAGGGCGATCTTGAGCTCATCAGCGCGGGCCTTGAGCTGATCGGCTTCGGCACGCAGGTCGGCAGCGTTGTCCGCGCCTTGCTCTTCGGCTTCCTTTGCCGCCTTCACGGCGGCCTTGTAGGCGGATGACGCCTCACCCACGGCTTTTTTCAGGTCGGCCACCGGATCGGCCGGGGCGGCTTGCGCGGTGGGGGCAACAGCGGCGGGGGCGTTGGCCTTGGCATCGCGCAGGGCGATCTTGAGTTCATCGGCCCGGGCCTTGAGCTGGTCGGCTTCGGCGCGCAGATCGGCGGCATTGTCCGCGCCCTGTTCTTCGGCTTCCTTCGCGATCTTCACGGCGGCCTTGTAGGCGGATGACGCCTCGCCAACGGCCTTTTTCAGGTCCGCGACCGGGTCTGCCGCAGGTGTTGCCGCAGCGACGGATGTTGCGGGACTGCTTTTCTGCCGGTTGGCTTCCAGGCGGGCCTGGCGCTTGGCTTCCTTCTCTGCCTTTTCCCGCTCGATGCGCGCGGTGCGGGCTTCAAAACGCTCCCGGGCGCGGTCGGCTTTCTGGTGTTCGGCCGCTTGCTGGCGGATCGCGCCCTTGGCATAGCGGTAGTACTGCACCAGTGGGATATGGCTGGGGCAGACATAGGCGCAGGCGCCGCACTCAATGCAATCCATCAGGTTGTAATGCTGGGCCCGGTCGAATTCGCTGGCCTTGCTGTACCAGTAAAGCTGTTGCGGCAGCAGGTCGGCGGGGCAGACTTCAGCGCAGGCGCCGCAGCGGATGCAGGGCTGCTCCGGCTCGGGTTCCGGCAACTCGCTCAGCGGTGCCGCGATGATGCAATTGGTGGTCTTGACCACAGGCGCGAGCGGGTTCTCGATGCTGAAGCCCATCATCGGACCGCCCATGATCAGGCGCCCGGTATGCGGTTGCGGCACGCCGCCAAACGCGAGCAGGTCCGCCACCGGTGTGCCGATCAGGACCTCGACATTGCCGGGCTCGGCAAAGGCGGTGCCGGTGAGCGTGGTGATGCGGCTGATCAGGGGTTCACCGGTAGTCACCAGCCGGTGCAGTGCCCAGGCGGTGCCGGTGTTGTGGCAGACCACGCCGACATCGGCAGGCAGGCCGCCGCTGCGTACTTCCTTGCCGGTGAGTACGCGGATCAGCTGCTTCTCGCCGCCGGAGGGGTATTTGGTCGGCACCGTTACGATCTCGATACCCGTGCCCGCGGCGGCGGCTCGCATGGCGGCAATTGCTTCAGGCTTGTTGTCCTCAATGCCGACCAGGGTTTCCATGGGCTGCACCAGGTGCTGCAACACCTGAATGCCGGCGATAACGCCTTCGGCGCGTTCGCGCATCAGGCGATCATCGGCCGTGATGTAAGGTTCGCATTCCACCGCATTGATGATCAGCTGTTCGATGCGCTGGCTGTCGCGCACATTCACTTTCACGGCGGTGGGGAAGCCGGCGCCGCCGAGTCCGGCGATGCCGGCATCGCGAATCCGGGCCACCAGTTCCGCCCGAGGCATGTCACGGTAATCGGGGCAGGGTGTCAGTGCAGTCCAGCGATCCTCGCCGTCACTGTCCAGCACAACACACAGTGCATCCAGCCCGGACGGATGTTGTATCGGGCGTGGCTCAATGGCGCGCACGACGCCCGAGGTGGGGGCATGCACGGGCGCGCTGACCGGGCCACTGGCCTCGGCCAGGATCTGACCTTTCAGTACCCGGTCGCCCACCTGCACGCAGGGCAGCGCCGGCGCGCCCAGATGCATGTTCAGTGGCAGCACCAGTGTGGCCGACAGCGGGCCGGGGCGAATCGGGGCTTCACTGGACAACGTCTTGCGTTGCGGCGGATGAATGCCGCCGTGGAAATCGTGCAGCTTGCGGCCGCTTTCCGTTCGAGCGGGACGAAACAGGGACAGCAGGCTCATGGCAGGTTCACCACTGGAATGTGTCGCGCCGGGGCATTGCCCACACCCGGTGGCCGCGACCAGCCCCAGGTCTGCAGGGTCGGTTTGACCTCCACCATATCGATGCAGTCCACCGGGCAGGGTTCGACGCACAGGTCACAGCCGGTGCATTCATCCACGATCACGGTGTGCATCAGGCGCGCGGCACCGACAATGGCATCCACCGGGCAGGCCTGGATGCATTTGGTGCAGCCGATGCATTCGTCCTCGCGAATATAGGCGACCTTCTTGATGTCTGAGGCGTCGCCATGCTCGTCATCCAGTGGCAGCACTTCACGACCCAGCAGGTCCGAAAGCTCCTGGATGGTCTGCTCCCCGCCGGGCGGGCACTTGTTGTGTTCTTCCCCCTCGGCGATGGCCTCGGCATAGGGGCGGCAACCCGGGTGGCCGCACTGGCCGCACTGGGTCTGCGGCAGGATGGCATCGATCTGGTCGACGATGGGGTCACCCTCTACCCGGAATTTTTCCGAGGCAAAGCCGAGGATGGCGCCGAACAGGGCGGCCATGGCCAGCAGGGCTGCGACGGCAATCAGGATCGTCGTCATAACCGGATCAACCCGCTGAAGCCCATGAAGGCCAGAGACATCAGCCCTGCGGTGATCAGGCCGATGCTCGGGCCACGAAACGGCAGCGGCACGTCGGCCACGGCAATACGCTCACGCATGGCGGCAAACAGCACCAGCACCAGGGAGAAGCCGAGGGCGGCCCCGAGGCCGTAGGTCAGGGAGGTCAGGAAGGTGGTGTCGTCACTGCGCACATTGAGCAGGGCGACACCCAGCACGGCGCAGTTTGAAGTGATCAGCGGCAGAAAGACGCCGAGCACCCGGTACAGCAGCGGGCTGGCTTTCTTGACGAACATTTCGGTGAACTGCACGGCGGCGGCGATCACCAGAATGAAGGAAATCGTGCGCAGGTATTCGAGGCCGAAGGGCACCAGCACCCAGGCCCAGACCAGATAGGCGAGCACCGACGACAGGGTCAGCACGAAGGTGGTGGCCAGCGACATGCCCATGGCCGTCTCGACTTTGTTGGAGACGCCCATGAAGGGGCACAGCCCGAGAAACTGGACCAGCACAAAATTGTTCACCAGCACAGCGCTGACGAGGATCAGCAGATACTCAGTCATGGTCCGGGAGCCCAAGGCTATACATGTCGTTTACCCTCGCGGGAGGGCCATAGTATGCGGCAGCACCGCACCCTGCTCAAGGTCGCCAGTGTCGCGCGTTGCGTGTCGCGGCGCCATGACGGGTAAACACTTCGTTTATTGATTGCCGGTGACAGCGTGGCCCACCTGGCGGCCTTCATGCCTATGGCACCGGCGTACGATAAAGGTATGATCGGTGAGCGCTATAAACAAAAAATACTGTTCGGGATCCCCATTATGAACTTCGAAGAATATCGTCGCCACGACGGGCTGGGGCTGGCGGCGCTGGTGGCCAGTGGCCAGGTGAGTGCCGCCGAGCTGCTGGCGCTGGCCATCGCGCGGGTCGAAGCGGTCAACCCGCACCTCAATGGTCTGATCCATCCGCTGTTTGATGCGGCACGCCGTCGTGCCGGGGGGCGCCTGCAGGGGCCTTTCGCCGGGGTGCCGATGCTGGCCAAGGACCTGTTCCAGGAGATGGCCGGGGCGCCTCATCATATGGGCAATGCGGGTCTGCGCCGTGCCGGAGTGATGGCGGATGAGGATTCGGAGCTGGTGCGTCGCTGGCAGGCGGCCGGGCTGGTGATCTTCGGTCGCACCAATACACCGGAATTCGGTGCCAAGGGCATTACCGAGCCGCTGGCCTGGGGTCCTGCCCGCAATCCCTGGGATACCGAACGGACACCGGGCGGCTCCTCCGGCGGCTCGGCCTCGCTGGTGGCCGCCGGGGTGGTGCCGTTCGCCGGGGCCAACGACGGTGGGGGCTCCATCCGTATTCCGGCGGCCTGTTGCGGGCTTTTCGGCCTGAAGCCGGGGCGCGGGCGCACGCCCTGGGGGCCGCAGTTCACCGAATCGATGCATGGCATGGCGGTCAACCATGTGGTGACGCGCAGTGTGCGCGACAGCGCCGCCCTGCTGGATGCAGTGGCCGGGGACGAGCCCGGGGCGCTGTACAACATTGCGCCGCCTGAGCGGCCTTATCTGGAAGAGGTCGGCCGTGACCCGGGGCGCTTGCGTATTGCCTTCAGCACCCGCTCCCCCATCGGGACATCCGTGGATGCCGAAGCGATCCGGGCGGTGGAGCAGGCTGCGCGTCTGCTCGAGTCGCTCGGCCATGATGTGGTGGAGGCCGAGCCGCAACTGGATATGGAGCGCATGACCACCGATTGGCTGGAAATGTGGTTTGCCCACTGTGCGGCCACGGTGGATGCCGTGCGTGAGATGACCGGGTGTGGTGACGACGGTTTTGAGCCCGATACGCTGGTGATGGCCGCCTTTGGCCGGAACATCCGTGCCAACGAATATGTGGAAGTGTACCAGCGCGGTCAGACCTACATGCGCCAGCTGGCGACGTTCCTGACCAGCCATGATCTGTGGCTGACGCCGACGCTGGCGATGCCGCCTGCACGCATCGGCGCACTGAATACGCCGGTGTGGCAGCAGCATGCCTCGAAGATCGTCATGAAACTGGGGGCGTCGCGGCTGATCCTGAAGTCAGGCATGGTAGAGACCATGGCCAGGGAAAATCTCAAGTACACGCCCTTTACCCAGATCGCCAATGTCACCGGTGTGCCGGCGATGTCGGTGCCGCTGCACTGGTCGGCAGACGGTTTGCCATTGGGCGTGCAATTTATCGGTAACCACGGCGATGAGGGCAAGTTGCTGCGGCTGGCAGCCCAGCTGGAGCAGGCGCAACCCTGGTTCGATCGTGTTCCCCCGGAGGTCAACGCATGAGTGTTCAGACGCATCACCGTACCTGCAACCTGTGCGAGGCCATGTGTGGCATCGTGATCACGCATGACGCCGGTCAGATCGTCAGTATCAAGGGCGACCGCGATGACCCCTTCAGTCGCGGGCATATCTGCCCGAAGGCGGTGGCGCTGAAGGATATCCACGAAGATCCGGATCGCTTGCGCAAGCCGATGGCGCGCACGGAAAACGGCTGGCAGGAAATCAGCTGGAAAGAGGCGCTTGATCGCGCGGCAGAGGGGATTGCCAGGGTTCAGCGGGAGCATGGCCGCAATGCGGTCGGCACCTATCTGGGTAATCCCAATGTGCATAACACCGGCGCCATGCTGCTCGGTCGCCTGCTGCACGACAGCCTGGGTACCCGCAGTCGCTTTTCCGCTACATCGGTGGATCAGCTGCCGCATCATATTGTGGCGCATCACCTGTTCGGACATCAGTTGAAGATTCCGGTACCGGATATTGATCGCACCGATTTCATGCTCATCATCGGCGCCAATCCGCTCGCCTCCAATGGCAGCATCATGACGGTGCCGGATGTAAAAAAACGGTTGCAAGCCATCGGTGAACGGGGTGGGCGGGTCGTAGTCATTGATCCGCGACGTACGGAAACCGCTGCGCTCGCTGATACGCATCACTTCATTCGCCCGGGCAGCGACGTGCTGTTGTTGCTGTCCATGCTTCAGGTGCTGTTTGCGGAGAATCGCGTGCGTCGCGACCACCGTACGCTGGCGCTGTGTGACGGGCTGGAAGCGTTGCCCGAGGCCGTGGCGCCCTGGACGCCAGAACGCGTGGCGCCGCATACGGGCATGAGCGCAGACAGTATTCGTCAGCTGGTGGCGGATTTCTGCGCTGCGGAACGCGCGGTATGTTATGGCCGCATGGGGGTTTCGGTGCAGGCGTTCGGCCTGCTGTCGCAGTATCTGGTCATGCTGCTCAATCTGCTGACCGGTCGCCTGGACGAGCCGGGTGGTTTGATGTTTACGCGGCCCGCTGTCGACGTGCTCAATCACACGGGGCCCGGTCGTCTGGGCCGCAACCACACGCGTGTACGCGGTTTGCCGGATTTCGGCGGTGAGTTTCCGGTGTCCGCGCTGGCGGAGGAGATCCTGACGCCGGGTGACGGGAAGATCCGGGCGATGGTGACGGTGGCCGGTAACCCGGTACTGTCCACGCCCAATGGCGGGCAGCTGGATGAAGCGCTGGCATCACTGGATTTCATGGTATCGATTGATTTCTACCTGAATGAAACCACGCGTCATGCCGATCTGATCCTGCCGCCTGTCAGCCCGCTGGAGCGCGAGCACTACGATGTGATCTTTCACATGCTGGCGGTGCGCAATACGTCCCGCTATACGGACGCCTTGTTTGCCGCACCCAAGGGCGCCCTGCACGACTGGCAGATCTATCTCGGGCTGGCGGACCGGCTGGCGCCACCCAGGTCGCTGCGCGAGCGTGCCTCGCGCGCCTGGATTCGTCGCACCGGGCCCAAGGGCCTGCTCGCCATGATGTTGCGCTTTGGCGCCTGGGGCCGGGGCTTGCGGCCTGGCGGGCTGACGCTGGGTTCGTTGCGGCGCTCGCCCCATGGCATTGATCTGGGGCCGCTGACGCCGAGCCTGCCGCAGGCTCTGCGTCGCCGGGATAAGCGGATTGCCCTGCACCCGGAGTTCTATTTCGCCGATCTGGCGCGTGTGGAAGCCAGTTTCCCGGACATCGAATTGGCCGCCGACGCTGCGCTGCTGATTGGCCGCCGCCACGTGCGCAGCAACAATTCCTGGCTGCATAACAGTCATCGACTGGTCAAGGGCCCGGCACGCTGTACGGTGATGCTGCACCCGGATCAGGCTCAGGCGCTGGGCATTGCCAATGGCACGACGGTGCGGGTGACCTCCCGTGTCGGCAGTATCGAACTGCCCGCCGAAGTGACGCCGGATATCATGCCGGGTGTGGTCAGCGTGCCGCATGGCTGGGGTCATCAGCGTGCCGGTATTCGTCAACAGGTGGCGCAGCAACATGCTGGCGCCAGTGTGAACGATCTGACGGACGATCAGTTTATTGATGTGTTGTCCGGCAATGCAGCACTCAATGGTGTACCCGTGACGCTGGCACCCGCGACCTGATCGCTGGTCAGCATGGCCCCCCTCGGCTATGGTTGTGACAACGCAATCCGCAGGGGGTGTCATGTTTGCCAGAGAGCGCGTCTATTTCTTTTCAGCAGGGCTGATTTTTCTGCTGGTAGTACTGGGCGCAGGATGGTCTGACCAGTTCCGGCATGTTGCCGGGCTGGCGCTGGTGACACTGGGTCACTACTTCGGCTGGTTCTATCTGCTTGCGGTCTTCCTGTTTGTGGTCTTCCTGCTTTATCTGGCGTTAGGCCGTTATGGCAAGATTCGACTGGGTCCGCAGGACAGTGCGCCGGACTTCAGTTTCTTTTCCTGGATCAATATGCTGCTGTCGGCGGGCTTCGGTGTCGGGCTGGTGTTCTACGGTATGGCAGAACCGATGCTGCATTACCTGACGCCGCCCCATGCGTTGGCCGAGGCGGGTACCGAGCAGGCCGCAGAGCTGGCGTTCCAGTACAGCTTTTTTCATTGGGGCATCAACCAGTGGGCGGCCTTCACACTGGTGGGCCTGATCATTGCCTTCTTCCAGTTTCGCAAGGAGCGCCCGGGACTGGTGTCCAACATGGTCGAGCCGGTACTGCGCGGTATGAAAAATCCTGCTCCGGTGCTCGATACCCTCAACATACTGGCGGTGATCGCCACAGTGATGGGCGTGGCCACCTCGCTGGGACTGGGCGTGCTGCAAATGAATGGCGGTCTGCATTCGGTATTCGGCTGGCCGGAAAATTTCTGGACCAAGGCGGGCATCCTGGGGGCCATGTTCCTGGTGTATACGGCGTCTTCCTATTCCGGTCTGGAGCGGGGCATCAAGGTGCTCAGCAATATCAACATGACACTGGTGTTTGCGTTTCTGGCCTATCTGCTGTTTTCGGGGCCGACGATTTACATCCTGGATAACTTCGTCAATGGCATGGCAGGTTACCTGGGCAATTTCATCCAGATGAGCCTGACATTGCCGCCCCGGGATAGCAGCGGCTGGATGAACGAATACACCGTGTTCTACTGGGCCTGGGTGATTGCCTGGTCACCTTTCGTGGGCACCTTTATCGCGCGTATTTCCCGAGGCCGAACGATTCAGGAATTCGTGTTCGGCGTATTGATGGTGCCGCCCCTGCTGGCCTGTGTGTGGATCGCTGTATTCGGCGGTACGGCCATGCATATGGAACTGGAGGGCGTGGCCCCGCTGGCCGCAGCGGTGGATGAGAATATCACCACCGGGTTGTTCCGCATGTACGAGGTCATGCCGTTCAGCACGGCGCTGTCCGCTCTCACTATGCTGGTGATTTTCATCTTCCTGGTCACGTCGGCGGATTCGGCCTCTTATATCGTTGCCCAGATGACTGACAATGGGTCGCTCAATCCCCCCATGTACAAGCGCCTGAGCTGGGGCGTGCTGATTTCCGCGATCTGCTTCACGCTGATTGTGGCCGGAGGGTTGCGCGGTTTGCAGTCCGCCTCGCTGGTGGCGGCGCTGCCGTTCTCCATTGTGCTGTTCATGATCATGGTGGTGTTGCTGCGTGAACTGGCGGCGGACCGGCGCGAAATGCTGATCAACCTGTATCATCGTAATGACGCCACCCCGGTCGGGGGTGATATCTTTGAAACAGATGAGTTCAGTGCCCTGGATGTGGAGGAACGCATAAAGCGGCGCATGGTGATCCGTAACCCGAGGCTGAAATGACCAATACCGATACTGAACAGACGCCCGTGGTATGTCAGGGCCGGGAAGCCGAGGCGGGTTGGCGTGCCTGGCCTGCCCGGGTGTCCAGACTTGGCAATGCGCTGACCATCGAGCGCGCCCTGCCACAAAAACAGCTCAGGTTGATCGGCCCCTGGTGCTTTCTCGATCACATTGGCCCGGTGATGTTTGACGATGGCCACAAGGGGGTGGATGTCGGTCCGCACCCCCATATCGGTCTGCAAACGGTGACCTGGCTGCTGGAGGGCGAGTTGCTGCACAAGGACAGCCTTGGCTACGAGCAGGTGATTCGTCCGGGGCAACTCAACCTGATGACGGCCGGGCACGGCATCAGCCATTCCGAGGAGAGCCCGCCGGACCGCTCGACCCGGTTGCACGGTGTCCAGTTCTGGATTGCGCTTCCCGCTGCGGAAGCGAACCGGGCACCAGCATTCGAGCACTACGCCGAGGTGCCCCGGCAGTCGCTGGCGGTGATGGATCTGCATCTGGTGGTCGGCCGCCATGCCGGGCAGGCGGCCCCGGCACGGGTCTGGTCGCCACTGGTCGGTGCTGAACTGGTGGCCCGGGAGCCGGGTACCGAAACGCTGGCGCTGGAGTCTGGTTTCGAGCACGGGCTCATGTTGTTGCAGGGGGAGGCGAGTCTGGACGGGACGCCCATGTTACCGGGCACCCTCTATCATGCCTCGCCCGGTTGCAGTGCGGTACGCCTGCAGGTGTCCGCCGACGCGCGCGTTTTCCTGCTGGGTGGCGAGCCCCTGGGAGAAGAGTTGCTGCTGTGGTGGAACTTTGTTGGCCGCAGCACCGAAGAGATTCGCCAGGCGCGGACCGATTGGGTCGAGCAAGACCGTCCTGACGGCCGTTTCGGACAGGTGGCAGCCTACGCAGGGGCGCGGCTTCCCACCCCCGATCTGGCGGCGGATATACGCCTGAAATGACCAGCGCCGGGCTCAGCGGATGCTGAGCCCCATTTCATCACCCAGTTGCGACAGTATCTGCCGCGACTGGTAGCTGACGATGAACGGCAGTGCTTCTTCTGTCGCCCGCAGGATGGTCGAACGAATAAAGCGCCATTTGGTGTGTGCGCTACGTATGCTCGGGTCCGGCTCGCCGCGCATCAGGCGCTCCCAGTGGGCGTCCATTTCCGTCACCAGTCTGGCCAGATCGGTATCCTTGTCTTCGAAACTCAGGGCAAAACCACCGAACGGGTTAGCGGCCACATTCATGTAACTGGCCAGGATGCGCATCATCTGGACGCAGGTGATGCTCAGATCGTCGTTGGCCTCTTTCTCCGCCGCCTGTAAGAGCGCCCGGCGCAGGCTGTCGCGATGCAGTGTATAGACGGATTGCAGATAACCGTCGTAGCCGTCCACCAGCCCGGCCTGCTGCCCGTCGCCCAGCATGGTCTTGTGCAGTCCGCGCCAGTCGTCAGTCAGTCGGGTGCGCTCTTCGGCCGGCAGGCTGGCGAGCCATGGCTGCATTTCCCTGTCCAGGGATGCAATCCGATCGCGTACCTGATCGGCACGGCTGTCGTTATCGACGTCGTAATTCATCATCGACGCTTCGGTGGTCAGAAGGATGTACTGGCCCGCCAGATGCAGTGGCGAGTCGGCGCTGGCCGGTATGGCAAGCAGACACAGCAAGAAGCACAACAGGCCACGCCTGCTGTGGTGAGAGCCCACAGTGGTGTTCATCAGCGTATCTCCGACGCTTTGATTTTTATAGTTGGTCGCCAGCGAGCGCTGGCGAATCCCCCATTTCAGTTGCCTGGAAACAGGCGCTCGGTCACGGTTTTCAACTCCTGAGACAGGCGTTGCCAGCCTTGCTCCAGTTTCTGCCGGGTATCTTCCCAGTTCTCCTCGACACTTTCGTGTGCCTGACGCACACGTTGCTCAAGATCGCGAAGCACCTGTTCCAGTTCCGGGCGGCGTTCGGCCCATTTGCGCTGAACGTCGTCCCGGGCGTGGCGTGCCTTGTCCTCCAGCAGGTCCAGCTCCCGGTCCCACTCGTCCAGTTTGGCATGCAGGCGCTGGATGTACTCCTTGCGGTGCGCACGTTGCGGCATCTTGACCTCCCGTCAGCTGGCTTCCGTGTCGGTCCCCTTACCATCCTACCGTTGGGGTCGTGCGGTCAAGGGGGTAATGGCGGGCGTGTATTGATCAGGATCTCCTGGGCACCGCCCTCAAGAGCCCGATATATGTCGGTTTCCTTCTCGGGCAGGAAAGCCAGCACCCTGGCGCCGTGTCGTTGATAGGCTTTGACAATTGCTCGGCGAAACAGGTTGCGGCCCATGTAGCGCGGTGGAATCGAGTAGGTACGTTGGTGGCGGATATTGCCAAGCTGGCTCATGCCGCACAGGACAGACAAGCCAGCACGCCGACACTCACCCCGGTCAGCCATGGTGACAGCGCCCGGGAAATACCGGTACAGCAGCGGATAGTGCTGGTCGCGCCAGAGCAGGAAACGGGCCTTGCGGGGCAGCCATTGCAGGGCATGGTTGCGACGAGCCCAGTCATGCAGCAGGGTAAGGGTACGTTCGCCCGATTCCGGCTTGATGTCGAGTATCCATTGCTGGCGGTCGAAGCGCTCGGCGAACTCGTCAAACAGCGGCAGATGCTGGCCGTCTGGCAGGCGCGCCTGCCGCACCTGATCCAGGGTCAGGTCTTCCAGGCGGGCATCAACGCCGCAGGTGCGGCGCAGGTGCGGGTCGTGATGCAGTACCAGACGGCCGTCCAACGTACAGCGCAGGTCGGTTTCCAGATGGGTGAAACCGGCGTCCGTGGCGGCCCTGAAGGCCAGCATCGAGTTTTCAGCGTGGCGATCATGCAGGCCACGATGGCTGATCCAGATGATCTCGCTCATGGTCCTGGTCCTTTGTCTGCCTCTTCATTATTGCGCTGTCAGCATGGGGCTGCAAAGGGTCTGATCGTGAACAACGGAGGGCGACATGAACACGTTTACCTTGCTGGTTTTAACGGTGGCCACTGGCAGCGCCGTGGTCTATGTTCACCGGACACTGCCCTTGCTGGTGGCCCGTACGAAGCCGCTGTGGGTGGCCCGCTCGGTGTTGGCCGTTGTCGGGACCCTGTTTGGTGCGGTCATGCTGTGGCGGCTTGCCGAGGTGCAGACGGCCAGAGCCGGTGACCTGGTCACCGGCTTGCCTGCGCTGCTGGTGTTTGCCAGTGCCTTCGGGCTGACCCATGTGCCTGCGGCGGTTATCCTGTTCCTGAAACAACTGGCGCGGCGGCAGTCGTCTTGATGTACGTCAAGGTGAGTAGCCGGGCAGGGTGCCATGATGGCACGCTAACGGGACGAGAACCGGACAAGAGACTGTTGCAGGCAGGAGGCATTTCATGAGCAAGACCTATCCGCTGCGCGCGATCCGCGTGGCCACTGATTTTTCCGATTATGCAGATCGTGCCGCCTTGCGCGGTGCGCGGCTGGCGGCCTTGCATGGCGTGCCCGGCGAGCTGTTGCACGTGCTGGACGGCCCGGGTGTGCGCCGCGTAAGGGCGCTGCTCCCGGTGATCGCCGGCCTGGACAAGAACCTTGGTGAGGCCGCCGAGAAGGCGCTGGCTGCCACGGTCGAGCAGGTCCAGAGTGCCACCGGCCAGGCCCTGGCGCCGAAGCTGGTGGAAGGTAATGTGATGGACGCTGTGCTCAAGGGTGCGGATGACGGCACCCTGGTGGTCGTCGGTGGCCAGGGTGAGCATGCCTGGCAAGACAAGATGTTGGGCACCACGGCTGAGAGGATTGTGCGTCAGAATACCGCGCCGACCCTGGCAGTGCACCGTGAGGCCAAAGGCGATTATCAACGTGTGCTGGTGCCGGTGGATCTGTCGCGGGCCTCCGCGCCAGCGCTGCGCATGGCGAGCACCATCGCGCCGGGCGCACGGATCAGCCTGCTGTTTGCCTACACGCCGATCCCGGCGGCTTTCGGCAACTATCCGGTTATTACAGAACACGATCTGAGTCGTGCTCGGGGGGAACTGGATGCACGCACCACGCAGGCGCTGGAAGCGTTGCGCGATGAATGTGGCCTGAGCGCTGATCAGGTGGACATCATCAGCGCACATGATTACCCGGCTCGCATGATTCTGGACCGTATCAAGCGGGACAATGCGGATCTGGTGGTGATGGGCAAACACGGTGACAACCGGGTGGCGGAATGGCTGATCGGCAGTGTCACCGCCCGGGTGCTGAGCCATGCCGATTGCGACGTGCTGGTGGTGCCCGCCGCCGGTTGAGCGGGTTTTTCACTGTTTTGCAGCGCCGTCAGCGCTTTCGCGGCATGCTTGAATCCAGTCAAAAGGAAAACGGGAGTTCAGGCATGAATGTAAATATCGATCCCGCACTGCTGACGGCGCTGTTGTCTCTGGTGGCCGGTGTGCTGATTCTGGTGATGCCGCGCCTGCTGAATTACATCGTGGCGCTGTATCTGATCATTGTTGGCGTGGCGGGTGTGCTGACCTGGATGTAGTGCGCCTGGATGTAGCGCGTCTGGCCCGCAGCGGTGGCGCACATCAGTGCGCCAGCCGCCAGGGCAGTAACACTCCCGCTTGCCAGGGCACCAGGGTCGTGCCATCGGCTTCGATATGTTGCGGCACGGCCCATTCGCTGCGTTCCAGCGTGATGGTGTCGGTGTTGCGCGGCAGACCGTAGAAGTCAGGGCCGTAGTGACTGGCGAAGCCCTCAAGGCGATCCAGCTTGCCATGTTCTTCGAAGAACGTGGCATACAACGGCATAGCGGCAGGGGCTGAGTAACAGCCCGCACAGCCGCAGGCTGCCTCCTTCTTGTTGCGCGCGTGGGGGGCGGAATCCGTGCCCAGGAAGAAGCGCGTGTCCCCGCCCAGCACGGCCGCCTGAATACTTTCCTGATGTTCACGACGTTTCAGCACGGGCAGGCAGTAGTTGTGCGGCCGGATTCCACCGGCGAGCAAGTCATTGCGGTTCATCATCAGATGCTGCGGCGTGACAGTGGCCGCCGTCAGCGTGTCATGATCCTGTACGAACTGGACGCCCTCGCGGGTCGTCACGTGCTCGAAAATGATCTTCAGGGCAGGGAAGCGGCGGCGGATATCCAGCAGGTAGCGGTCAATAAACAGCATTTCCCGATCAAAAATATCGATATGTGACTCGGTGACTTCGCCGTGGACCTGCAAGGGCAGTCCATGTTTTTCCATGGCTTCATACAGCGCCATGATCTGCGACGGATCGCGCACACCGCTGTCGGAGTTGGTGGTGGCGCCCGCTGGATACAGCTTGCAGCCGTGCACGATGCCGCTGGCTGCGGCCTCGGCAATGTCGTCGGGTGTGGTCGCGTCGGTGAGATAGAGCACCATCAGGGGTTCAAAATCGACACCCTCAGGTACCGCCGCCAGAATGCGCTCGCGGTAGGCGCGGGCGTCGGCGGTGCGCACCACCGGCGGGCTCAGGTTGGGCATGACGATGGCGCGTCGGAATGTCATGGCGGTGGCGGGCACCGTTTCGCGGAGCATGCCGCCATCACGGAAATGCAGGTGCCAGTCATCGGGGCGGGTCAGGGTCAGGGTCAGGGTGTCAGTCATGGCGGGCTTCTCCGGAGCAGGCGGCGCAGGCGTGCAAGGATAGCAGAGCTGTCGCCTGGTGACATGACATTGCGGCGGGTTCGTGGCAGGCTCCCGTTGTCGCTGTTTGCAGGAATCCTTGCCATGTCCTTGCGCCTGATGAGTCGCTCCGTGCTGTATTTTGTGCTTGCCGTGCTCGCTGCCAGCCTGCTCGGCAGTGTCATTCAGAGCCAGTTCAATCTGGCTCAGATTGCCGCGCTGGGGGCGGAGGTCCCGCCCGCGCTGTGGTGGTCCACCACCCTTGAAGACATGGTCGGATTCGGCCCCCTGTACGCCGCGATGATGGCGGTCGCGCTGCTGCCTGCTTTGCTGGTGGCGGCCCTGGTTTGCCGCTGGCTCCCACCGGGCGAGGCGCTGCGCCTGACCGTATTTGCTGCGGCCGGTGCCGTGGGCATTTTTGCCGCATTCCAGTTGGCCAATATGGCGGCGCCCATGCCGACGCTGATTGCCGCCACCCGGGGCTTGGGGGGGACCCTGGCCATGATGCTCAGTGGCGCGCTGGGTGGCTGGGTGTTTGCCCGCTTGCACAGTCTTGATCAGCGCCTTCCACAACACACCCCGGCCTGAAGGAGTTGCCGCGATGACCCGCTTTTTCCAGATCGTTCGTTCTCACTTCTGGTCGGGCTTCACCTTGTCGGGGTGCGCCTTGCTGTTCAGTGCAGCGGCCCACGCCGCGGACTATCGTGTGGAGACCGTGGCAGAGGGGTTGTCCCACCCCTGGTCGCTGGCGTTCCTGCCGGATGGTCGCATGCTGGTGACGGAGCGCACCGGTACCCTGCGTCTGATCGAGGCGGATGGCCAGCTGCGCGAGACACCGGTGAGCGGTGTACCCGAGGCGTTTGTCAGCGGCCAGGCCGGTCTCAAGGATGTCGTGCTGGCGCCGGATTTCGAGGACAGCCGTGAGGTGTTTATCAGCTATGCCTGTGGCACGCGGCGCGCCAACGCTACCTGCCTGGCGCGGGGCCAGTGGCAGGATGATGCCCTGGCGCAGGTCGAGGTAGTGTTCCGGGCGTCCCCGGACAAGACCGGCGATGCTCATTACGGCGCGCGCCTGGCGTTTTTGCCCGACGACACGCTGGTGCTGACGTTGGGCGATGGCTTCGATTATCGCGAGGCCGCCCAGGACCCCGGTAGTCATATTGGCAAGACGGTGCGCCTGCATCGTGATGGCAGCGTACCGGAAGATAACCCCTTTGTCGGTCACGAGGGGGTGTTGCCAGAGGTCTATACCCTCGGGCATCGCAACCCGCAGGCGATTGTCTACGACAGTGAGGGTGAGCGTCTTCTCGCCCATGAGCATGGCCCGCGCGGGGGCGATGAAATCAATCTGCTGGAGCCCGGCAAGAACTACGGTTGGCCCCTGGTCACCCATGGCAAGGATTACACCGGCGCACGCATTACGCCGTTCGAGTCGCTGCCGGGCTTCGAGCCGCCCCTGCTGGACTGGACCCCGTCCATCGCACCGGCGGGCATGACGTTGTATCGCGGTAAACTTTTCCCGCAGTGGGAAGGTCAGTTGCTGGTGGCGGCGCTGGCAGGCATGCGGGTGCATCGCGTGGTGCTGGAGCGTGACGGTGCCCGGGATGTGGAGCAGCTTTTCGGCGAACTGAACGAGCGCTTCCGAGATGTACGTACCGGGCCTGACGGTGCGGTGTACCTGCTGACCGACAGTCCGCAGGGCCGGGTGTTGCGGGTGATGCCTGCTATCGAGCGTTAAGGCACTTCAGGTATGCCGCCGTAACCAGCCGTACCCCAGCCAGCTGATCGCCAGGATGTAGGCGATGCCGCCGGGCACCCACATGATCAGTCCGGCCAGCTGCTGATCCGCCAGGCTGCGCGCCTCGTCATAGATGGGCGCCCTGGCAAAGGTCAGCAGCGCCCCCAGAAGGCCGGTGTGCATGAGCGTGAGTAGCAGGGCCACCATGGCCTTGCCGGTGCTGGCGGCGCTGCCGCGCAAAACCGACCACCAGAACAGCCAGCCGCTGAGCAGAAAGCACAGATGCTCCAGCAGGTGCCACCAGACATTTTCCACCGCAATCATGTAAGGCCCGGGCGCATGCCAGATCCAGATCATGGCGCCGTGTATCAACGCGGTCAGCATCGGGTAGCGCGCCAGGCGCAGCATCGGCTGCCACAGCGGCCGCGCCAGATCGCCGCTGGCGGCGCGCCACTGGGGCAGGGGGCGGGCCAGCACCCACAGCGGCGGTATCACCACCATCAGCAGCATATGCTGGGTCATGTGCATGGCCGAACTGGTCTTGGCCCATTCGTCAAACGGGCCGAACAGCGCCAGGGCCGCGATCAGCATGCCAGCGTGCAAATTGAGCCCGCTGCGTCGCCCGGGCGGAAGTCGCCGGGCGCCCACGATATACAGAATCCACAGCATGGCGAGGGCGATGGCACTGAGCAGTGCCGGGATGCCGTCCGGCCCGCCGAGGACATCCAGCGGACTGTGGGCCAGTGCCGGTAACGGGAGTGCCAGACTGGTGACGCCCGCGCCGATGAAGCGAGGCGATGGCCACCGGAGCACGCGCGTATCAGACACAGGGCGGCAGCACCAGAATGGGCAACCCGGTGGCCAGGGTGCTGACGGCGGCAATCACGTGTGCGGCCCCGGCCAGCCGGGCGATGAAGGCATGCTCCCCGGCCTCCGGCGCGCTGGCACCACGCCAGCAGTAGCGGGCCATGGCCAGCAGGAACAGGGTCACGACCAGGGTCAGCAGCCCGAGCAGGGCATTGATGGGTGTCAGCGGTCCCGCCGCCGGGTCGGGCGCGGCCAGGGCGCAACTTACGGACAGCCCGCCATAGACGGCCACAAACCAGGTCGCCCAGATCACCAGGCCCAGTGGCAGTTGTATCGGATGATGGGGAGGTATGCGCAGCATCAGTAGACGCCCCAGCTCAACGGGAAAGCGATCAGCACCAGCAGCAGTGCCCAGGCGACGAGCACGGCATAACGCCATAACTGGCGCACGATGGGTAACTCATAGGACAACTCGGCGCTCACCAGGCCCAGCGCCGCCCTGCGGGCCTGCAACAGGGTGGCCAACAGGGCGACGCCCACATGCATCAGCAGATACAGCAGCATCACCAGCAGAATCGCGTCATGTGCCTGCTCGCGAACGGCCAGCGGCGCCAGACGTATCTGGGCGACCAGCAGCATCAGGGCCAGTGCGCCCGCGCCGGCAATGATCAGCACCGATCTTGTCAGGCCCTGCTTCGGCGGTGTCAGCAATCGCCGGTATCCCCAGGCCGCCAGCGAACACAGCAGGGCGACGCCGGTCAGCAGTGGCCAGTGCAGCGGGGTCTGCTCGGGAAACTGCCACAGCGGCGCCACCGTCCACAGATAAAACCAGCCGAACAGCATCGACATGAACAGCGAGCCGCTGGCCATCAGCCCGGCGTTCGCGCCCCACAGGCCGGGGCTGTCCAGACCGCGAAAATGCAGTGGCGGCTGATCCGGGTCGCTGGGCGCCAGGGCATGGGCCTTGCGTGGTCCGTTATACCAGGACCAGGCACTGAGCAGGGCGACGCTCAGAGTCGCGCTGGCAGCGGCCAGCGGGTAAGCGCGGATCAGCAGCAGCACACACAGCACGGCCAGACTCAGGGCGCATACGAAGGGCCACCAGGAATTGCCCGGCAGGTGGATGGTGCTGACCGGCTTGCCGGATACGGGGTGACAGCCCAGGGTTTCGCGGCGGCCGTGGCTCATGTCCGGCAGCCAGGACGGCATCGGCTCAGTGGAGGCGTCAGTGTTATGGCCGGGGAACACCGGCAGTGGATGACGGCTGTTGACCGTGGGCAGGGTATCGAAATTCCAGTTCGGCGGCGGCAGGCGCAGGGTCCATTCCAGTGTGTCGCCCTGCCAGGGATTGGCCGGCGCCTTGCGTCCGTAACGGCCATGCAGGACCAGATCCAGCAGCACCATGCCGACACCGGCGGTCATGATAAAGCCGCCGATGGACGAAATCAGATTGGGAATATCCCAACCCAGTCCTGCCTCGTAGGTATAGACCCGGCGCGGCATGCCCATCAGGCCGGTGAAATGCATGATCAGAAAGGTGACATTGAAACCGATGAAAAACAGCCAGAACCCCCAGCGCCCCAGCTGCATTGACGGCATGCGCCCGGTGAACAACGGCAGGTAATAATAAATCCCTGCGACCAGTGGGAAGAGCATGCCGCCAATCAGCACGTAGTGCATGTGTGCGACGACAAAATGAGTGTCGTGCACCTGCCAGTTGAACGGCACCAGCGCCAGCATTACACCGGTCAGGCCGCCGAATACGAAGACCACAAGGAAGCCGAATATCCACAGCATCGGCAGGCTGAAGCGTGGCCGCCCGGCCCACAGCGTGGCCAGCCAGGCGAAGATCTGCACCGCCGTGGGCACGGCCACCAGCATACTGGCGACGGAGAAAAACGCCTGCGCCAGTTTTGGAATGCCCACCGTGAACATGTGATGCACCCACAGGCCGAAGCTGATGAAGCCGGTGGTGATGACGGCCAGCACCAGCGCGCGATAGCCGATGATCGGGCGGCGGGCAAATACGGGGATCAGCGTGGACACCAGCCCCGCCGCCGGCAGGAAGATGATGTACACCTCGGGATGGCCGAACAGCCAGAACAGATGCTGCCACAGTAACGGGTCTCCGCCGCGCGCCACATCAAAGAACGCCAGCCCGCCCGCGCGCTCCAGCTCCAGTAAGATGCTGCCGAGAATCAGCGGCGGAAAGCCGAACACCACCATGACCGAGGTCACCAGCAGGTACCACGCCATCAGTGGCATGCGCGACAGTGACATCCCCGCCGTTCGGGTCTTCAGGATCGAGACCATCAACTCGATGCCCGCCGTCACGGCAGCGATTTCCACAAAGGTGACGCCGAGCAACCAGAAATCCGAGTTCAGGCCGGGGGAAAAGACATCACTGCTGAGCGGCGTGTACATGAACCAGCCGCTGTCCGGCGCCATGGCCAGCGCGACACTGGACAGCAGGATCAGTCCGCCGAACAGGTAGCAGTAGTAACCGAATGCACCCAGACGCGGGAACGCCAGGTCCCGGGCCCCGATCAGCTTGGGCACCATATACATGCCGAGCCCTTCGAGCATGGGCAAGGCAAACAGGAACATCATGATGGTGCCGTGCATGGTGAACAGCTGGTTGTAGATCTCGGCCGACATGAAGGCCTGATCGGGGAACGCCAGCTGGGCGCGCATCAGCATGGCCATCAGACCGCCGACCAGGAAGAAGAACAGCCCGGTGAGCATGAAACGGCGACCGATATTGGTGTGGCTGACCACCGTCAGGGCGCGCCAGCCACGCGGGTTGTGCCACACCTTTTCACGGGTTTGCACGGTGGTGGTCATGGGCTGGCCCCCGCTTCATCCGCTTGACCCGCTTGAGCGCGCTCTGCCAGCCAGGCCTGCCAGTCATCCTCGGCGAGGGCGTCCACAGTGAGCGTCATGTGTGCATGTCGCAAACCGCAGAATTCCGCGCACTGGCCACGGAAACGGCCCGGCGCATCCGCTTGCAGGCGCAGCACGTTGGTGCGGCCCGGAATCATGTCGATCTTGCCGCCCAGTCGCGGCACCCAGAACGAATGGATGACGTCGGCGCTTTCCAGATGAAAATCCACCGGCCGTCCGGCGGGCATGACGATACGGTCTTCCAGCGTGATGCCGGATGCCGGGTAGTGTACTTCCCACCACCACTGGTGCCCGGTGACTTCAATCTTCATCGGCGCTTCGTCCAGCGGTAGCGGCAGCATGCGATGGCCGATGGGTATGCCGAACGCCAGCAGGACCACAATGGTGACCAGCGGCAGTACCAGGCCGCCGCCGATCAGCCAGCGCCTTGCGATGCGGCGTTCCGTGTCCGGGTCGGTGTCCACAGGCTTGCGGAACTGGGCCCACAACCACAGGCCGCAGACTGCGATCAGCACAATGGTGGAAACACCCAGCATCCACCACCACAGCAGCGCCACCTCGTGGGCGGCGCGGCCAGCC
>PNLU01000032.1 GCA_013823245.1 Alcanivorax sp.
ACCCCCCGAGGGCCATAACCACCCAACCAACAAAGAATGGAACACCCCAACGTCAAAGACTGGGCAATATCCGGGCAAACCAGCTTTTCAGGTAGGCCGTCTCGGGAATCGCCGGGTGCACAGGGTGATCTTCGGCCTGCCCGGCCTGGGCAAAGACCTGGGCGAAGCGGTCGATATGGCGTGCGCTGGCACGCACCACGTCCAGCAGCTGTGCCGCCGGAAGATGCATTGAGCAGGAGGCCGATACCAGAATGCCGCCCGGTGCTACCAGACGCACCGCCAGCTCGTTGATCGCGTGATATCCGGCCAGGCCGTTCTTCGCGTCCTTGCGACGCTTGATAAAGGCCGGAGGATCCAGCACCACGATATCGAACTTCTCACCCGCTGCCGCCAGCTCCTTCATACCTGCAAAGGCATCAGCGTGCAGAGACTGCACCCGGTCCCCGACGCCGTTGGCCTCGGCATTGCGGTGCACATAGTCCAGCGCGGCCGCTGACGAATCCAGGCAGGTCACCTCGGTAGCGCCCTGCGTTGCCGCCAGCACACCCCAGGCCCCGCAATAGGCGAACACATCCAGAACACGCGCCCCCCTGGCCAGCGGCATCAACTGGCGGCGCGCCGCACGGTGGTCGAAGAACCAGCCTGTTTTCTGGCCACCCGCCAGCGGCGCGCTGTATTGCACGCCGTTTTCGGACAGGGACACTTCGTCAGGCAACTCGCCATGCAGAGCCCGGGTGTAGGCCTCCAGGCCTTCCAGCTCGCGGATGCTGCTTTCGTTGCGCGCCACCACAGCGCGGGCGCCATGCTGGGCCACCAGGATATCGGCCACACGGTCTTGTACAGCCTCCATGCCGGCAGTGCCGGATTGCAGCACGAACAGGTCGCGGTAACGGTCGATGACCAGGCCCGGCAGGCCATCCGCTTCACCAAACACGGCGCGATAGCACTGCTCCGGGAACAGTCGCTCGCGGAAGCTGATGGCATCGGCGATACGCTTTTTCAGCAGGCTGCCGGACAGACCCTGCTGTGGATCGCGACTGAACAGGCGCGCGCAGATCAGTGATTGGGGGTTGGCATAGGCGCGGCCCAGCGGCTTGCCACGATGATCCTCGATCACCACTTCGACGCCGGCAGGCAGGCCCTTCAATGGCGTGCGCTCGGTGTCCACTTCATTGGAATAGATCCACAGGTGGCCGGAACGCAAACGGCGTTCCTCGCCACGCCGCAAGCGCAGGGTGGGCAGGGTATCAGTCACGGGGCATATCCGGTGTCTGTCAGCGGGCGCTCAGTCTAGCACTAATCGAGCGCCTTGGCTGGTCGGGCGATACGGTCCCGGTGACGCCGGATCATGATCAGATCCAGGCTGGCGCCACGTCGGTGCGCACGGGTATCCGGGGGCAGCATGCGGTTGCCACAGAAGACAAACCCGGCACAGGCGTACAGGCGCTGGGCGCTGGTATTGCCGGCCCAGACATCGAGCAGCATGTCGGCCCCCGCCTGCGCAGCCACTTCAACAGCTGCCTCCAGCAAGGCGGTGCCAATTCCCTGGCCCTGTGCTGTGGGCAGCACATAGATCCGGCGCAGCTCCAGCGCGCCCGGGCTGAGCATGCACGGTAGCCAGAGGTCTTCCGCCGGGGTATCACAGACACCCACCTGGGCCAAGCCCAGCATGACACCCTTGCGGCGCGCCACCAGGAACAGGTCGGAGCGGGCCTGCATGCGCAGATGCCAGGCGGAAAGGGGGCCCTCGATATCGCGTCGCAACGCTGCCGGGCTCAGCAGGTCCGCAAAGCTGTGGGCGTGGACCGTCTGGGCGAGGCGGGCCAGCTCCGGCAGGTCGGCGCGGCGCGCTCGCTCAACGCGCGGGGCGTTCATGCTGCACCTGCACGGCCATGACCCCGGTTTCCTGATGCCCCCCGGCCAGCGTAATCACGCCAATACTTACCATGATGATGATCAGCATGACGGCAGAGGCCACGACCATCATGCGGTTGTCGTTGTATTGCTCGCGGAGCATATCCTGATGACGCATACCTGCTCTCCCTGTTCTTTTGTTTACCGCCTTTTGTTCTTTTTATGGTGATCGTTCTTGTTATTGTTATGCGGTAATGCGGCCTTGTTCGGGCACGCCAGAGCAGACTATTCCGGTGCACAAGTGTGCGCAGGACAATCCGGGACAGTTATCGGTTAAATCCGGCCAACATGGCCTTGGGATTGGCGTAACAGGACACACGGCCACTACGGACCGTGATGCACATCACATTCTTCCGGGCTCGCGCCCCATCAGGTAATCGCTGGGTGACATGCCAGTCCAGCGGCGGAAGGCCTTGGCAAAGGCGGAGGAATCGGCAAAGCCGAGCATCATCGCCACTTCCGTGACGGATTCCCCGCCCCGCGCGAAGTATTCGCGGGCCAGTTTCTGCCGCACCGCATCCAGTTCCTGCTGATAGCTGGTGCCGCTCTCCGACAATTTTCGGCGCAGGGTGCGGCCGCTCATGCCCAGCTCCGAGGCAGCGTTTTCCAGTGACGGGAAGGCACCGTAGCAACGCATAAGCATGCGCCGCAGCCGCACCGGCAGCAGACGCATGGCGCGGGTGGGAATGTTCTCGAACAGGGTCTTCTCGGCCGACATGGCCATCAGACGATTGGCCAGCGGCAGTTCGAAATCCGCCAGGGCGGCGTCACCCACGATGCGTGTGCAGGGCTGATCAAACAACACGGGGCAACGGAAATAGCGACGGTAAATATGGCCCCATTCCGGTTCGGGGTAACTGAACTCCACGCGAAAGGCATCGCGCCCTTCGCCCACCAGATGCAGAAAGATATTGTAGAAGCTGACCGTGTTGAGCTCGTAGAAAAAATGCGAGTAGGGGCGTAACGGGATCACCTCGCTGATCTCGAGATATCCCTCGCCGCCATTCATATCGGCCTTCATTTCCAGGGGTGGAAACAGCTCATCACAGTAGCGGCACACCGTCTCCATGCACTCGCGCAGCGTTGGCTGGGTCACGGCCGCCATGCCAGCCATGCCGTGGTGCGAGGCGGTCATCAGGTTGCCCATCACCAGACCGAGATAAGGCATGCCGAGTGCGCGAACAGCCTGATCCACCAGAGCCAGGCACTGGCGCGTGCTGATGAAGCGGGCATCGTCACCATCCCGGTAGTCGATCCCCGCCTTGCGGTAGAAGGTTTCCGGATTGATGCCGATGATGGTATCGAGGATTTCGTCGGGGTTATTCAGGCGAATCTGGCTACGACGCTCGAGCCAGTCCATTTTCAGGACCAGCCCCTTGCGCAGATCGAAGTAGGTCTGCATGTGCCCCAGCGGAATGCACTCGGTGTCGATATCCATGACTCGGCCTGTCAAGCAACCCTGCGACAGCCAGGCTGCCGCAGGATCAGAATACTGATGAACCTAGCCGGTCCGGGCGCCGCCGTCACCTGTTACCGTGGATCATTCGCGCCAGACAAGATCCAGCTCACGCGCTGCCTTGACGTCATCAAGACGCCGCACCGGCTGACTCCAGGGCGCGCCTTTCAGCAGTTCCGGGTCGTTTTTTGCTTCAGCCAGAATGGCAGCCATCGCATCAACGAACGCGTCCAGTGCTTCTTTCGTTTCGGTTTCCGTGGGCTCGATCAGGAAGCACTCGGGTACCAGCAACGGGAAGTAAGTGGTCGGCGCATGCTGATTATAGTCCAGTAGCCGCTTGGCGATATCCATGGCAGACACGCCGAGCGTTTTCGCCTCTTTTGCGAACGTCAGCAGGAATTCGTGGCTCGCACGCCGCTCGGGGTACGCCGCGGTGCAGCCGACGGCTTCCAGCCGCTTGAGCAGGTAATTGGCCGCCAGCGTGGAATACTCGCCGACACGAATCATGCCTTCGCGGCCCAGCACGCGAGCGTAGAAATAAGCGCGCAACAACACCCCGGCATTGCCCATGAATGCGGACAACTGGCCGATGCTCTGCGGCAGGTCGTTGCGATCCAGCCAGCGATAACGATCCCCGTCACGGCCAACAATCGGCGTTGGCAGGAACGGCTTCAGGCGCTCGCTGACGCCAACTGGACCCGCACCGGGTCCACCGCCACCATGGGGTGTGGCGAAGGTCTTGTGCAGGTTCATGTGAATGACATCGAAGCCCATGTCGCCCGGTCGCACCTTGCCAAGAATGGCGTTCAGGTTGGCACCGTCGTAATACAGCAGGCCACCGGCTTCATGGACGGTTTTCGCGATGGCATCAATCTGCCGCTCGAACACGCCGCAGGTGGACGGGTTGGTCATCATCAGACCGGCGGTCTGCGGGCCACAGGCGGCCTTCAGGGCTTCCAGGTCCACGTCGCCATCCCGGTTGACCGGCACTTCGCGCACGGTGTAACCGCACATCACGGCGGTCGCCGGGTTGGTGCCATGGGCGGCTTCCGGGATCAGGATCTCCGTACGCCCCTGATCATTGCGGGCCTCGTGGTAGGCGCGGATCATCGCCACCCCGGCGAACTCGCCCTGGGCACCCGCCATCGGCGTCAGCGAGACGCCCTTCATGCCGGTCACTTCCTTGAGGAATTCCTGCAATTCGTACAGGCAGGCCAGGTAGCCCTGGCTGTGGCTCTCCGGCGCCAGCGGATGGCGCCCCAGGAAGCCGGGCAGCATGGCCGCACGGTTGGCGCCGCGCGGGTTGTACTTCATGGTGCAGGAACCGAGCGGGTAGAACTGCTTGTCGATGGCGAAATTCTTCGACGACAAATTGGTGTAATGACGTACCACCTGCAGTTCCGACACTTCCGGCAATGCCGGGCGGGCACGGCGGCGCAGGCTGTCAGGAATCGCCGCCAGTCGCTCGGCGGGCAGGGCCTTCGGCGCCTGGGCCATGGCCCGGCGACCGGCGTGCGAGCGCTCAAAAATCAACAGGTCATCGCGGGTATCCGGCGTACTCATGCGGCCTCCTCGGCGAGCACCGCCGCCAGGGCGGCAGCATAGGCACTGATGTCTTCGGCGGTGCGCGTTTCCGTGGCGCACACCAGCACGCAATCGGCCAGCGCAGGGTCATCGCGGCCCAGGTCATAGCCGCCGATGATGCCGCGCGCCGCCAGCGCGGGCAGCACCTCGGCCGCCGGGCGCGGCAGGCGCAATACGGCTTCGTGGAAGGTCGGCGCAGTAAAGGCTTCGCTGACGCCGTCGAGGGCGGTCAGCGCGGCCACCAGGTCGCGGGTATTGGCGTGGCAATGAGCGGCCACATTTTCCAGCCCCTCCGGCCCCAGCAGCGACATATAGATGGTCGCCGCCGTCATCGCCAGACCCTGATTAGTGCAGATATTCGAGGTCGCCTTGGAGCGACGGATGTGCTGCTCGCGCGCCTGAAGCGTCAGGGTGAAACCGGGGCGACCTTCGAGATCGACGGTACGACCGATGATGCGCCCGGGCATCTGCCGCACATGTTTCTGCTTGCAGCACATGAAGCCGAAATAGGGGCCACCGGAAGACAAGGGCACGCCCAGTGGCTGGCCTTCGCCCACCACGATATCGGCACCCTCTGTGCCCCACTCGCCCGGAGGCGTCAGCAGCGCCAGGGCGGTCGGGTTGACCACGGCAATCACCAGCATGCCCCGGGCGTGGGCCCAGTCGGTCAGGGCGTGCACGTCTTCCAGACAACCGAAGAAGTTCGGCTGGGCAATCACCAGGGCCGCATAGTCCTCGCCTTCGTGGGCGCTCAGCGCCGCAGGCAGGGTGGTGCCGCTGTCGCGGTCCAGCGACACGCTGACCAGCTCAACACCCTGATTGACGCAGATGTCCTGCACCGCCTGCCGATAGCGCGGGTTGACCGCCTGCGGCATCAGCACACGGCCGGATTTCGACTTGCGGTTGGCCCGCAGTGCCATCAGCACCGCTTCAGACAGACCGGAAGCGCCGTCGTACACGGACGCATTGCTGACATCCATCCCGGTGAGGCGCGCCATCAGGGTCTGGAACTCATAGATGGTCTGCAGGGTGCCCTGGCTGGCCTCGGCCTGATAGGGCGTATAGGCCGTGTAGAACTCGCCGCGCGTGGCAATTTCCCACACCGCCGCCGGAATGTGATGCTCGTAGGCACCGGCCCCGAGGAAACACAGGGCGCCCGCGTCCTGGCTGGCCCGGCGGGCCATCAGCGCGGTCACTTCCATTTCCGACAGCCCTTCAGGCAGGGCGTCCAGGCGCCCGGCCTTCAGGTGCTCGGGGATTTCGTCGAACAGGTCTTCGATACGTTCGGCGCCAATCGCCGCCAGCATCGCCTGCACATCATCGGGGGTGTGGGGAATGTAGGGCATCAGTCTTCGCTGTCGAGCTGTTCACGGTAGTCATTGGCGCTGAGCAGCTGCTCCAGCTCGGCAGTGTCGGCCACGCGAATACGGAACAGCCAGCCATCGCCGTAGGGGTCCTGGTTGACCAGTTCCGGGGTGTCTTCCAGGGCCTCGTTCACGGCCACCACCTCACCGGACACCGGGGCGTAGATGTCGGAGGCTGCCTTGACGGACTCCACGACACCGGCTTCGTCGGTGGCTTCCAGTTCCTGGCCCACCTCCGGCAGTTCCACGTACACCAGATCGCCCATGGCGTCCTGGGCGTGATCGCTGATGCCGACATAGGCGGTGCCATCATCCTCCAGACGAACCCACTCGTGGGTGGAGGCGTAACGCAACTCGGCGCGGATATCGCTCATGATCTCTTCCCTTTAAGATAATTGCTGGTGGACGGCTTTGCCGTGCCGCACGAACGGTGGGCGCACGATGCGCACCGGCAGACGCTTGTTGCGGATTTCCACTTCAGCCTCGCCGGAAACGCCGGCAGGCACCCGCGCCAGGGCGATGGACAAGCCCAGCGTCGGAGAAAAGGTACCACTGGTGATCTCACCCTCTCCAGCAGCGGTAAGGACGCGCTGGTGGGCGCGCAGCACGCCCTTGCCTTCCAGAATCAGCCCGACCAGTTGCTCCGGGCCAGGCTGCGCATCACGCTGGGCTTCCAGGGCGGCGCGGCCAACAAAGTCGCGCCCCTCATTGAACACCACGGTCCAGGCCATGCCCGCCTGCAAGGGCGTCACGGTCTCGTCCATGTCATTGCCGTACAGGTTCATGCCGGCCTCCAGGCGCAGGGTGTCGCGGGCACCCAGGCCACAGGGGAGCACTCCCGCTTCCAGCAATTGCGCCCAGAGCGCAACGGCATCACTTCCGGGCAGGATAATCTCGACGCCGTCTTCGCCGGTGTAGCCCGTGCGGGCGATCAGCCAGTCGCCGTCTTCGGCAAAACCGAACACTTTGAGTGAGGTCACGGCATCACGGCGCGGACCAGCGAGCAGTGCCGCCAGACGCGAGCGCGCCTGTGGGCCCTGAACGGCCAGCATGGCCAGGTCCGGCCGCTCGCTAACCGCCACGTCGAAGCCGTCGCTCTGTTTTGCCAGCCATGCCAGGTCTTTTTCGCGGGTGCCGCAATTGACCACCAGCCGGTAGTCGTCCGCGCGCCGGTAGACGATCAGATCATCGATCACGCCGCCCTCGTCATTAAGCATGGCGCTATACAACGCCTTGCCCGGCGCGGCCTTGTCGACGTCATTGGCAAGCAGGTGGCGCAAGTAATCGCGCGCCCCCGGGCCGCTGACATCCACCACGGTCATGTGGGAGACATCGAAGACCCCGGCGTCCTGGCGCACGGCGTGATGCTCATCGAGCAGGGAGCCGTAATGAACGGGCATGTCCCAGTCGGCAAAATCGACCATGCGGCCGCCAGCGGCCACATGCTGGTCGTAAAGCGGGGTTCGGTGTCCCATGGGGGCTGCGCATCCGGCTGTGGGTGTATGCCGCGCATTCTACATGCTTGCCCCCGCCTGTTAACACTCCTGGCCGTTAACAACCCCGGTCGCCCTCAGCGCTTGATCGGCCCGGAGGTGTAATTGAGGATGGCGTCCCCCGCCGGGATACGCAGGTTGACCTCCGCCTCCAGCAAGCCCAGCGCCACCAGTTCGACATCCAGGTCCACATTGCCCTGGCTCAGCAAACCCACCTCCATACGGCCGTCGCGGTAGAACTCCACCGGACCCAGCAATTCCAGGGCAAAGCCATAGCTGCGCTGATTATGCTCCAGCGGAATGGCCGCCGGATTGGCACCATCCGGCAGGAAGCCGGTCAGCAACTCCAGCAGGTCTCCGGTGCCACCCAGCACCGGATCCAGCACAGGCCCGAGCAACCCGAGCAGGCCACCCACTACATCCCCGAGCCCCGGCACCACGCCAATGGCGTCGGCCAGTGCATCCGGCAAGGTCTCCAGCGCGAGGATATTGACCCGCGGATCCAGTGCCGGGGAGTCGATATACAGGTTCAACGCGGTGGCGAACTGCGGGCCATCAGGGCCCTCGATGATCCAGCCCTCCACCAGGCCCGCCTCACCGTCTTCACAACGGCGGATCGGGTCCGCGTGGGGCGGAGTGGGAGTGCCCGAGGTGCGTGCATCACAGGCATAGCGGACCCGCATGGCCATGGGCCCGGTATCGGCGGGGGCGGCATCGCCGATCGCAGCGCTCGCATCCACCACCACATTGCTGGTTTGCAGGATCGTCGGGTACAGATAGACAAGCACGCCGCCGCCCGCCGCAATGACTTCCGGCGGTATCGGCGTCCGTGCCACCGCCTGCGCGGCGTCGGCATCCAGGAACCCGGCCACGTCGGCATCAATGCCGCCGGTCAGGTAGATATAGCAGTCTTCGAGGGGATTGCCCTGGCGATCGTTGCCGCATTGCAGCGCGGCGTCGTTGACCACGCCACCCACGCCGGTCACTTCGACAAGCGCCGCATTCTTGCGCAGCTCCGGATTCTCGACGGCATTGTCTTCCCCCGCGTCGCGCAGGGTGTTGCTGTTCACGTCACCGGTGGGCAGGTTGTTGAGGATGATGCGTGCCCAGTCCACCTCCGGCGCCCCGCGAAACACAATGGCCAGATCCGGCCCACCGCCATTCAGTGTCGGCGCCGCCCCCGGTGTCTGCGCCAGCAGACGGGTGCGCAGGGGCAGATTGTCCGCCGAGCAGATCATCTCGCCCGGCGTGCAGGCGCTACTGCGACTCTGGCCGTTGGAACGCAGGGTATAGCGATAAAAGGCCCCCTCTTCCCAACGGCTGGCTGGCGTAAACACCAGCTCACGGTCGCGCACCTGCAACTCACCGTCCACCAGCCCGGCGCTGCTGCCGTCCTGGTTCAGGCGCTCTACCACAAAGCTGCCCGGTTGCCCGTCCCGTTCCAGCACAATGCTGTCGCCATTGATGATCTGGGAAAAACGCACCTCGATGGGCCGGTTCACCGGCATGCCGGGCACGGGCAGCAGATCATCACTGTCCACGCCGCCCGCGCAGCGACCGGTAATGCCCGCGGCCAGATCACGCGCTCCGGTATCCAGGGCGCAGGGGTAACCGGGATAGACATTAAGCGCCAGCGGCGATACCAGCGGTGCACCGTCGCGCACATACTCAGGCATGCTGAACGACAGGGTCTGCGGCATCAGCGGATTGCCCGCGATATCGGTAATGCCGTCATGCAGCACGATATCGTAGGTCTCGCCGTAGGCCAGCGCCGTATTGATCACCAGGGACACGCCGTCCAACCGCGCGTCGAACGGCACCGGCTGCCCGGCACTGATCACCTCCAACCGTGGCAGATCACTGCCCAGACCCAGGCTGTTCAGATCAGGCGCCCGGGTGAAGTTGACCACCACCGGGTCCCCGGGACGCTGCTTGTCGGTATTGTCCTGGAAGGGCGGCACGTTGCTGCCGGGCATCCAGGACTGCACCGCAAATTCGCGCAGGTCCGGGATCGGATCAGGCCGCTCGTCATCGTCGCCAAAGCTCTGCATGCGGAAACTCAGGGCACCAAAGGCGGTCTCGACCCCCAGCACTTCGGGTTCGACCACGGTCAGGGCATCCGCCGTCAGGCGCCCGTCTTCCACAATGGCCTGGCCGATCAGTTCCAGATGCAGAATGCTCTGGTTGAACGCGGCGTTCGCTTCGGGGTCGCCCGTGGAGATAGCGATGTCCATCAACACGCGCAGCTGGCGCGGGGCGTTGGGATTTCGGCTGAACGGATTGGGCAACAGGTAGCCCACGGCGTCGGAAATGATTTCCACGGTCACGGTGCCGGAATTGAAACCTGCCGGCACTTCGCCGCCCACCCTGACCACCAGTTCATCCCCCATCAGCAGACCCCCGCGGGCGATTCGCAACGGCGACACGTCCGGGAAATCCGGCAGGAAGGCCAGCTCCGCAAAGATCATGCCTTCCTGCTGCGACGCGGTGTTTTCACCCAGCAGCGAAGCGATGACGGGCACCAGGTTTACCGTGTCCCCGGTGAGCACGGAACGCTCACCGCTGGCCGGTGCCAGCAGGGGCAATACCGAGGTGGCGCCCGCGTCGCGCGGCACGAATTGTTGCGTCATCGGCACCAGCGCATCGCCATAGCGGCTCTGCACCGCCGAGCTGACAGACAATGTATAGGACGTGCCCGGCTGCAGGTCATCGTCCGGGTCCAGCGTGACAAAGCGGCCACGGGCGAGCAGGGTTGCAGGCACCAGTTCTCCATCGGCGCGCAACGATATCGAGTCGCCGTAACGCAGCGTCGAGGTATCCAGCGGCTGGGTGAACTGCAAACGAATGGAGGAGAAGTCGATAAATTCGAGCTGCTCACCGTCGGGGATCATGCGCGCCACGGCAAACGTGTCGGACAGCACCTGGTCGGCACGCGGGCCCTTCTCGGCTGGCGCGGTGCGGAAACGGATGCCGGTGTCCGGCAGGCCCGGCAGCCGGGGCGTGCTCAGCACATAGTCGGTGAGGGTCGCCAGGGGAGCCAGAGGTCGCACCACCATGCTGCGGCCGTCATCGGTCAGCGTCACACTGGTTTCAACCACGTCGCCCTGTGCCGTGGTCAATACGGCATCGTCGGCGGTGATGTCCACCGCCTGCGAGTAGCGTACGACCAGCGGTGCGCGAGGGGACACCTCGGTCTGCTCCGCCGCCGGGTAGGTATAGAACACCGACAACGCCGCAGGCGCCGGGGTCACTGTCTGCTTGCTGCCGCCGCACGCCACCAGCAGGGCGACGGCGATCAGGAGCCATGCCTGTCTGATCATCTTGCACCCCCTCAGAATTTGATCGTGATGGAGCCGGCCACCACGTGCACGTCACCGTCCGCCGTGACCAGTTCCTCGAACGGTTCACCATCGCTGGAGCGGGTGCCGGAGATGATGAAGTCGCGGTCACGCAGGTGGTGGTACTGATAGCCGAAGTCGAGACGCAACGGGAAGGCCAGCACGGGCGGATTGGCGATTTCCAGTGCGCCGCCGAAGCCGACAATGATGCGGTCATTGTCAAGATAGTTGATGTTTTCGGTGCGCGTGCTCTTCAGCGGCGAGACTTCATACGCCAACCCGGTGGACACCGACAGCATATCGTTGACCTGATACTCGGCGCCGATTCGCGGGATAAAGATATCGCGGAATTCGATATTGGCCCGCGACTTGATGGTGTCGCCCTCGAACTCGCGCTCCAGACGCGACCAGCGCTGGAACTCGCCCGACAGCGCCACGCGGGCGCGCCCGAACTGGTATTGCGCGCCCGCCGTCACGATTTCCGGCTGGAACGAATCAATGGTGCGAATCGCCAGCAGCAGACCATCACCGCCCAGTGTTTCCGGGATGGTCGCATTGGCATCCACACTGGTGCGGGTATTGGAGTAACCCTTGTAGACCAGCGCCGTATCCAGATTTTCCATCCAGCAGGGCGTGTGGCTGCAGAAGGTCTCCCCCCAGTTCACGTTGACGCCCAGGATCGGGCGCAATACCGGTTTGGCCGACACTTCCAGGCGCTCACGGGACGTTGTGCCACCCAGAGTCGTGTCGGTGTTCAATGCCGCCTCTGCGTGCAGGGTGACGCGCACCGACGCGCCAACATCAATACCGCGCCACAACGTCAGGCCACCACCGATATTCAGAAACAGCGGCTGCCGGTCATAGTTCAGAAACTGGCCTTCTTCCGACTCGCCGGACTGGAAGGCCAGCATTTCCTGACCGAATTTCTCCACCCCGGCCATGAAACCCAGATAGAAGGGCGTGTTGTATTTCGTCACCGAGGACAGGTCGGTCTTCATGCCGATCAGCACCTGCTGCGACGGCGTGTCATTGAGGACGTCCCCCTCACGAGTCGGCGCGTTGAGGCCGCCCTGACTATCCACGCGCAATTCATGCTCCGCATGGAACAGCCCCGCCGTCAGCTCGCCACGGGGATCGCGCACCAGAAAGGCAGGGTTGTAGTAGGTCGCCGAGACCTGGCTGTTGAACAGCGACAGCCCCTGCGCCGAGGCGATATCGGTGGGCAGGATGCCGAACGTCGGGCGGTATTGCCCATGCTGGCGAGGGCGCCTGCCGACGAGAAGGCCATGCCTGCCGCAAACACTGTGGCGACGGACAACCGGGAGGGAGAGACCATGATATTACGCTCCGCATACTTATTATTCAGGTTATTGCAGCGTGACAGACGGTTGGCGGGGCGTCAGCGGGAGTTTTTTAAGCGGCGTAGCATTCGTGTAATGCATGAGAAAAAGAGTGTAAACACGCACTTTCCCTAGCTCTACATCGCGTCACACCTTGTGTTGGCACCATCGCTCCGCTTTTCACCGCAAATCGCTAGTCACACGGCCACCCAATGCATCATAGGCGATCGCACGCCAACGGCATCATCGAGCGGAGAACCATTTTGTTAACATATTGTAAATTCAAAACAAAATGCCAGCCACTGCACAAAACGATCCGGCGCAGTGCCCCAAATGCGCTACCTGGAACGCATACGGCGCATCAGTAGGTAGACCGGTAACAATCCGACCAGCACCAGGGTCAGGGACGGTAACGCGGCACGCGCCCATTCCCCTTCTGTGGTCATCTCGTAGATGCGGACCGCCAGGGTGTCCCAACCGAAGGGTCGCAGCAGCAGCGTTGCGGGCATTTCCTTCATCACGTCGATCAACACCAGCAGCAGGGCGGTCAACACCCCGGGCGCCAGCAACGGCAGATAGACACGGCGCACCGCCTCTGCCGGGGTCGCGCCCAGTGTGCGCGCAGCATCCACCAGGCGCGGCCGCACCCGCTCGAACGCGGCCTCCACAGGCCCGTAGGCCACGGCCAGGAAGCGCACCACATACGCCATCAGCAGGGCGAGCAGCCCACCCAGCAGAACAGGCCGGAGATTGAAGGTGGCCCCCAGCCACTGATCGATGGCCGCGAAACTCAGCATGATGCCCACCGCCAGCACCGAGCCTGGCATGGCATAGCCCACGGTGGCGCCGCGTACGGCTGCATGCACCAGCCGCTGGCGCCGCGTGCGCCGGACATAGCCCAGCAGCAACGACAGCACCACGGTCGCGACCGCCGCGATGGCGCCCAGCAGGAAGGTCCGTGTGACCAGCCCCCAATAGCGGCTGTCCAGATCCATCCAGGCACTGTCCACCACCCAGAACACCAGCCGCCCCACCGGCACCGCAAAGGCCGCCATGAATACCAGCGTTGCGTAGCCGGTCAGCAGCCAGCGCTGCAATGGGCGGGGGCGCACCCGGTGCATCTGCTGCCCGCCCTGCTGGGCAAACCGGGCGCGGCCACGGCCCATGCGTTCCAGCACCAGCGTGACCAGCACGAACAGCAACAGCAGCGAGGCCAGTTGCGCCGCCGCATTCAAGGTGCGCAGGTGATACCAGCTCTTGTAGATGGCGGTGGTAAAGGTGTCATAGTTGAACACCGCCACGGCACCAAAGTCCGCCAGGGTTTCCATCAGGGCGAGCGCCAGGCCCGCCGCGATGGCGGGGCGCGCCATCGGCAGTGCAACGCGCCAGAATGCCGCATACGGCCCGAGCCCGAGGATGCGGGCCTGCTCCATCAGCGTCCGCCCCTGCACCATAAAGGCGGCACGGGCCAGCATGTACACGTAGGGGTAGAACACCAGCGACAGGCTGACGATCACCAGCCACGGCTGGCGCACGCTGCCGCCGGAGAAAAAAGGCAGCCACTGGCGCAGGCTGCCTTGCACCGGCCCGGAAAAATCGAGCAAGTCCAGCGCCACAAACGCCAGCACGTAGGCGGGCACCGCCAGCGGTAACAGCAGCGCCCAATCGAAGAAACGACGACCGGGAAAATCGAGCGAGGAGACCATCCAGGCGAGGCTGACCCCGAGCAGCAACACGCCCGCGCCGACGCCCACCAGCAACAGCAGGGTGTTGAGAATCAGATCCTTGAGAACGGTATCCGCCAGATGGCGCCACACGGCCGATTCGTCGCCCAGCCAGGACAGCCCGAGCACCGCAATGGGCATCAGCACCATGGCCGACAGCACCAGGGTGAGCACCACCAGGGCATCGGGGCGCCAGCGCCGCAGCTTCATTCGGGTTGCAATCAGGTGCATGGCATCGGGTCAGGCAATGGAGGGCACATTCTGCCCGCCATGCCTGCCTTCCGCCAGTCGGACCTCAACGATAGCCGGCCCGGTCCATGAGTTTGACCGCCTCGACCTGGCGACGCCCGGCAATTTCCACATTCAGATCGTCCGCACGGAAGCTGCCCCAGGCGGCCACCGCTTCGTCCGGCGCGACATCCGGGTTCACCGGGTATTCGAGATTCAGGTCAGCCAGCAGACTCTGCGCTTGCGGCTGCGCCATCCAGCGCAGCAGGTCCAGCGCGGCGTCGCGGTTCGGCGCATGGCGGGTGAGACCGGCCCCGGAGATATTGACGTGAACACCGCTCTCGCCGTCACCCTGGTTGGCCCAGAACAGACGAATCGGCAGGTCAGGGCGATCCCGCAGCAGGCGGCCAAAGTAGTAGGTATTGACGATACCGACATCGCACTGCCCGGCCACAATGGCTTCCATCACCGCGTTGTCATTGGCGAACACATCCGTGGCCAGATTACTGATCCAGCCGCGCACCACCTGCTCGGCTTGCTCCTCGCCCAGCCGTTCGATCATGGTCGCCACCAGCGACTGGTTATACACCTTCTTGGAGGTGCGCAGGCACAGGCGATCTGCCCACGCCTCATCGGCCAGTGCTTCGTAGGTGGAGAGTTCCGCTGGGTCGAGCCGCTCGGTGGAGTACACCAGCGTGCGGGCGCGCACGGTGAGCCCGAACCAGCGACCTTCCGAATCGCGCAGGTGCGCGGGCACGGCATTTTCCAGGTCACTGTCCTGCACCGGCTGCAGCAGATCCCGGTCGGCGGCCAGCCACAGGTTGCCAGCGTCCACGGTGATCAGCATATCGGCCGGGCTGTTGGCCCCCTCGGCCTCCAGGCGCGTGATGAGCGCGGCTTCATTGTCGGTGATGTAACGGATGCGGGTGCCGGTCTCCGCTGAATAGGCGTCGAAGACCGGCTTGACCAGATGGTCGGCGCGGGACGTGTAGACTACGATCTCGTCGCCGCTGCGCGAGTCACTGCAGGCGGCCAGGGTCAGGGCACACAGGGCGATAAGCCCAGTCTTGATACTGCGCACAACACCACTCCCGTTAAGGAAAGTAATAATTGTTCGCATTATCCTTCAATAACCCCGCCGCCTGCAAGTGGAGCGCAGAACACGTCTCTCAATTTGGCAACACAATAAACCCGAACTCGTCTTCGCCCTCTTCAGCGTCCGGGTTCCGGGCGACCAGAGTGGTGATAGAGCCGGCGCCCAGGTCCACGTCCGACACGTCAATCGCTACCGTTCCGCCAGCACGCACGCGCACGTCATAGGTGCCCGGCGGGAGGGCCAGGTAGGGGGTGACATCGCCCACTTCAAAACCGGGAAGGGTCGGCGCCAGCTCTCCCATCTCGATAGCTTGCACGGTCACGGCATCCGCCGATGGCGTAACAAACACATCCACAGTACCAGCGAGGGAAGCGGCATGAATGGCGCGCACCCGCGCGTCTGTCGCGACCTGGCGACGATCATCCTGAGCCAGAATGGCGAACAGATCCGGCGCGCCCATGTCAGCGGGCAGGTCACCAGCCGCCAGCGCGGTGTAAGCGATACCGCCTTCAAGTGCGGCGGTGGCTGTGATCGGCGCATCTGCTGCACCGGCGCCCGCCACGCCGATACGCACTTCGTATTCGCCTGGCTCCAGGCCATCAAGGGTACCCGACTGCGTGAATTCGATTTCATCCACTACCGGATCAGCGTTGTCTGCCAGCGGAGCCAGACCCGCAAAAATTTCCGCCGTGCTCACTCCCGACGCCGCATGCACCGCGCGCAATGAGGCCGTGTTGTTCACGTCACGGAGCACGAAATCGTCACCCGTTCCCGTGGAGACCAGCAGATCGACCGGAGCACCGGGGCCCGGATTGTCGAGCGCGAGCACCAGCAGGTCTGCGCCACCCGGCAAGGTGATCGGCCCGGAATCAAACACAACATCGCTGTCGTCATTACTGCTGCCTGCAGTGATGCGAATGCGGTACTCGCCGGCGGGCACAGTCACCTGGTCGGTGTTGTCATAGAACGAGAAGGTGGTCAGCGGCATATCCAGCATGCCGTCAGGCGCGGTCACGAATACCGACACCTCAGGGGCACCCGGCGCAGCATGCACCACCTGCACCCGAGTGCTGTCGGACGGCACCAGCGACCGGGAATTCACGATCACTTGCGGCCCGAAACTGTCATCGTCGAGAAGGCCTGCCGCAATCACGGTGGTTTGTGTATCGCGCTCCAGCGTCAGCGAAGCGTTGATAACACTGTCTATCGTGCCCGCCGCGGCGAGCGCGTCCACATCGACGTCATAACGATCTGTACGCAGGCGCAGAAACGGGGACCCTGTACCGAAGGGTACGCCTTGCAGGCCCTCCACACCCTCGCCATTCACCCGCACATTGACGTCCGGTGCATCAGTAGCCGCATGAATCACCCGAACATCCGCCGTTGGCCGCACGCTGCTGCTACTGCCTCCGCAGGCCGACAGCCCCATTACCCCGGCGGCCATTAACAGGCCACCAGCCATTCTGATTGCACGCATCGCTTCATACCCCATATCACAATAAAGGAATCCGAAGATTCCCCCCGTGACATCAAGGTCATGTCAAACACAGCACCAGAAGGGCAAGTTCTTTTCTATTTGAGAAATCGTCATGAACAACGCGTCACGGCGACGTTACGGAAAGGTGAAAAGCAAAAAAAAGCCAGGCACTGGTGTGCCTGGTTAATGCGGGTTACCGAAGCAACCTGATCAGAAAGTCAGGGACTGAGAGCGGCTGATGCCGACACCGTCATCACGCCCACCTCGAACTCGCCTTCATTCTCGTCCGGGTTCCGGACGATCAGATCCAGCACCGAGCCATCAGCAAACGTATCGGTCTGGCTGAATACGACATCATAGCCGCCATCTGTGAGTGGCACTGCAATGCGGATATCGTAATCGCCGCCCGGCAAAGCCAGATAGCCACTGTTGGCTCGCACGTTAAGGGTCAGTGTCGGCGTCACTTCAGCAAACTGGACATCAGCATCAGTGACTTCGCCAGCTTCGGTCACAAAAACCGAGACAGGCCCTGCCAGAGACGCAGCATGCACCAGACGCACTGTGGCTTGTGTTGCGATAGCCCGGGACTGACGCTCCAGAAACAGCGGGAACAGGTCGACGTCCACGTCGACGGCATGGCCCGCAGCCACGGCGATATAGCCAAAGCCCGCGTTCAGTTGCAGGCTGTCAGCGGAAATCGGCGCCTCGGCGGAGCCTGCACCTTCAGCGTTCACCCTCAGCGCATAGCTGCCCGGGTCCACAACGGTTCGCACCTGATCAGAGAACGCAATGGACTGCACCAACGGCTGGGTGCAGCTCGCGCTGGGGTCGTCACCGTTAGCATCCTCTGCAGAACAAGCGACGAAATCAGCTTGCGGCGCAAAGTAGACCTCCGCATCACTCACCCCGGAGGCAGCATGTAGCACATCCAGTGACGCCAGATCATTGATATCCCGCAGCAGCAGTGAGCTGGCTGCATTCGGGAAGCTGACAAGAAGGTTTATCGGCGAGTTGCCGGCAGATTCGAGCACCTCATCAGCACTGTCGAGGGCGCTGATCAACAAATCGTCGCCAGCGCGCAGGCCGACCACCTCGCTTTCAAACACGAGCGTGTTCAATATTGTCGTTGCGCAGATTAACGCGCACATCTGGCGCATCCGTTGCCGCGTGAATGACCCGCAGGTCCGCCGTAGGGCGAGAATCGGAGCTGCCACCACATGCTGCGAGCGCCGCCACTGCCGCAGACACGGCACTCACGCTCATCAATTTTATGAATTTCATCTTGTTCTCCTTGATTATTCTGTTTGGCCTGTCATGCCAGGCGCCTTTTTCGTAGAAAAAAGGCGGGCCGGGGTGGGCCCGCAAACTCACACGCAAAAAGGCAAACTTTTATTCCTTCACGGGATCGGCAACGAAGGCGAGAGATGAATCTCCGGCTCTCAAAGCCAGATCAATCTGCCCCTTAATTGCAGCAAAGGCACGTCCACATCAAGCCGTGTCTCCAACAGCGCCTCTTCAGCATTAACGGCAGCAATAACCATTCTTCCATCCTCAAGGAACGTTACAGGCCCTCGCATGGATAGGCTGAAAGCCAACGACCGAATGTTGTGATTTATGGATGGTGTAATACCAACCGCATATACGCGCGCATCAAGCTGCGGCGCGTCAACCAGAAGGCCCAGCTCCGCCTCAAAGATGGGAGCGCCCGAAGGATCACTCTCATTTCGGCGTATCCAACCAGTGATTGGCTGGCTCCGCACGCCGTTCTGATCCAATGCATAACGAGTACGCATGAACTGCGGCCCTTTAGGCGCCGGGCTCCTTGGCTCCCCCACCCCTGAGGTTGCGTAGAGATCAACCCCGGTGGTAGCAATCATGGTCGGGTACAAGTCAACCCGTACAGCGTCCTCAGATTCATCATAGCCAATGATGTCCGCATCAAGGCCGCCATTTATGTAGATAAATGCATTTTCCGGACAGGCTGGTCCTGTAGTCGAACATCCCAACCTGACAGCATTAATCTGACCAGCAGTTCGGTTGACACTTAACCATGTTCCGTTCAAAGGAATTTCGTACGGGCTACTATTAGCGGGGGCGTTATCCCGTAGCACGAGATCGGGCCGCTCCTCTTCATCCAGAATCGAGTTGGCGTTCACATCTGGTGTAGGCAACGTAACCATCGACTGGAAAACAGCAGTAGTTGGCTCCGCACCCCGGAAGAAGATCTCCATATTTGGACCACCTCCAGTATGCGTGGGAGCACTACCAGGCCCGGAAGAGAAAAACCGAGTCATTAGCGGCAAGCTGTCTGCAGAGCAGATCACATTTCCGGTAGCGCAATCTGCACGCGCATTGTTCAAGTCTGTGCGGTGTGGATTAGAACCTCTTATGCTTCCGTTAGACACCATAGTGTATCGATACAGCACACCAGATTCCCAAGGCTCATCAGGGACGAAACGCGCACTTCTTGCCGCCAGCTCCAGTCTCCCCGGGACCGGAGCAATACAGTCTGTGCCGGCGTCATTCATGCGCTCAACCCGGAAAGTCCCAACACCACACACCCGTACACCATTCACATCACCTAAACGGATGCTGGATTGATCCATAGGCTTGGAGAACCGAACCCGTATATCTCTATTTGCAGGCAGCGTCGTTACAGGAAGAATTTCGTTGGTCGCTACGACGGCGCCATCTACCGTTTCCCATGATGCAGGCGATCCGGTTCTGCTCCCAACGCAGCGGCCATGCAAACCGTCGGCTATCGCACGCGCCTCAGTAGCGCACGGATATCCCGGGTAAGTGGTAACGGCCCTCGCAGACATCGGCACACGCAGGAATCGTTGCGATCCATCCGGAGATTCAGGCTCGAACGTTTCCTTTATTTCGCCAGGAAGGTATTCGCGGAAAAGAGGCATAGTGAAGTGAAGGGAGTAGTCCTGCCCTATCGGATTTCCATACAGATCACGGGCTGCACCATTAATATTTATTGTGTACTCGTCATTAAATGCCAGGCCACCTTCAGGCTCAACGACTAGCGCGGAGCCATCGGCTCGCACGTTATAGTCTACTTCAACACCATTGCGCGTAACGCTCAGGGCCCCGGTGCCCGGCTTGACCGAGTCACGATAAATCGGGCGATCGAAGGTCAGGATAATCGGATCACCGGGCCGCGCCCGATCCACTTGATCAGCAGGCAGCCACGACTGCAAGGTAGCAAGCCCGGCGGGCTGCTGTTGCGGCGGCGCGAGGTTCGGATGGTCATAGCCTTCAAGCCGGAATGCCAGGGCGCCAATAGCGCGGTCAATACCCAGCACATCCAGCTCGATAGCCGCTACGGCATCAATGGACAGCACGCCATTCTCGATGATGGCAATACCCACCACTTCGACATGCATAACGTCCTGCGTCAACGCAGCGTTGGCCTCAGTACCTTCTGCGGTCATCGCCACATCCATCCACATACGAACGTGGCGCGGCGCAAAACGATCATCCGAGCTTTCGTTGGGCAACAGGTAGCCGACGGCATCGGAAATGATCGTCACCGAGATATCACCGGTTTGCAGTTGCGCCGGCACTTCACCCGAAATCAACACTTCCACCGGGGTGCCGGACAACAGATTGCCACGCGGAATACGCAGCGGCGTCACCTCAGGGAAATTCGGCACGAAAGCCAGATCACCGTAAAGGTTACCTTGCTGCGCAGAAGATGAATCATTTCCCAACAGCGTGGATTGCACAGGTACCGTATTGATCGGCGCGCCCGTCAGCTTTGAGAATCGTGCGCGTTACCGTCCACTTTCACTGTTTCGTACGGATTGAGGTTGATGTTTTCCGACGTCAGATCGAACTTCCGCTCGATCAGGTGCTGGTACTGGTATGCCACGTCCAGACGCATCGGGTAGTTGAAGCCGGGCACCTCGGCAAACTCAATGCTGCCGCCCAGACCCAACACCACACGGTCGTTATCGAAGTAGTTCACCCCGAGTGATTCATCCCGGTCGAGCGGCGAACGCTCATAGGAAAGACCCGACACCACGGTGAGAACCGGACTCGCGCGATAGCTCATACCCAGGCGCGGGATCAGCACATCCTCAAACCGCATATCGGCCTGATCCCGCACGGTGTCAGTGGCAAATTCGCGCTCAAGTTGTGACCAGCGCTGCAGCTCCGCCACCGCAGACAGTCGCAAATCGCCATCGGCATAGCTGATGCCAGCCGCATAGATTTCAGGCTGGAAGGCGTGCAAGGTGCTCAGCGCCAGGCCGAGACCGGCATCGATCAGCCCCGGAATCACCGCGAGCGCATCAATATCCGCGCGCGATGCGGTTTTCTTCCGGTAGGTCAGCGCGGTTTCAATCCGGCTCTGCCAACTTCCTTCCTGCGCGCCGGAGACTTCCCCCCAGTTCACCGTGAGGCCCAGGATCGGACTGAGGACAGGCTTGGCTGAAACCGCGATCTGCTCGTTGCTGGTCACACCACCGGGTGTGGACTCGAGCACGAGATCAGCGTCAGCTTCCAGCGTCACCCGCAACGAGGCCCCCACGTCGATACCCGGGGCAATGTTGGCGCCAACGCCAATATTCAGGAACAGCGGCTGGGACCCGTAGCGGAAGTACTGCCCGCTGTCCGACGTGTTGGCGCTGAAGCCCAGCATCTCCGTGCCGTACTCCTCGATCCCGGCCATAAGACCCAGCACCAGAGCCCGGTCAGTGCTGAACAGATCCGACATGTCCGTCTTCATACCGATCAAGACGTGCTCGGTGCGACCCGCTCCCAGGCCGGTGCCATCACGTTCGGGGGCGAAGCTCGACGCAAAGTCGGTGCGCACATCAATATCGGTATTGGCCGACAAGATCCCCAACGACAACTGCCCGCGGCGGTCGCGCGCGAGATAGGCCGGGTTGTAATAGGTGGCCGCCACACCGCTGTTGAACATGGACATGGCCTGGGCGGTGCCGATATCCAACGGCGTCACACCATAGGTAGTACCGATGTTGCCCATGCTGGCCATGGCTGTCAGGGGGAAAAGGTCATACCGACGGCCCCAACCAGGGCCCGCCGTGCGTGCGGGAGGTATTTCATCGTTGTTCTCCAAGCTCTTGTTATTTGTCGTAGCGCTACGGATTGCCTGCCAGCGCGCGTCCTGATTTCGCGCATGGTGCGGCGGGCAATGGAACCAGGCTCAACAACGCGTTGCGCAGTGTGTCGGCAGCCGGGGGGCGGCTGGAAAAGACCGACATAACGATGGCGGCGCGTTATTGCACGACAGCTCTAGGAATATAGTCTCAGGGGAGAACAGCGTAGAGAAAAGTCATATCAGGACAAAAAAGTTAACCTTGCCTTAACAAATATGTGACCTAATCATCAGAAAATGACAAAAAAAGCGCCAAAAAACAACAGTTTAGTCGGACAATGTAGAAAGTATACAGCGTGGATATTTTTGTCTATTTGCGCGCCAGACGAGGTAGATCACCCTTTCGACCCAGGGCCTCGCGTGCCAGCATCTGCTTCACCGGCGCCAGCCGGTTCACCCAGCGCATGCCGGTATTGCGCGCCCAGCGCCACTCCAGCCCGTTCGCTTCGAACAGCGCCTTGATGCCTGACAGCGCCCTGATCATCAGGGCATTGTGCCCCCAACGTCGGCGCTGATAGCGGTTCAGTGCCGAGTCATGCCAGGCGGGCAATCCCCGGGACAGGGCGCGCTGCATTTCCTCCGCCAGCACGGCAGCGTCCAGCAGGCCCAGATTGATGCCCTGCCCCGCCAGCGGATGGACCACATGAGCGGCATCACCCACCAATGCCAGGCCGGGGCGCACATAGTCGCTGGCGTGCAGCGTGTGGATGGGGATGACCTGACGGGCGCCCTGGAACGACAGCGCCCCGAGGCATCCGGCACTGGCTTGGCTGAGCGCCAGATCAAACGCCTCCGGCGGCAACGCCATCAGGCGCTCCGCCTCGTGCGGCCACAGCGACCAGACCAGCGACACGTCATCGCCATCACCCGGCAATGGCAAAAGCGCCAACGGCCCGGAGGTGAGAAAACGCTGACGCGCACAGGCGCCATGGGCATGCTCTGACCGCACACTACCGACAATAGCGACATGCCCGGTGTCCTGAACAGGCGCAGGAATACCGGCCGCGTCGCGCACCCGGGAGCGAGCGCCATCCGCGCCCACCAGCAGCGGCGCGCGAAATACCTGGCCATCGTCCAGCGTGACCTGCCAGACCTCCCCCTGACGGCGGATATCCCGGGCACGCACTGAGGAGTGCCAGACCACATTGGCGGGTCGGGCGGCGTACAAGGCGGCCACCAGCGCCTCGTTTTCAACAATCCAGCCGAGCGCCTGCGCCTGCACCGAGGCGGCGTCAAACTCGACTTCGCCGGTGCCGTCTCCATCCCAGACCTGCATGCGCGCGTAGGCCTGCACCCGTTCTGCGGGCAGCCGCGCCCAGGCATCGACCTGCGACAGCATGCGCTGACTCGCCTCTGTGAGGGCGGAGACCCGAGGCCGGGCCGGGCCTTCCGGCATCGCGGGTTCGGGCGCCGCATCCAGCACCCGCACTCGCAGACCGGTATCAGCCAGAGCCGCCGCAAGCATGCCGCCTGCCATGCCGCCCCCCACAATCATCACGTCCATGCTGTCATCCCCCATTGGCCACCCCCATCGCGCGAGCGGCAAAACCGCTGCGCAAGCCCGGCAGGATATCCAGCGCCACCAGCCCGAGCTGGCGGGTGTGCGCAAACGGCCCGAAGCGCACCCGGAACAGCTCCGGCACCCAGCGCGAGGCCTGCTTGATCAGTGCCTGGTCGGCGGCACGGCCCTCGGCATAACGGCGCAGCATTGCAACGTCGCCAGGGGTTTCTGTTTCGCCCAGCGTGGTGGCCAGACTGGCCAGATCCCGCAGGGTCAGATTGAAACCCTGTCCGGCGACCGGATGCAGGCTGTGGGCGGCGTTGCCGACGACCACAGCGTGGGGCACATACTGTCCACACGACTGTGTGAGCACCAGCGGATAGCGCTGCCGCTCGCCCAGACGCGCAAACCGGCCCAGCCGGTCCTCGCCGAAGGCGTCCAGCAATCGCTCCAGCAGAGGCGCGTCTTGCAATGCGGCCAGTTCATCAATGAAGGCCCGCGGACCGGTCCACACCAGCGCCATGCGCGCCTCTGGCAGCGGCAGCAAGGCTAGCGGTCCGGTATCGAGGAAGCGTTCCCAGGCCACCCCGGCGGCGGCGGGCAGGCGCTGCGCCAGCGCCACGTTAGCCACCAGGGCATCGTGCCCGGTGTCATGATGACGGGCGCTGATGCCCAGCGCATCGCGTACCCGGGAGCGGGCGCCGTCGGCCGCCACCAGCAGGGCGCAGGTCAGCGTCGTGGCGCGACCGTCCTGGGTCAGCGAAACGGCATAGCCGCCCGTCAGGCGTTGCACGCGCTCAACGGTCGCGCTGGCCAGCAGTTGAATGGCCTCATCACGCCGGGCCGCCTCCAGCAGCACCTGACCCAGCCAGCGGTTTTCAACTACCGCCCCGAGACGCGGCAGCCCTTCCTCTTCGGCGCGCATGCGTGTCTGCCCCAGACGGCTGCGCCGGGATACATCCACGCTCAGGATCGGCGCGGCACGGGCCAGCAAGGCGTCATCCAGCCCAAGATGACTCAACAGGTCCAGGGAACCGGCGGAAAGGGCGGTGCTGCGCGCATCGAAACTGGGGGTATCCAGGGCCTCACCTTCCGCAAGCGGCGAGGCCTCGACCAGGGTGACCTGCGGCTGGCCAGCGCGGCGCAGCAGCAGGGCCAGGGCCAGACCCGCCATGCCGCCCCCGACAATCACGATGCCCCGGGGCGCTGCGCCCGGCCCGGTGGTCATGCGCGACGCTGCCGCTTCTGGTCCGCCATCAGGGCCTCGATCTCCGCCACCGATTTGGGCACGTCGGCGGTCAGCACGTCATGCCCGTCACGGGTCAGCGCCACGTCGTCCTCGATGCGAATACCGATACCGCGCCAACGTGCATCCACGGCCTCGTTGTCCGGCGCCACATACAGACCGGGCTCCACCGTCAGCACCATGCCCGGCTCCAGCACACGCCAGGCATCATGCACGCGGTAATCGCCCACATCATGCACATCCAGGCCGAGCCAGTGCCCGGTGCGGTGCATGAAGAACGGCTTGTAGGCTTCCGTCTCGATCAACTCACTGACGTCGCCCTGAAGCAGCCCCAGATCTCGCAAGCCCTGGGTCAGCACCGCCTGCGCGGCTTCATGGAAGGCGTTCCAGTGCTGGCCCGGATGAACCTCCGCAATGGCCGCATGCTGGGCCGCCAGCACCACCTCATACAGCGCCTGCTGTTCGCGGCTGAAGCGACCGTTCACCGGGAAAGTCCGGGTGATATCACTGGCGTAGCTGTGATACTCGCAACCGGCATCCACCAGCACCAGATCACCATCGCGCAGCTTGTCGCTGTTGGTGATGTAATGCAGCACGCAGGCATTGGCGCCGCCCCCCACAATCGACGGGTAGGCGGGCGAGCGGGCGCCATGACGCATGAACTCGTGCAGGTATTCCGCTTCCAGCTGGTATTCGTACATGCCGGGGTGCACCGCCTGCATGGCGCGCACGTGGGCTGCCGCCGCAATTTCCCCGGCCCGGCGCATCACTTTCAGTTCTGCGGCCGATTTGTACAGACGCATGTCATGCAGCAGATGCGTCAGCGCCAGAAATTCGCCCGGCGGGTGCGCGCCACTACGAACCTTGGCGCGAATGCTGTTGACCCAGGTCATCACGTGTCGGTCGAATTCCGCATCACGGCCCAGGTCATAGTAGACCCGCTCGCGCCCCT
>PNLU01000033.1 GCA_013823245.1 Alcanivorax sp.
CGCGCTGGCGCCGATGCTGGTGCTGGGGCTGACCGCCTGCCAGTCCAGCCAGCCGCTGGTGGATGACGGCACGCCGGTGGAACCCTGGCAGGCCCCCTATGCCGAGGAAGACGGCGTGCGCGACCGGGTCATCATTGGCCAGGATGACCGGCGCCGGATTACCCGCTTTGATGGCATTGATGCACGCGTGGTCGGCCATCTGGAAGGATTTGTGGACGGCGGCGAGGGCGTGACCACCTGCTCGGGCGCGCTGGTGGCGCGGAATTATGTGCTCACCGCCGCGCACTGTGTGTTCGCGGGTTATGACATGGTGGATGCGCTCACCTTCGTGCCACGCCGCACGGGCCTGGCCATCGGGGACACACCCCGCTATACCGTGGATCGCGTACATGTTCTGGGCGCCTACTACTGGAACCGCACGGCGAGTGGCGGGATTTCGTCCTACCTGATCGACCATGATCTGGCCTTGCTGCGCCTGAAGCCCTTCCGTGGCCAGGAGGCCGGAGATCGCTTCGGCTGGTCGGGTTTCCATTACTTCGATGATTACTCGACAGACCGGAGCGAGCGAGCGGCAACTTACGGATACCCCGGTGATCGCGACTACGGCGAGATGTGGGGGGTGGAGGATTGCCGTGTGCTGGCCCAGACGCCGGAGCGCTACGCCATGGATTGCGACATCATGCGCGGGCAGAGCGGCAGCCCGCTGTTCATCTACAACCCGGAATACGACCGCCATTACATCTATGGGGTCGTGTCTGCCGAGAATGAGCAAATGATGCTGAATTTTGCGACCCGGCTGCGCCAGGATGTATTCCGCGATCTGCTGGCGATTACCACCGGCCAGACTCCACAGAATGACCTGTTTGTGCAAACCGCGTTGTCGGATGATCTGGTGCGGGTACAACAGATGTTCGAAAACCGCTGCAATGAAACCCTGTTGATCGCGGTATTCTACGAGCAGGAATCAGGTGGCTGGAGCGAGGGCCGTGGTCTGATCGAGGTGCCGCCGGGCAGTGTGCGCACGGCCTTCTCCACGCGTGGTGATGCGGCGTATTTCTATGCGCGCAGCCGCAGCGGTAACATCGTCTTCAGCGACCCCAGCCACTACCGTGGCCAGGGCGCAGCCCGTGCCGGTGAGGGGTATCACCGGCTGAGCTACCAAGGGCAGATCGGGCAACAGGTGACGCGCCTGAGCTGCAACTAGCGGTCAACGGTTCAAGCGGGTATCGATCAACTGGTCGACCACAGAGGGGTCGGCCAGGGTCGAGGTGTCGCCCAGATTGTCCAGCTCGTTGGTGGCGATCTTGCGCAGGATACGGCGCATGATCTTGCCGGAACGGGTCTTCGGCAGGCCGGGGGCAAAGTGGATCATGTCCGGCTTGGCGATGGCACCGATTTCCTGGGCCACGAAGTTGCGCAGTTCGGCAGTGAGTTCGTCGCTGCCGTCATGCCCTGCCATCAGGTTCACATAAGCGTAGATCCCCTGACCTTTGACATCGTGCGGGTAGCCCACCACGGCGGCCTCGGCGATGGCCGGGTGCAGCACCAGGGCGGATTCGATTTCCGCGGTGCCCAGGCGGTGGCCGGAAATATTCAGCACATCATCCACTCGGCCGGTGATCCAGTAGTAGCCGTCTTCGTCGCGGCGCGCGCCGTCGCCGGTGAAGTAGGCGTTCTTGTAGGCCGAAAAATAGGTATCCACCATGCGCTGGTGATCGCCGTACACGGTGCGGATCTGGCTGGGCCAGGAGGATTTGATGATCAGGTTGCCGGAGGCGGCGCCGTCCAGTTCCTTGCCGTCCGCATCCACCAGGGCCGGTTCGATACCGAAGAAGGGCAGGGTGGCCGAGCCGGGCTTGGTGTCGATGGCGCCGGGAATCGGAGCAATCATGATGGCGCCGGTTTCGGTCTGCCACCAGGTGTCCACGATCGGGCAGCGGTCGTCGCCCACCACGCGGTGGTACCACTCCCAGGCTTCCGGGTTGATCGGCTCGCCCACGGTGCCGAGCAGACGCAGGCTGCTGCGGTCGGTCTTTTTCACCGGCGCATCGCCCAGGCCCATCAGGGCGCGGATGGCGGTGGGCGCGGTGTAGAAGATGTTCACCTTGTGCTTGTCCACCACCTGCCAGAAGCGTGACGCATCCGGGTAGGTCGGCACGCCTTCGAACACCAGTGTGGTGGCGCCGTTGGCCAGCGGGCCATAGACGATATAGCTGTGGCCGGTGACCCAGCCCACGTCGGCGGTGCACCAGTAGATGTCACCGTCCTTGTAGTCGAACACATAGCGATGTGTCAGGGCGGCGCCGAGCAGATAACCGGCGGTGGTGTGCATTACGCCCTTGGGTTTGCCGGTGGAGCCGGAGGTGTAGAGGATGAACAGCGGGTCTTCCGCGTCCATGGGTTCGGCCGGGCAGTCGCTGCTGGCGGCGGGCACGGCCTCGTGGTACCAGACATCGCGCTGGTCGTCCCAGGCCACCTCGTTGCCGGTGCGTTGCACCACCAGGCAGGTGTGTACGCTGTCGCACTGCGCCAGGGCCTTGTCAGCGTTGGCTTTCAGTGGCACGGCACGGCCGCCGCGCACGCCTTCATCGGCAGTGATTACGGCGCTGGCTTCGGCGTCCTGAATGCGGTCCTTGAGGGCTTCCGGCGAAAAGCCGCCGAACACCACGGAATGCACGGCGCCGATGCGGGCGCAGGCGAGCATGGCGTAGGTGGCTTCGGGAATCATCGGCATGTAGATGCACACCCGATCGCCTTTTTTCACGCCGCGCTGCTTCAGCACATTGGCCAGCTTCGAGACTTCCTCGTGCAGTTCGCGGTAGCTGATATGGCGGCTCTGGTCGGGCTCGTCACCTTCCCAGATGATGGCGGTCTGATCGCCCCGGCTGTCCAGATGGCGGTCTACGCAGTTATGGCAGACATTGAGCTTGCCGCCGACGAACCAGGCGGCCTGGCCGGCGTTGAAATCCCATTCACTGACCTTGTCCCAGGGGCTGAACCAGTCCAGGGTTTCGCGGGCGCGCTCGGCCCAGAAGGTGTCCGGCTCGTTGATGGACGCCTGGTACCAGGCGTCGTACTTCGCCTTGTCCATCAGCGCGTCGCGCGCGAAATCCTCGGGTACCGGATAGCGCTTCACTTCCGACATCAGTGATCTCCTCGAAGCTGTTTTGTTCGAATTCAGTATGAGGGTCACTATTGACGAATTGCCCGGCAGGGTAAAGCCCACTTTGGTCGAAGCGGGCACAAAAAAGCCCCTCCGGGGAGGGGCTTTGCAAACAGCGCGAGCGCGGTGCGGAATCAGGCAACCTGAACCGGAATCGCGTCGCTGCTGCCTTTGACATCATTGCCTTCGGCCAGATAGATCAGCCGGGGCTTGAAGTTGATCAGTTCTGCGCTGCTGTAGTTCGCATAGGCGCAGATAATCACACGGTCACCAGGCTGCGCCTTGTGGGCAGCGGCGCCGTTGACAGAAATCATTTTCGAGCCTTCCTCGGCGCGAATGGCGTAGGTGGTGAAGCGTTCGCCATTGTCCACGTTGTAGATCTGGATCTGTTCGTACTCCAGAATGCCTGCCATATCCAGCAGGGTGCCATCGATGGCACAGGAACCTTCATACTCCAGTTCCGCGTGTGTAACGCGCGCCTGGTGCAGCTTGGCTTTCAGCATAGTGCACTGCATGACTCTACCTCTCTGCGCTACCCCGACGGGGTGCCTGCGCTGTAATGCGGGCCCTTTTTAGCACCCGTTACCGTCAGGCACAACCGTTGGACAGTACCGTACCGGATCCTTTTGCAGATCCCGTGCCAGAGTGTCCGATCGGGGGTCAGTGCCGAAAATGGCGCGCCAGTATGCCTGAACGGTCAGTCACGCACAATTGCGACCGGGATATTGTCTATCAATCGGGTCCGGCCCAGTCGGGCGGCCACGGCGACGCGCAAATCGGTGTCCTGCGGGGTCGCGGGTGAGACCGTATCGGCGTTGACCACGGTCAGGTAATCCACGCGGAAGCCCAGATTGTCCAGGCTGGCGGAGAGCCGATGTTGCAGGCCGGGGTAGTCCCGTTCGCCCGCCTCGATGGCGTGCCGGGCCTGCTGCAAGTGAGCATACACTTGCGGTGCCAGCGCCCGCTCTTCAGGGCTCAGGTAGCCGTTGCGGGAACTCATGGCCAGGCCATCAGCTTCCCGCTCGGTGGCCACGCCGATGATGCGCACACCGAAGCACAGATCGCGCACCATTCGTCGGATTACCGCCAGTTGCTGGAAGTCCTTCTCGCCAAAGCAGGCGATATCCGGGGTGACGATATTGAACAGCTTGCTGACCACCGTACTGACCCCGCGAAAATGCCCGGGGCGGCTGGCACCGCACAGGTGATCGCCCAGGTGATCGACATCGACCCAGGTCAGGGTGGTTTCGGGATACATCTCGTCTACTGGCGGCGCAAACAGCAGGTCGGTGCCCGCTGCCGCCAGTTTTTCCTGATCAGCGGCCAGGGTGCGCGGGTAGGCGTCGAAGTCTTCGTTGGGGCCGAACTGGGTCGGGTTGACGAACACGCTGGCCACCACCTTGTCGGCATGCTGGCGGGCTTCAGTGACCAGACGGATATGCCCGGCGTGCAGGTTGCCCATGGTCGGCACAAAGCCGACGGTCAGGCCCTGGGCCTGCCAGGCGCGCACCTGCTGGCGGGTCTCGGCGATGGTATTGAGCGTCTGCATCAGTTGAAACAATGCTCCGGGCCGGGGAAGAGACCTTCCTTGATGGCGGCATCGTAGGCGCGCAGCGCGTCCTGGATGCTGTCGGCTTCAGCCAAGAAGTTCTTCACGAAGCGGGCGGCCTTGCCGTGGGTGATGCCAAGCATGTCGTGCACCACCAGTACCTGGCCGTCGCACTCCGGTGCGGCGCCGATGCCGATCACCGGCACGCTCACGGCCTCCAGCAGCTTCAGGGTGGTGGCGCGGGGCACGCACTCCAGCAGCAGCATGTCGGCGCCCGCGGCTTCCAGGGCTACGGCGTCGTTGATCAGTTGCTGTGCCGCATCGCCCCGGCCCTGCACCCGGTAGCCGCCAAAGGCGTTTACTGCTTGCGGGGTCAGGCCCAGATGCGCGCATACGGGCACGCCATTGCGCTTGAGCACGGTAATCGTCTCGGCCAGCCAGCCCGCACCTTCCAGCTTGATGATATGGGCCCCGGCCTGCATCAGGGTGCGGGCGTTGTCCAGGGCGTCCTGCAGGGTGGCGGCACCCATGAACGGCATGTCGGCCATCAGCAGGCTGCCCTGATTGCCGCTGGCCACGCAGCGGGTGTGGTAGGCGATATCGGCCACGGTGACCGGCAGGGTGCTGTCGTGGCCCTGCAGGACCATGCCCAGGGAGTCGCCGACCAGCATCACATCGATACCCGCTTCGCTGATCAGTCGGGCGAAGCAGGCGTCGTAGGCGGTCAGCACGGAAAACTTGCGGCCCTCGGCCTTGCACTGCTGCACAGTGCGGATCGTGACGCTCATGGGGTCATCCTGCTAATGGGCGGGGATTAAAGTAGTGGCGGCCCTTGCCGATGTCCAGCAGATAGGAGACCAGTTGCTGGTAGTCGTTGTCGTCACCGGCAAAGTCGATGTCCGCCGCATTGATGATCAGCAGCGGGGCATCATCGTAGAAGTGGAAGAAGCGCGCGTAGGCGTTGTTGAGCCGGTCCAGGTAGTCGGCATCAATGGTGCGTTCGTGGGCCAGGCCGCGCTTGCCGATGCGTTGCAGCAGCACCGGCGTGGGGGCTTGCAGATAGATCACCAGATCCGGGCGCGGCGCATCCAGCGTCAAGTGCTGGTGCACGTTGCGATACAGGCTGAACTCATCTTCATCCAGCGTGACTTCGGCAAACAGCTCATTCTTGTCGATCAGGAAGTCGCTCACCCGCACCTGCTCGAACAGGCTGTTCTGCTTCAGGTCACGCAACTGCTCGGCGCGCTGGAACAGGAAGAACAGCTCGGTCTGCAAGGCGTAGCGGCGTGGTTCGCGGTAAAAACGCTCCAGGAACGGATTGTCGTCGGCCTGCTCCAGCAGCACTTCGTAGTTGAAGGTCTCTGCCAGACGCCGGGCCAGGGTGGTCTTGCCCACCCCGATGGGGCCTTCCACCGCAATGAAGCGCGGCAGGCGCCCGGCCTCGCGCAGGGTCTGTACCCGTTCATTCAGCATACTTCAGTCCCCTGAGGTGTCCAACCAGACTCCGGCATCATCGCATTGCGCGCGCAGGCTCGCCAGCGGGGTGCCGTCCGGCAGCACCAGATCCGGCCACACCGCGTGCAGCGGCACCAGCACAAAGGCGCGGCGGGTCATTTCCGGGTGTGGCACGCGCAGGCGTGGCAGATCGATATGCTGGTCGCCGTAGAGCAGCAGGTCCAGGTCCAGCGTGCGTTCGCCCCAGTGGCGGTGGCGCACCCGCCCGGCCTGTTGCTCCAGCGCCTGGAGGGCGTCCAGCAGGTCCAGCGGCGCCAGCGTGGTGTCGAGCAGGGCGACCGCATTGATGAAGTCAGGCTGGTCCTGGGGGCCCACCGGGGTGGTCAGGTAAAAGGGTGAACAGGCCACCAGGCGGCTGTGCGGCAGCTGTGCCAGGGCGCCTGTGGCCCGATGCAGTTGCGCGGCGGGCTGGTCCAGGTTGCTGCCCAGGCCGATGCAGGTGCGGATCATCCGGCGCCGCCGCTGCCGCCCCCGCCACGCCGCCGTCTGCGGCGACGTTTGCGGCCGCTGCCTTCGCCGCCGCTGCTCGGCGCTGCCTTGCCCAGCGCGCGAACCATGTCTTCGCGGGCGTCTTCGTCGGCCTCCTGGTAGTCGGTCCACCACTGACCCACGCCAGGGGCGATCTCGCCCGCTTCTTCGCGCAGCAGCAGGAAGTCGTAGGCGGCGCGGAAACGGGGGTGGGTGACCAGCTGGCCTGCCCGGTTGCCATGACGGCGCGGCAGGCGTGGTTGCAGGTCCCAGATTTCCCGCACCACAGAGGAAAAGCGGCGCGGGATGGCGATCTGGCTGACCTGCTCGGCAATCACCTGCCCGGCCGCCTTGTTCAGGGCCACGGCGGGTGGCATGCCGTTGTCCAGATGCAGGGCCTGGCGGGCGCGCAGGGCGGGCCACAGCAGCACGGCAAACAGGAAGGCGGGGGTCACCGGCTTGTCCTGGGCCAGACGCCGGTCGGTGTTGCGCATGGCGGCTTCCAGCAGGCGCTGGTCGCTCTCGGTCATCACCTCGGCGGTGGCCGGAAACAGCGCATCGAACAGACCGTATTCCTGCAACAGCTTCAGGGTGTCCTGGGCCTGGCCGCTGAGGAACAGCTTGAGCATCTCGTCGAACAGCCGCGCGGGAGGGACCTGGCCCATGAGCGGTGCCAGTTCGTAGAGCGGGGCTTCTGTCGCCGGGTCGATATCGAAACCCAGCTTGGCGGCAAAGCGCACGGCGCGGATCATGCGCACCGGGTCTTCGCGGTAGCGGGTGGCCGGATCGCCCATCAGGCGCAGACGGCGGGCCTTGATGTCGTCCATGCTGCCGGCGAAGTCGTACAGCGCGAAATCATCGATGTTGTAGTAGAGCGCATTGACGGTGAAGTCGCGCCGCAGGGCGTCTTCCTCAATGCTGCCATAGACGTTGTCGCGCAGGATCTGGCCGCCATGGCTGTGGCGCCGGTCGTCATCGCTCTCGTCCGCCTCACCGAGGGCGCGGAAGGTGGCCACCTCGATCACCTCGGGCCCGAAGCGCACATGCACCAGCCGGAAGCGGCGGCCAATGATACGGGCGCGGCGGAAGGTGCGTTCGATTTCCTCCGGCGTGGCATTGGTCACCACGTCGAAGTCCTTGGGCTGGATGCCGGTGAGCAGATCCCGCAGGCAGCCGCCCACCAGGAAGGCCTCGAAACCGGCGTCATGCAGGCCGTAGAGCACGTTCAGCGCGGCCCGGCTGATCTGCTTGCGCGAGATCGGATGCTGGTCACGGGGGATGATCACGGGCTCCGGCAGGCGCGTGGTTGCACCGTTGTCGCGCCCGATGAGGCGGTTCAGGAAAGCCGGGATCTTGCGCAGCACTATAGACAGGCCTGTGAGTTGCGGTTTACGAAGCGCGCAATCTTAACCCGGATTGGCGGCCCTGCCCAACCTGAGCGGCGTAAACGGGGGAGAGAGTACAAATGAAAAAGGGACCACAGCTTCCTGTGGTCCCTCGTAATTGCGCTGATTCTGTTATTGTTATTGTTTGTTTTGTTTTCTGCCTTTTAGTCACGACAGTCCGGTCATGACAAGCACTGCATTGGCTCGTGAAATTGTTATTCTTGGTTTGAGCCTCTGACGCCGTGTTGTTGTTGTTTGCTGGCGTGTGTTCATCCTGCATTCACGCCCCCTGCTTTGCAACACTTTGATAAATCCTTTTAATTCAGTCACTTATCCTGTTTTTGCTCGGTGAACAGTTTGTTCACTGGAAGAGTGTGTCGTTGTGGTGTTACGACAGTGTGTAGGACGGTAACAGAATCACATGATTTCAAAGTGCCATCACTCTGGCGGGGGTGAGTAAAGCCTTTTTTTTACCCGCTGGCACTGCTGCGACGGCGTGGTATTCCGAGCCGCTGGCGGCGTTCCCACAGACACTTGCGGCTGATGCCCAGCTTCTGCGCCAGCTCGGTTTCGGTCATGGCGTCCTGGTTCTCCAGCACGAAGCGGGTGAAGTAGTCCTCCAGCGACAGGTCCTCCTGCGGGTCCTCGAACGGGCGCCGCATCACATTCGGTGCCGCATCGGCCGGGATGGCGCTGTGGCTGATGGCCAGCAGCTCCGGGGTAATCTCGGGTCCGTCGGCCAGGATCACCGCGCGCTCAATGGCGTTTTCCAGCTCGCGCACGTTGCCGGGCCAGCTGTGCCGGTTCATGGCGCTCAGGGCCTCGGCGGTGAACTGCAGCGGGGCGCTGTTATGCCGCTCGCACAGTCGCGACAGCAGGGCATGTGCCAAGAGGTTGATGTCGTCACCGCGCTGGCGTAGCGGCGGCAGTTCCAGTTGCAGGATATTCAGGCGGTAGTAGAGATCCTTGCGGAAGCGCCCGGCGGCGACTTCGGCGTCCAGTGGCCGGGGGGCCGCTGCAATCACCCGCACATCCACCGGGCGGCTGCCGACACCGCCCACACGGGTGGTCTCGCCGTCCTGCAGCAGGCGCAGCAGGCGGGCCTGCACGTCCAGGGGCAGTTCGTTGATGTCGTCCAGAAACAGGGTGCCGCCGTGGGCATTCTCGATCAGGCCCGGTTGCGCCGCGCCTGCCCCGGGCAGGGCGTCGTCCTCGTGGCCGAACAGCTCGGCCTCCAGTTGCGGACCCGGTACGGCGGCGCAGTTCAGCGTCACCAGCGGGCCGTCGCCGCGCAGGCTGCGCTCGTGCAGTTGCCGCGCCAGTTGCTCCTTGCCGGTGCCCGCTTCGCCCAGGATCAGCACGCTGGTGTCGGTGGGCGCCACCTTGTCCAGACGCCGGAACAGTTCGCGCATGGGCGCGCATTCGCCCAGCATCTCGCTGGTGGGGTAGCTGCGCGCCACGTCGGCGCGCAGGGCGCGATTGTGGCGTTGCAGCTTGCCTTCTTTCAGCACCCGGTTGACGGCCAGCACCATCTCGTCGTGATCGAACGGCTTGGCGATGTAATCCACCGCCCCCAGGCGCATGGCGTCTACGGCAGAACGCAGGCTGGCGTAGCTGGTCATGATCAGCACCGGTGTGCCGGCGGCACGGCTGATCACCTCGGTGCCGCTGGCACCGGGCAGGCGCAGGTCGCTGATGATCAGATCGAACTGCTGCAACGAATGTTCAAAGGCATCCTCTGCCGAGGCGGCTTCCACCACCTTGTGATCATGGCGCTCGAGCAATTTGCGCAGCGCTCCGCGAATGACCGGTTCATCCTCGACAATCAGGATATGACTCATGGTGTTCACCAATAGCCAGGCAAAGTGATTACAAAGCGGGTACCACGCCCGTTAGCAACTGGGCTTTCGGCCCGGATGCTGCCGAAATGGTCCTCAATAATACTGTACACCAGCGCCAGACCAAGGCCTGTGCCGCGTCCGGCGGGCTTGCTGGTGACGAATGGCTCAAACAGAGAGTTCATCAACTCTGCCGCAATGCCGTGCCCGTTATCTTCCACGGTGACTTCCAGGCGCTCATCCTGCGCCGTGCTGCGCACCGTGATCGGGTCGTTGTCGTCTGTAGCGTCTGCCGCATTGGACAGCAGATTGACGAACACCTGCAACAGCCGCTGGCTGTCACCGCGTACCAGATGATCGGCCGCGCAGTCGTTGATAAAGCGTTGCTGGCGGTGGTCCGGGTCCATCTGCAGCAGACTGATCGCCTCGTCCACGGTGTCGCGCAGTGACACCGGGCCCTGCACCGCCGCGACCACGCCGCCGCTGTGGCTGAACGTCACCAGGGATTCCACGATACGGCTGATACGCCGAGTCTGCTCCATGATCTGGCTGGCGGCCTGGATGATCTCGTCCTCGCTGGCCGGGTGTTCCATGTTCTGGGCCAGGCAGGCAATGGCGGTGACCGGATTGCCGATTTCGTGGGCGACCCCGGCGGCCAGACGGCCGATGGAGGCGAGCCGTTCACTGTGGGTCAATTGCGCTTCCAGGGCGCGCAGATCGGTGATGTCCTCCACCACAATCACCTGACCACCGGCACGCTCGCCGGGCAGCGTACCCGCGACCTCGGATTTGTGCAGGCTGAGCCAGCGGATGGCGCCACGCCAGGAGGCCTCGACCTGCGGCTGGCGCAGCGCCTCGCCCTGGGCAAACTCGCTGAACACCGTGCTCCACGGGCGTGGCAGTGTGTTCAGCCGGGCGCCGATGGTGCGCTGTGCATTGATGCCGGTGAGATGCTCCATGGCCAGGTTCCAGCCGATGATTTCGCCGTCGGCCCCCAGCGAGATCACGCCCATGGGCAGTTCCAGCAGCGTCTGGCGATGGAAGCGGCGCAGGCTGTCCAGTTCGGCGGCCAGGCCCGACATGCGATCGCGATACAGCTCCAGCCGTGACTCGATGAACTGGATGTCTTCGCTGGATTCATGCTCGGCCTGGGGCTTGTACGGCAGATGCTCATCGACGATGCGCTGGGCCACCGACGGCCCCAGCAGCCCCGACAGGTTGGTCTCCAGCTGGTCGCGCAGACGGCGCAGGGCATAGGGGCGACTTTCGCTGCGTGTCTGGTTCAGGTCGCGCAGGGCCAGTTGCACCTCGCGTTCCGCCGTGACCGGCCCCAGCGGTTCGCTCAGTGCAATGATGAAATCGTCGGCCGTTTCGGTTTCCAGCTCCCAGCGGAACGGGCGCCGCAGGCTGTCCACGGTGCAGGTATCCGCCGCGCTGCGTTCGGCCTGGCTGGTGGGGCTCAGCAGCGAGAACAGGGCGAAGATCAGCCCGTTGGCCACCACGGAGGCGATGGCGACATGGTGCCACTGGTGTGCAGTGGACTGATGGCTGATGCCGAGCAGGTCGAACAGCAGGCTGGGCTGCCAGTGGGGCACGACCATCGGCACCAGCAGCGCCAGCACCCACAGGCTGAAGCCGGTGAGCAGCCCGGCAAACAGGCCGACCCGGTTGCCGCCTGGCCAGAACAGGGCGCCAATCAGGCCGGGTACAAATTGCAGGGTGGCGACAAACGACAGTACCGCCAGTTCGGTCAGCGTGTGGTGGTCGCCAGCGATGGCATAGAACACGTAGGCCAGCGTCAGGATACCGGCGATCAGCAGGCGCCGCGCCCACAGCAGCCAGCGGTACAGGCGCTCGTCGAGCGGCCGCGTGCGGGCGGGCAGCACCAGGTGGTTCAGTGTCATGGATGACAGCGCCAGGGTGGCGACGATCAGCATGCCGCTGGCGCCGGCCAGGCCGGCGATGTAGGCCAGCATGGCGCCATGGCCGCCGCTCAGGCTGCCCACCGCCAGCGCGTAATAGTCCGGCAGCCCGTCCACCCGGGCCGCTGCAGCGGCCCACAGGATCACCGGAATGCACAGCGCCATGACCAGCAGCAGCAGGGGCAGGCCCCAGCTCGCAGTCATCAGGGCGCGCGGGTTCAGGTTCTCGCTGAAGGCCATATGGAACATGTGCGGCATGACCACGGCCGACACGAAGAACGCCAGGATCATGGAATGCCAGGTGCCGTCCTGGAGCGGATAGTAAAGCCGCGCCAGTGCATCGGGGTTGTCGGTCAGCCAGGTATTCAGGCCCGCCGGGCCGTCGAAAACGTTGTAGAGCGCCAGCACCGCCAGCAGGCCGAAGGCGACGACCTTGATCAGGGATTCCATGGCAATGGCCACCACCAGCCCCTCGTGTTTTTCCCGGGCGGTGGCGTGGCGGGCACCAAACAGAATGGCGAACAGGGTGATCAGCAGACAGAACCAGAACGCCAGGCCGCCGGGATCGCTTTCGCCGGTGAGAATCTGGATCGACTCGGCCACCGCCTTGATCTGCAGGGCCAGCAGCGGCAGCATCCCGGCCAGCATCATCAGCGTGGTCATGGCCCCGGCCACACGGCTGCGATAGCGGAAGGCGAACAGGTCGGCCAGGGAGCTCAGCTGGTGGGTGCTGGTCAGGCGCAGGATCGGTGCCAGCAGGATCGGCGCCAGCATGAAGACCCCGGAAATGCCGAGGAAGTAAGCCAGGAAGTTATAGCCGTAGTGATAGGCGTAACCGACGCTGCCGTAAATCGCCCAGGCGCTGGCGTAGACGCCGAGGGAAAAGACGTAGACCGCAGGGTGGCGCACCAGCCGCGCGGGCAGTTTGCCGCGATCGGTAATCCAGGCCACCAGGAACAGGAACAGCAGATAGCCGACGGCCACCAGAAAGACCTGGGTAAAACTGAACATGTCAGGAACGGCCCCGGCGGCGGGCGTCGTCGCGACCCCGGCTGATCCAGTAGCACAGCGCGATCAGCAGCAGCCACATCATGTAGGGCCGGTACCAGGCGCGCCCGCCGTCGCTCCACCATTCGATGATGGCGGGGGAGAGCAGATAAGCGCCGACAATGAAGATGATCAGCAGGCGGTCAGCGTACATGGCATCCGGGGGTCGGGTCGGGTCTGGAGGATGGTAGCAGGTTGTGTGCTCAATCGCGCAACTGGCGGCAACCACTCAGGGGTTGGCGTTGCCAGCGTGGTACGGCCCAGGCCAGCTGGGTGGCGCAGTCTTCGTGGCGCAACGCGTCCGGCGGTGCCAGACGCAGCAGGTGCAGCGTGCGGAACAGCGTGTCGCGGGTGTCATGGCCCAGCGCCGCAGCCCCGGCAGACTTGGACAGCTTCTCGCCGTTGTCATCCACCAGCACCGGCAGATGGCCGTACTGGGGGCGAGCCCGCCCCAGGCAGTCCATTACCCAGAGCTGGCGAAAGGTGGAATCGAGCAGATCGATGCCGCGCAACACATGGGTGATGCCGCTGTCGGCATCGTCCAGCGCGCAGGCCAGTTGGTAGGCGTAGAAGCCGTCGCGGCGGCGGATCACGAAGGCGCCGTCGTCCTCGGACAGCCGCGCCTGCTGCGGCCCCTGCAACAGGTCGTCGAACGACACCGGGGTTTCGGACACCGCCAGTCTTACGGCGCGATCCGGGCCGGGCTGCACGGCGGCAACAGGCCCGGGATGGCGGCCACCCTGTTCGCTCAACTGACGCCGGGACAGCTGGCAGTAAAAGGCCATGCCCTGATCGCGTAACTGTTCCAGAGCGGTCCGATAGGCATCGTGACGATCATGCTGGTACTGCACTGCACCGTCCCAGGTCAGGCCATGGTCTTCAAGCTGGCGCAAGATGGTGTCGGCGGCGCCTGCGACTTCGCGCGGCGGGTCCAGGTCCTCGATCCGTACCTGCCATTGCCCCTGCGCTTGCCGGGCGTCCAGATAACTGGCCACAGCGGTCAGCAATGAGCCCCGGTGCAAGGGGCCGGACGGGGTCGGGGCAAAGCGGCCGCAGTAGGCGGGTGTCATCGGTCAGGCGCTCCGGTTGCCGCAATGCAAGACGCCGGGTTACCCCGGCGTCTTGCATGGTGCTGTTGACGGGACGGGTATCAGCCCGCCATCTGTTTTTCCTTGATTTCCGCCAGTTCCTTGCAGTCGATGCACATTTCGGCGGTGGGGCGCGCTTCGAGTCGGCGGATGCCAACTTCAACACCGCAGGCTTCACAGTAGCCGTAGTCGCCGGTGTCGATCTTGTCGAGCGCCTTCTCGATTTTCTTCAGCAGCTTGCGCTCGCGGTCACGGGTGCGCAGCTCCAGGGCGAATTCTTCTTCCTGGGTGGCGCGGTCGGCGGGGTCGGGCAGGTTGGCCGCTTCATCCTGCAAGTGATGCATGGTGCGGTCGGCTTCCTCCATCAGTTCCTGGCGCCACGCGAGCAGGATTTTACGGAAGTGTTCGTACTGCGCTTCGCTCATGTATTCTTCGCCCTTGGAGGGGACGTAGGGAGCGTAACCAAAAATAAGATGGCCGGGTTTCGGCGCGGCGATATCCATCGGATCTTTCACGTTCTGCGATACCTGAGAAGGGGTTGACGGGGCCTTTTTGGCACTTCCCTGGGCCGCGCGTGCCTTCCTGGCGTGGTCGTTTGCATTCATGCTCGCCTGCGCAGCGGCAGATTGCGCCGGACGCTTGGGCGGTAAGGGTTTCTTTGCTGCAGCGGTGGCCGGTGCGGTCGCAGCGGAGCGACGGGCCGGGCTGGCCGTCTTGGCCGCGGCTTTCTTTGCGGCGGGCTTTGCTGCGGGTTTGCTGGCCGGTTTGGGCTGCGTTGCGGCGTCCGCCTTGCGGGCCACAGTGCGTTTTACGGCTGCCTTGCTGGCAGCGGCTTTGGGCGCTGCGGCTTTTTTGGCGGGCTGTTTGGCTGGTTGCTTAACGGCTTTTGCTGGCGCTGCGGCCTTTTTGGCAGCCGTTTTTTTAGCGACGGCTTTCTTGGCCGGGGCTTTTTTTGTTGTCGGTTTTGTTGTCGGCTTTGCAGCCGACTTTGCGGCCGGTTTGGTCGCGGTTGCTTTTTTGGCGGGCTTGGCCGCTGCTGCTTTCTTCGCGGCTGCTTTCGCGGGCGCTACCTTGCTGGCCGCGACTTTTTTAACGGCTGCTTTTTTGGCGGGCGCTTTCTTGGCCGGGGCTTTTTTCACCGAAGCTTTTTTGGCCGCTTTCGGTGCAGCGTTGGCCGTGGTCTTCGCAGCGGCTTTGGTGGCCGGTTTTTTGGCCGGCGCTGCTTTCTTGCTGGTGGCTTTCTTTGCTGCAGGCTTCGCCGGGGCTTTCTTCTTGCGCGTGGCCATCCTGATTAACTCCCTTAACATACTCGCTGCTCACTGTAAGTGTGGGGGCGGTCAGGCGGCCGTTGCGAAGGTGTCTGCTATACTGCTGCATTGCCTGTCGCAAGGCCCGCCGTCGATCTGGCACCCCGGTGCGCCGCATCCTCTGGCACTGGCGCTGGGAACAATCCTCGACGATAACCTTGCGCCGGGGGGCTTGTCACCCCCGGCGCGGGCGCGATTATAGCCCTGATTCCACCAATGGGAACATCAATGACCGATACACGCCTCCCTCCACCACGTGCGCCACGCGCGACTCGATGCGACCGCATTGCCCCGTTTCATGTCATGAGCCTGGTGGCCCAGGCCGAAGCGCTGGGGCGTGCGGGCAAGGATGTGATTCATCTCGGGGTCGGCGAGCCGGATTTCCCCTCGCCGCCTGCAGTGATCGAAGCGGGCCAACGGGCGCTGGCCGCCGGGCTGACCCACTACACGCCGGCGGCGGGCCTGCCTGCACTGCGGGAGGCCATCGCTGCCTTTTACCGGGAGCGCTTTGCGGTACAGGTGGACCCGGGGCGCATCGTGCTGACGCCGGGGGCATCCGGTGCCCTGCAGCTGGTGCTGGCGGCGCTGATCAATCCCGGGGAGGGCGTGCTGGTGACCGACCCGGGCTATCCCTGCAACCGTCATTTCGTGGAACTGGTCAACGGGGTGCCGCAGCCGGTGCGGCTGGACCCGGCACAGGGCTGGCAACTGGCGCCGGGGCAACTGGCTGCTGCCTGGCAGGCGTCTACCCGGGCGGCGCTGCTGGCGTCACCGGATAACCCCACGGGCAATGTGCTGTCAGCGGATACCGTGTCCGGGCTGGCGGCCGAGGTGGCGGACCGGGGCGGCGCGCTGATCATGGACGAAATCTATCAGGGGCTGGTGTATGACGTGCCCGGTTTCAGTGCGCTGTCGGTGGCACCGGAGGCCTGGGTGATCAACAGCTTCAGCAAGTATTTCGGCATGACGGGCTGGCGTCTGGGCTGGCTGGTGGCGCCGCAGGATCGCGTTGCCGATATCGAGCGCATGGCGCAAAACTTCTTTCTGGCGCCGCCGACGCTGGCGCAACATGCGGCGCTGGCGGCCTTCCTGCCGGAGACGCAGGCCGAGCTCGAGCGTCGCCGGGGGGTGCTGGATGGCCGCCGCCGGTTGCTGCTGTCGCGATTGCCGTCGCTGGGTTTCCGGGTGGTCGGCGCACCGCAGGGTGCCTTCTACCTGTACCTTGATGCGTCGGCGCTGACCGATGACAGCTTTGCGTTCTGCCAGCGCTTGCTGGCCGAGGCCCACGTGGCGCTGACGCCGGGGCTGGATTTTGGCAGTGTCCACGGTCCTCGACAGTTCCTGCGCGTGGCCTACACCTGCGATGAAGCGCGGCTCGAAGAAGCCGTGGCGCGCATGGCTCGTTTTCTGGGGCAGCTCTGACATGCGTTTTGATCCGCCTTTGCAGCAGGGCCGCCTGGTGCGTCGCTACAAGCGTTTCATGGCCGACATCATCAGCGCAGAAGGGCAGCCGCTGACGCTGCATTGCCCGAACACCGGTTCGATGAAGCACTGCACGCCGGAGGGCGCGGCGGTGCTGTATTCGGACAGCGGCAACCCGAAGCGCAAGTACCGGCACACGCTGGAGGCGGTGCAGGTGGCCCACGGCCACTGGGCCGGGGTCAATACCGGACGCACCAATGCCCTGGTGGCCGAGGCGCTGGCGGCGGGGCAGGTGCCGGGTCTGGTGCCGGACGGTCTGCGTCGCGAAGTGTCCTTCGGTGACAGTCGCTTTGATCTGGCGCTGGGCGGCGAGCAGCCGCACACCTTTATCGAGGTCAAGAACGTGACGCTGGGACCGGGGCCGGATGATCCCGATCATGGGCTGATCCGTTTTCCGGATGCGGTGACCCTGCGTGGGCAGAAACACCTGCGCACGCTGATGGAGGTGGTGAGCGCCGGGCACCGCGCCGTGCTGTTCTTCTGCGTGCAGCACACCGGAGCCCGGCGTGTGGCGCCGGCCGATGACATTGATCCCGCCTACGGCCAGCTGCTGCGTGAGGCGGCTGCGGCGGGCGTCGAGGTGATGGCCTGGCGCACGGATATCAGTGACCGCGCCTTTCAACTGGCCGCGCCGTTGCCGGTTCCCGACTGTCAGTCCTAGATCAGCGCGCGATCTGCCATGCTGACGTGCCCGAGCTGCCCCAGCACCACGTGATCCAGCACGCGGACTTCAACCAGTGCCAGTGCATCGCGAATCCGGTAGGTCATCTTCAGATCGCTGTCGCTGGGCTCCGGATCACCGGACGGATGGTTGTGCGCCAGGATCACCGAGGCGGCGTTCAGCGTCAGCGCGCGCCGGGCGATTTCCCGGGGATGCACGGCGGTAAAATCCAGCGTGCCCATGAACAGCACTTCGAAGGCAATCACCCGGTGCTTGTGGTCCAGGAACAGGGCGCCGAACAATTCCCGCTCCTCATGACACAACCGCATGCGCAGGAAGCTGATGGCTTCGTGTGAACCGCTGACGGCGGGCCGCTCCAGCAGATCGCTGCACAGCAGCGTGGCGGCGTAATCGATCAGTTCTTGCCGGGTCACCGGGCGCAGGGTCAGGTGGCGGCCCAGATGATCACGGTGGAAGCTGTCTGAATCGTGTTGCATAGGTGTCAGGCTCCATGGTCGGTCCCCCCGCCACGGCCAGCCCGCGCGGGTGTGCCGGGCGTCCCTGATGTATCGCAACAGCCGAGCCACTTTCTGGTGGGTGCTCTGGTCTGCGCCGGTAGGCGTGCGATGCCCGACAGCGCTATTTTGCGCAAAACGCCCGCATTTTCCAATAACGATTGCGCAATTTGCAGTGGTGTGACGTCAGAGCAGACGCAAAGGCGGTTCGTTCAGCTCCGCCAGTTGATTGCGCAGATCCAGAATGCGGTCGCCCCAGTAACGCGGGCTGTCAAACCAGGGGAAGGCGCGGGGGAAGGCAGGGTCGTCCCAGCGGCGTGCAATCCAGGCACTGAAATGCAGCATGCGCAAGGTGCGCAGGGGTTCGACCCGATGCAGCTCTACCGGATCAAAGTCACGGAATTCGCGGTAACCCTCGATGATGTCGGTGAGCTGCTGGCTTTGCCGGGTGCGATCGCCGGACAACAGCATCCAGATGTCCTGGATGGCGGGCGCCATGCGGGCGTCGTCCAGATCGATGAAGTGCGGCGCGTCGTCACGCCACAGCAAGTTGCCACTGTGGCAATCGCCGTGCACGCGCAGCAGGGTCACGTCCCGCACGGCGTCCAGGCGCTCATCCACGCGCGCCAGCAGATCCCGGGTCAGGCTGTCCCAGGCGGGGCGCAGGTCATCGGGCACGAAGGGGGTGCAGGTGGCCACAGCGTCGTGACCGAATTCCTGACTGCTCAGGGTCGGGCGATGTACGAATGGACGCAGGGCGCCCACATTGTGCAGACGGCCGAGGAAGCGGCCCATCACCAGCAGGTTGTCGAGGTTATCCAGTTCCGGGGCATGGCCGCCACGACGGGGGTACAGCGCAAACCGGAAGCCGGCGTGGTGATGCAGGCTGGTGCCTTGCGCATCGCGCAGCGGTGGCACCACCGGCAATTCATGTTCTACCGCGTCGAAGCAGAAGGTGTGTTCTTCCAGGATCTGGGCATCGCTCCAGCGTTCGGGGCGGTAAAACTTGGCAATGATGGGCGTGGCGTCTTCCAGGCCGATCTGGAACACGCGGTTCTCGTAACTGTTCAGGGCCAGCACCCGTCCGTCACAGTGATAGCCGATGCTTTCCACCGCATCCAGCAGCAGATCCGGGCTCAGGGCGTCGAACGGGTGCGTGTTGCTCGCACTTTCAGTCACACTGGCGGGTCCTGGAGTTCGACCCACACTTCCTCACCACGCAGTTCATGGCGCAGGGTCAGCAACGGCTGACCCTCGCAGGGGCCGGACAGGCACTGGCCGGTCTCGATCTCGAACAGGGCGCCATGATTGACGCAGGTGAGAAACTGTTTGTCCATGTCGAGGAATTCGTCCGGCATGAAGTTCAGCTCGATGCCCAGATGCGGGCACCAGTTCAGATAAGTGTAGAGCTGGCCATCGCGACGCACGGCCACCACGGACTTGGGGCCGAATTCAAAACCGCGGGCCTCGCCCTCCGGTACCTCCTGTTGGGTACACAGGTAATGCATGCTGTGCTCCTTACTCGCCGAGGACATCCCGACGCACCGCCAGGTGCGCCTCGGGTGACAGGCGTGGACCAAAATCACTGACCACCCGGGCGGCAGCGGCGCTGGCCAGGCGACCGGCGGTGGCAAAGTCATGCCCGTGGGTGATGCCATACAGGAAGGCGCCCGCAAACATATCGCCAGCGCCGTTGGTGTCCACGGCTTTCACCGGCACACCGTCGATGTGGTGCAACTGCTCGCCGTCCCAGGCGATGGCGCCCCGGGCGCCCCGGGTCATGACGACCTGGCGCGCATGGGCCTTGAGGGCTTCCAGCGCGGCCTCGGCGCTGTCGGTGCCGGTGAAATCACGGGCTTCGTCTTCATTGCAGAACAACAGGTCCACGCCGTCGCCGATCATCTCCAGCAGACCGTCGCGGAAGAAGCGCACCATGGCAGGGTCGGAGAAGGTGAGTGCCACCTGGACACCGTACTCACGGGCCCGCTCGCGCAGGCGGATGCTGGCGGCCCGGGCCGACGGCGAGGTCACCAGGTAACCTTCGATATAGGCGTAACGCGACGCGCGCAGAGCGTCCAGATCGAGATCCGTCTCATCCACCGTCTCGGAAATACCGAGGAAGGTGTTCATGGTGCGTTCGGCGTCGCCGGTGATCATCACCAGACAGGTGCCGCTGATGCCGTCGCGGCGCGGCCCACGCATGTTGGTGTCGACGCCAGCGGCGGTCAGGGCATCCACGAACAGCGCGCCGGTCTCGTCGTTGGCCACCCGGCAGGTGTAGAAGGTGCGGCCACCAAAATAGCGCGTGGCAATGATCGTGTTGGCGGCGGACCCGCCGCAGGTCTGCTTGTGCGGCTCGGCCTCACCCTGCAGGGCCTCCAGCAGTGACAGCTGGCGGGGCTTGTCCACCAGGGTCATCATGCCCTTGCCGATTTCCATACGGGCCAGGAAAGCATCGCTGACCTCGATCTCGGTATCTACCAGGGCGTTGCCGATGGCATACACATCGTACTGATGACTCATTCTGTGCACTCTCCTTGAGTACTCTGCGGACCTGAAAAGCGAACCATTATGGGGTTGAGGCTGTCTGTTGCCAAATCGCCGGCTGAATTCCTCTATACTGCGCGCCATGCCAAAAAAAGCTTCTGCACGTTTTTTCTCACGCAGCCTGTTGCTCAAGGCGTTTGCGGTCTGTCTGGTCCTGATGCTGGTGGGTCTGGCCTGGCTGGATGCCTTTGTGCGCAACCGCTTCGACAGCCACCAGTGGCAGTTGCCCGCCCGCGTATTCGCCCGGCCGGTGGAGCTGTACAACGGCCAGGTGCTCGACAGCAGCCAGATGGAACGCCTGCTCAACCTGATGCGTTACCGCCAGGAGGCGGGCGCGCCGACGCCCGGGTCCTGGAGCCGGGACGGACAGAGTCTGCTGCTGCACACGCGAGGATTCCGTGACAGCGACGGCGGCGAGCCGCCCCGGCGGCTGCGGCTGCGTATTACGGACGGGCGAGTCGCGGGTCTGGCGCAGGCGGACGGCGGCGCCCTGCCGGTGGCCCGGCTGGAACCCATGCAGATCGGCAGTATCCACCCCGGGCACAGCCAGGATCGTATTCTGGTGCGGCTCAACGAGACCCCGCCCGCCCTGGTGGCCATGCTGCTGGCGGTGGAGGACCGTGCCTTCTACGAGCACCACGGTATTTCCCTGCGCGGCCTGAGTCGTGCTGCCCTGGCCAACCTGCGCGCCGGGGGCGTGCGCCAGGGCGGCAGCACCCTGACCCAGCAGCTGGTGAAGAATTTCTGGCTCAGCCGTGATCGCACCCTGAGCCGCAAGCTGCTCGAACTGCCGATGGCGTTGTTGCTGGAGCTGCACTACGAGAAGAACCAGATTCTGGAGACCTACCTCAACGAGGTGTATCTCGGCCAGGACGGTGCTCGTGCCATTCATGGCATGGGGCTGGCGGCGCAGTTCTATTTCGGGCGTCCCTTGCAGGAACTGGAGCCGCATCATCTGGCGTTGCTGGTGGGCATGTTGCGCGGCCCGGGCCTGTACGATCCGCGGCGGCGCCCGGAGTGCGCCCGGGAACGCCGTGACCTGGTGTTGCGGGTCGCGCAGTCGGAAGGCGTAATCAGCGAAGCCGTGCTGGAGCGCGCGCTGGCCCGCGATCTGGAAGTGGTACCACGGGGCGGCGGCGCACTCTATGCCTTCCCGGCCTTTATCGATCTGGTGCGCCGCCAGTTGGCGCGGGACTATCCGCCGGCGGTGCTGGCCAGTGATGGCCTGCATATTCATTCCACCCTGGACGTGCTGGCGCAACTGGCGGCGGAAGATGCCCTGGCACGCACCCTGGAACAGCGTGATCCGGGGGCGGCCCATCAGCTGACCGGCGCGGTGGTCATGACCGCCCCGGATCAGGGCGATGTGCTAGCGGTAGTGGGTGACCGGCGCGCGCGCAGCACTGGTTTCAACCGGGCGCTGGATGCGGTGCGGCCCATCGGTTCCCTGGCCAAGCCTGCGGTGGTGCTCACAGCACTGGAGCAGCCACGCCGTTACCATCTGGCCTCGCTGGTGAAGGATGAACCGATCGAGGTGCCGCTGACCCGTGGCCAGGTATGGGCACCCAGAAATTTCGATAACGAGTCCATGGGCGAGATCCCGATGCTGGATGCGTTGTCGCTGTCGCGTAACCAGGCAACGGCCAGCCTGGGCATGGAACTGGGTCTGGACAAGGTCATCATGACCCTGCGGCGGCTCGGGGTGCAGCGTAATATTCCGGCCTATCCCAGTATCCTGCTGGGCAGTCTGGAGTTGAGTCCTTTCGAGGTGGCGGTGATGTATCAGCCGTTGGCCACCGGGGGGTTCCGCACGCCGTTGCGCAGCATCACCGATGTGCTGGATCTCAGCGGTGAACCGGTGGCGCGTTATCCGGTGTCCGCCGAGGCCGTGCTTGACCAGGAGGCCACCTTTCTGACCCAGTGGGCCATGATTCAGGTGATGCGCGAGGGCACGGGCCGAGGCCTGCTGGGCGTGTTGCCGCCGGACATCACGGTGGCTGGCAAGACCGGCACCAGCGACGGCTATCGCGATGCCTGGTTTGCGGGTTTCAGCGGCAACCATATGGCGGTGGTCTGGGTGGGCCGCGACGACAATCAGCCAGCGGGTGTGGCGGGCAGCAGTGCCGCCCTGCCAGTGTGGGGCCAGGTGATGGCCTCGGTGCCGCAGCGCAGCCTGCGGGAAACCGCTCCGCCCGGTGTCGAATGGGTCTGGATGGATGCGGATGGTGTGCGCACCAGCGGCGAGGGCTGCCGCGACGCGCGCCTGTACCCGATGATGACGGCGTCGATTCCGCAGCAGAGCACCTCTTGCGGCGAACGTCGTGACAATGATGGAGGAGTACGAGGATGGTTCAGGCGCATGTTCAACTGATGTGGCCCCGCGCGGCGCTGGCCGGGCTGTTGCTGTTGCTCGGCGCGTGCAGCGTGCAACCGGTGGCCCCGCCGGAACCCCTGCCACCGGTGGAGGTGGCTGAAGATTCCCCCGCCGCCAGCCTGCTGGCATTGGCCGATTCGGCCCGTGCGCGCAACGATTTCAGTGCTGCAGGCCGTTATCTGGAGCGTGCCCTGTCCGTCAGCCGGAGCGGTGAAGCCACCGTGCTGTATCGCGAACTCGCCGAGCTGAGGCTGGCCGAGAACGAACCCCGCGCCGCCGAGGGCCTGGCCCTGCGCGCCCTGCGCGAAGCGCCTGACCATCCGTTATGGCAGGCCGATCTGTGGGACCTGGTGGCCGAGGCCCGTGACCGGCAGGGCAATGAGGCGGGTAGAGATGCCGCACAAGACAATGCAGAGCGATTGCGTAAGGAGCCCTGATGCGCCAGACACTGAATCCCGATAGCGTATTCAACAGTCTTCAGTACGGTTTCAGCCAGGCCATGATCGTGCCGCCCGGCGGCCGGCGTGTAATGTTGTCCGGCCAGGTGGGTGTGGATGCAGAGGAACACACCGTGGAAGGCGGTCTTGCGGCGCAGACTCGCGCTGCACTGGACAATGTGGCACGGGTGCTTGCTGCCGCCGAAGGCACGCTGGCGCATGTGATCATGCTGCGCATCTACATCGCCGAGGACGCCAGTGATGAGCAGGATGCGATTGCTCAGGCGCTGCTGGATTATTTCCCCGACAACCCGCCGCCCAGCTCCTGGGTCATCGTAAAGGGGCTGTCCTTGCCGGAATGGCTGATCGAGATTGAAGCCGAGGCGGTAGTGCCCTGAAAGCGTCCCGCCCCGGACTGCGCTCTGTGTCAGCCCTTCATGAGCACCGCGCGCGCCTGCTCCAGCGTGAAGTCGATATCGGCATCGGTGTGAGCGATGGAGACAAAGCCTGCTTCGAAGGCTGAAGGCGCCAGGTAAACGCCGCGATCCAGCATGCCGTGGAAGAAGCGCTTGAAGCGTTCCTGGTCGCAGGCCATGACCTGCTCGAAGCGGGTGATCAGGGTCTGGTCGGTAAAATAGAACCCGAACATGCCGCCCACCTGATGCGTGCTCAACGCTACGCCCTGTTCCCGAGCGATATCTGACAGACCGTTTACCAGTCGTGCTGCCTTGGCGCCCAGCATCTCGTGGAAGCCGGGCTGGCTGATTTTTTCCAGTGTCGCCAGACCGGCCGCCATGGCCACCGGATTACCGGACAGGGTGCCCGCCTGATACACCGGGCCCGCCGGGGCGAGTGACTGCATGATCTCGCGCTTGCCGCCGAAGGCGCCCACAGGCATGCCGCCGCCGATGATCTTGCCGAGGGTGGTCATGTCCGGGGTGACGCCATACAGCGCCTGGGCGCCGCCCAGGGCAACACGAAAGCCGGTCATCACTTCATCAAAAATCAGAATGCTGCCGTGCTGGTCGCACTGGGTGCGCAGGCATTCCAGAAAACCTTTCACGGGCGGCACCAGATTCATGTTGCCCGCCACCGGCTCGACGATCACGCAGGCAATGCGCTCGCCGTGTTCGGCAAAGCAGGCCTCGACGCTGGCCATGTCGTTATAGGTCAGGGTCAGGGTGTGTTCGGTGACGGCTTTGGGCACGCCGGGCGAGCTGGGCACGCCGAGGGTCAGGGCGCCGGAGCCGGCCTTCACCAGCAGGCTGTCCACGTGGCCGTGGTAGCAGCCTTCGAACTTGACGATGAGGTCGCGGCCGGTATGGCCGCGTGCCAGGCGAATGGCGCTCATCACGGCTTCGGTGCCGGAACTGACCATGCGCACCTGCTCCATGGAGGGCACCAGTTCGCAGACCTTTTTGGCCATCGCGACTTCGGCAGCGGTGGGGGCACCAAAACTCATGCCGGCGTCGATGGCTTCGTGCACGCGGGCGCGCACGTCGGCGTCGCAGTGGCCGAGAATCAGGGGGCCCCAGGAGCCGATGTAGTCGATGTAGCGGTTGTCGTCTTCATCAAACAGGTAGGGGCCTTCGCCGCGATGGAAGAACACGGGGGTGCCGCCGACGCCGTTGAAGGCCCGCACCGGGGAATTAACGCCGCCGGGGATGTACTGGCGGGCGTCCTTGAACAACTGCTCTGAATGACTACGGCTCATGGCTGTTAACTCCGGGTTTGTTCCATTTCTGTCTGGTTTGGGTGGTTGTGGCCCTCGGGGGGGCGGGTAAAGGGTTTCAGGACACGCCGTGAATACATCCCTGTAGGCTTGCGTTCGGCATCCATGCC
>PNLU01000034.1 GCA_013823245.1 Alcanivorax sp.
CCGCGAATACCCGGGCGTGCTGTCCTGCTGCAGCGACCTGGATCATGTGATGGTGGTGTCGAGTTTTTCCAAGACGTTCAGCATGGCGGGGATGCGCATCGGCTGGTTGATCGCCAGCCAGGGCGCTATTCGCAAGTTACGGCGCTATCACATGTTCACCACCACCGTCGCCAATACACCGTGCCAGTGGGCAGGTGTGGCGGCGTTGCGCGGAGAGCGGACCTTCGTCAACAACATGCTGACAGAATACACACGACGCCGGGACCGGCTGGTGGAACTGGTGGCGGAAACACCACACCTGACAGGCTATACGCCGGAGGGCGCCTTCTATCTGTTCCCGTCGCTGCCGGAAGGTATCGACGGTGACAATGTGGCACTGAGGATGCTGAAGGAAACGCGCGTCTGCACCATCGCCGGCAATACCTTCGGCGACAGTTGCAGCAACGCGTTGCGGATCAGTTATTCCACGTCACTGGACAATATCGAGCGCGCTTTCGAACGCATTATCCCGTGGATGGCCAAACAGGACTTTTGACAAGGATGCCCGTCAGGGCATCTCGTCCAGTTCTTCCTGCTGCGGCACCATGAAGTCTTCCTTGCTCACCTTCATCAGCATCAGCACGTTGCTGGCCACGTAGATGGAGGAATAGGTACCAATGACGACGCCGGCCATCAGCGCCATGGAGAAGCCGCGCATGGTCTCGCCGCCGAACACATACAACGCCACCAGCACCAGCAAGGTGGTCAACGAGGTAACCACGGTACGGCTCAGCGTACGGTTCAGAGCCTGATTGATGATCGCCACCGGATCGGTCATGCGCGAATTGCGGAAATCATCGCGGATATGGTCGGCCACTACGATGGAGTCATTCAGCGAGTAACCGATCAGGGCGAGCACCGCCGCCAGCACGGTCAGATCAAATGACCACTGGAACAATGAGAACAGACCCAGCACCACCACCACGTCATGCAGCAGTGCCGCCACCGTGGCCACACCGAACTTGTTGGTAAACCGGAACCAGACGTACAGCAGCATCAGGCCCAGTGCCATCAGCATGGCCAGACCGGATTGATCGCGCAGCTCATCGCCCACCTGCGGGCCGACAAACTCCACGCGCCGCAGCTCCAGCTCCGGCACCACGGCACCGACCAGTTCGAACACTTCCAGACCTGCCTGATCGGGTTCGTCGGTCTCCTGGGGCGGGATGCGCACCATCACATCGCGGGACGAACCAAAGTGCTGCACCACCGCATCGCCGTAGCCGCCCTCAGCCAGTGCACTGCGCACTTCAGACAGTGAAATGTCCTGGCGCGCACCGACTTCCACCACCGTACCGCCGGTGAAGTCGAGACCGAAGTTCAGGCCACGGGTGCCCAACAGAAAGATCGACACCACCACCAGCACCACCGAGAGCAGACCCAGCGGTTTGGCGATGCGCAGGAAATCGACATTGGTTTCAGGAATCGCAACTGCCATGGCTCAAATACTCAATGCTGTGGGTGCACGCGCACGTCCACCGTAAATCAGATCGATGATCGCCCGGGTACCGACAATCGCCGTGAACATGGAGCTGACAATGCCGATGAACAACGTCACCGCAAAGCCCTGCACCGAACCGGTACCGGCCGCAAACAGGATCACCGCCACAATCAGGGTCGTGATATTGGCATCCAGAATGGTCTGGAAGGCACGCCCGTAACCCGCCTCGATCGCTTGCAACGGCGGCTGATTATTCCATTTCATTTCCTGCCGGATGCGCTCGAAGATCAGCACGTTGGCATCCACCGCCATACCCACCGTCAACACAATCCCGGCGATACCGGGCAGGGTCAGGGTGGCGCCAGGGATCAGCGACATGACGCCGACCAGAATCACCAGGTTACCCACCAGCGCGACATTGGCGACCAGACCAAACACCTTGTAACGCAGCACCATGAACAGCAGCACCAGCACCATGCCCAACGCCATGGAATTCAGGCCCGCCTGGATATTGTCCGCACCCAGGCTGGGGCCGACCGTGCGCTCTTCTGCAATATAGATGGGCGCCGCCAGACCACCAGCACGCAACAGCAGGGCCAGTTCGGCCGCTTCCGCCGGACTGTCGAGACCGGTGATACGGAAACGACTGCCCAGCGTGTCACGAATGTTCGCCACGTTGATGACGTAGGACTCACGGGTGGTGGTCGCCACCTGCTCGCGCTCGCCTTCGTCGTTGATCACGGTTTCGATATCGGTGCGCGTTTCAATAAACAGCACCGCCATCGGCTTGTTGATGTTGCGGGCGGTAACCCGCTGCATGTTGCGCGCGCCAGCCGAGTTCAGGGTGATATTGACCTCGGGCATGCCGTTTTCGTCATAGCCCATGCGTGCATTGGTCACCTGATCGCCGGTCACGATGTTCTGACGCCGCAGGATCACCGGGTTACGCTCGTCCCCCTTGAACGGGAAAATTTCGGTGCCCGGCGGGGCAATGCCCGACTGGGCACGACGCGGGTCAACATCATCCGCCACCAGACGGAATTCCAGTGTCGCGGTGCGGCCCAGAATACGCCGCGCCTGGCTGGCGTCCTGGACGCCCGGCAACTGCACCACAATCCGGTCCGCGCCCTGACGTTGCACCACCGGCTCGGCGACACCCAGTTCGTTAACCCGGTTGTTCAGCGCGGTCCGGTTCTGGTCGACCGCATAATCCTGAATTTCGGTGATCGCGTCCGACGTCAGCGTCAGCACCAGCGTGTTATTGTCGCTGTCACGGCTGACACTGAACTCGCGGAATTCATTGCGGATGCGGCGGTTGGCGGCGTCCAGGTCGCCGCTATTGTCGAAACGCGCGGTGAGGGCGCGCTCGTCGTACGTCACTTCGCGGTAGCGGATGTTCTCGTCACGCAGCAGCAGACGCAGCTCATTGGCCCAGGATTCCAGCCGTTGCTCGATGGCGGTGTCCATATCCACCTGCAACAGGAAGTGCACCCCACCACGCAGATCCAGACCCAGATTCATCGGGCTCGCGCCAAGCTGGCGCAGCCATTGGGGGGTGGTGGGCGCCAGATTCTGGGCCACCACCACATCGCGCCCGAGCGTGCCCTGGGCCAGTTCGCGGGCCCGTTGCTGGGCCTCGCTGTCGGTCAGCGGCAGCAACCAGGAATCGCCGACACGCTCCGGGGCGCTGTATTCGATACCGGCCTCATCCAGGGCGCGAAACAGCCGATCCATCTGGCGGTCACTGACTTCACCACCCGCCTGGGCGCTGGTGATCTGGATCGCCGGCGCGTCCGGGTACAGATTGGGCAGGGCATACAGGCCACAAATGGCCAGCACGGCCACCAGCAGGAAAAATTTCCAGCGCGGGTAGCGGGTCATGGGACTCTCCGGCAGATCAGACTGACTTGATGGTGCCTTTCGGCAACGTGGCCTGGACGGCGTGCTTCTGCACCTTCACTTCCAGGTTGTTGGCGATCTCGATCACCACGTAGTCTTCCGTGACCTTGTTGATCTTGCCCAGGATGCCACCGCTGGTGACCACTTCATCTCCCTTGGCCAGGCCCGACACCAGTTCGCGGTGCTCTTTAGCGCGTTTGGTCTGGGGACGAATCAGGAAGAAATAGAACACGATCATCATCACGATGATGAAGATCAGCTCGAAACCGCCACCGCCGGGGCCGCCTTCCGCGAACGCCGGGGACGCCATCAGCATACCGGCCAGTACCAACAGGGTGCGCGCCGGCAGGCGAGCAAGCAGGGTCATCAGGTGCATGGGTTTACTCCGTTCTGAAAATCATCCAGGGCGGGGGTCTGCTGCCCCCGCGCCTGATAGAAGTCATCGACAAAGGCGGACAATGTACCCGCTTCAATAGCCCCTCGCAATCCGGCCATCAGTTGCTGGTAGTAGCGCAGATTGTGAATGGTCGCTAACTGCGCGCCCAGCATTTCGCCGCAGCGATCCAGATGGTGCAGGTAACTGCGACTGAAATGCTGGCAGGTATAGCAGTCACAATGCTCGTCCAGCGGACGCTGGTCGTGCCGATGGGCGGCATTGCGGATGCGGATCACGCCTTCACGGGTGAACAAATGGCCGTTTCGGGCGTTGCGGGTCGGCATCACGCAGTCGAACATGTCGATGCCACGGCGCACCGCCTCCACGATGTCCTCGGGTCGCCCCACGCCCATCAGGTAACGCGGCCGGTCCACCGGCATAGCCGGCGTGATCTCGCCGAGGATGCGCAGCATCTCTTCCTGCGGCTCCCCCACCGACAGGCCACCAATGGCATAGCCGTCGAAGCCGATGTCCGTGAGCCCCGCCAGCGAGGTGCGCCGCAGCGCCGGGTACATACCGCCCTGGACGATGCCGAAACAGGCCGCATCGTTGCCCTGGTGGGCCGCCTTGCTGCGCGCAGCCCAGCGCAGCGACAGCTCCATCGAGTCCCGCGCCTGCTGCTCAGTGGCCGGGAACGGCGTGCACTCGTCAAAGATCATGCAGATGTCGCTGCCCAGCGCCCGCTGCACCTCCATGGCACGCTCCGGCGACAGGAACACCTTGTCGCCGTTCACCGGCGAACGGAAGGTCACGCCTTCCTCGGTGATCTTGCGCAACTCCCCCAGGCTGAACACCTGGAAGCCGCCGGAATCCGTCAGGATCGGCTTCGGCCACTGCATGAAGCCGTGCAGGGACCCGTGCGCCTCGACGATCTCGGTGCCCGGTCGCAGCATCAGATGAAAGGTGTTACCCAGGCAGATCTCGGCGCCGGTCTCCAGCAGGTCGCGTGGCAGCATGGCCTTGACGGTGCCATAGGTGCCCACCGGCATGAACGCCGGGGTTTCCACCGTGCCACGGGGAAAGGTCATGCGGCCGCGACGGGCGGCGCCGTCCTCGCCCAGCAAATCAAAGGTCATGCGCGACATCAGCTGCCGTCCTCTCTACGCTCTATAAACATGGCGTCGCCATAACTGAAGAAACGGTACTCCTGCGCCACGGCCTCGGCGTAGGCGGCCAGAATCTGCTCGCGGCCAGCCAGCGCACTGACCAGCATCAGCAGGGTCGAGCGCGGCAGGTGGAAGTTGGTCACCAGGGCATCGACACAGCGGAAACGGTAGCCGGGGTAAATGAAGATATCCGTTTCGCCCTGCCCCGCCGCCAGCGCGCCCCCCGCACTGGCGGATTCCAGCGCCCGCAGCGAGGTGGTGCCTACAGCCACCACTCGGCCACCCGCCGCGCGGGTGCGTGCCACCTGTTCCACCAGCGCCTCGGGCACCTGGTAACGCTCGCTGTGCATGACATGCTCGGTGACCACCTCGGCACGCACCGGCTGGAAGGTGCCCGCTCCCACATGCAGGGTCACAAACGCCGTATCCACCCCGTGCTCGCGCAGGGCCGCCAGCAGCGCCTCATCAAAGTGCAGCCCGGCCGTGGGCGCCGCCACGGCACCGGGGTGGCGGGCATATACCGTCTGGTAACGGCTCAGGTCCTGCTCATCGTCCGGACGATCTATATAAGGCGGTAGCGGCATATGGCCGATGCGATCCAGCACCGTCAGCAGGTCATCGCTGCCATCGAACAGCAGCTCGAACAACTCGCCCTGGCGCGCCACCATGGTGGCACTGATGCCCTCATCAAACAGCAGGCGGGTGCCCGGTTTGGGCGCCTTGGAGGCGCGCACATGGGCCAGCGCCCGGTGCGTGTCCAGCAACCGCTCCACCAGCACCTCGATACGCCCACCGCTGGCCTTGTGGCCAAACAGGCGCGCCGGAATCACCCGGGTATCGTTGAACACCAGCAGGTCACCGGGGCGCAGCAGGGTCAGCAGGTCCGGGAAACGACGGTGGGCCAGCCCCTCACGGGTGAGGGTCAGCAGGCGTGAACCGGGCCGTTCCGGGGTGGGACGCCGGGCAATCAGGTGCTCCGGCAGATGAAAATCAAAATCAGCAACTTGCATCGTACTTTACCGGCACGTGCGTCAAACGGGACCGCAAGGATACCGGTCATCCCCGGCAACTGCCAGTTACGGCTTCCCTGTGGCGACAGTCTTGGTATACTGCCCGCCCGTGCCAGAGTGGTGAAATTGGTAGACACGACGGATTCAAAATCCGTTGGGGTAAAACCCGTGCCGGTTCGAGTCCGGCCTCTGGTACCATATACAAAGAAAAGGGGCGGCCAACAGGGCCGCCCCTTTTTTGTTTATTGCAGGATCAGCCGCCTCAGCGCTGCTCCAGCACCTCGACCAGATTCCAGACACCATTCTGGACCTGCGATACGTATACGCCGCTGATCGCCTCATGGTTGTCAGCACTCATGGTCACCCGCGCGCCGGAGATCGGATCTTCGTAATCCAGCGTTTCCATAGCCGCCACCAGCGAATCCACCGTCAGGTCGCGCCCTGCGGCTTCCAGGCCGCGCACAAATACCTCAGCAATGGTCCGGCCCAGCGCGGCGCCGGTATTGGGCTGCTCACCGTGCGCCCGGCGGTAGGCTTCCACCCACTCGGCCACTTCCGGCTCCTCAATACGGCTGTAGATGTCCTCACCGGCTGCCGGGCCATACAGACCTTCGGTCACACCGCCCGGGGCAGCGGCCACCGCTGAATGGAAGCCCGCAGGGGAGACCATGAACTTGACGTCATTCCAGCCCATGTCACGTGCCGTGGCCATCACGGAAATGATCGGACGAATGGCTACCGCCAGCACCACCAGTTCGCAGTTGCGAGAACGCAGGCGCGACAGCGTGCCGGAGAAGTCGCTCTCGTCCGGACGATGCGAGGTCGCCGCCAACAGGCTCATGTTGGTGCTCTCTGCCACATCCTTGCTGGCCTGATGCACTTCCTCACCGAAGTCAGACGGGATATACATGATGCACAGACGCTCAATGCCCTTCTCTTCGGCCATCCACTCCAGTGCCGTACGCACCTGGTGGTAATAGCTGGACGAGTAGACGAAGCGGCGATTGAAGGCGCCCTCTTCCTGCATCTGCCGCGACAGCGTCAACGGGAACAGGTTCGGCACATCCTGGCGGTCCATGACGCGGAACGCGGCCAGGTTATGCGGCGTACCCAGGTTCATCAGCATGGCGAACACAAGGTCACGGTTGACCAGCTTGTTCGAGGCCTGCACCGCACGCGGCACCTGGTAACCATGATCTTCCACGATGTAGCGAATGTGGCGGCCATGCACACCACCCTCGGCATTCACCTCAGCAAAGTATTGCTGGGCAGCACGCACCGCGGGCACGGAAAACGCCGAGAACACGCCGGACAGATCGTGTATGCCACCTACCACGATTTCATCGTCGGTAACGCCACGCTGGGCCGATACCGCTGAAGCTGCCGCCAGGGCCAGAAGCCCTATGAGTACACGTTTCATCGTCTCTCTCCTGCGACCGGTCGGGCCGCGTCACTCAGTACATATCGTCAATCAGGGCCTTGTGTTTCTTCTCTACAAAGGAGCGCTTGAGCTTCATGGTGGCCGTCAGTTCTTCATCCTCGGCGGTGAGCAATACATCAATCAAGCGGAAATACTTGATCTGCTCCACCTGAGCGAAGGACTTGTTGGCCTCGCGCACAATGCCGTCCACCAGATCCACCACCTCTTTCGCCCGGCACAGCGAGGCGAAGTCGGAAAACGGCACCTGGCGGGCCTGGGCATATTTCTCGACATTCTCCTGGTCAATCATGATCAGGCAGGTCAGATACTTGCGCTGATCACCGATCACCACTGCATCAGAAATATACGGCGAGAACTTGAGCTTGCTCTCGATCTCGGCAGGAGTGATGTTCTTGCCACCCGCTGTGATGATGATGTCCTTGATCCGGCCGGTGATGGTCAGCATGCCATCTTCGTAGCGGCCCATATCACCGGTGTGCAGCCAGCCGTCGCGGATATCCTCGGCGGTCTTTTCCGGCTTGCGCCAGTAGCCGGCAAACACATGACCACCGCGCACCAGCACTTCCCCCTGCTCGGAGATTCGCAGCTCGGTGCCCGGCAGCAGATGCCCCACCGTGCCCACCTGGTGGCGCTCTTCGGTGTTCAGGGAAATCACGCCGGTACTTTCGGTCATGCCGTAACCCTCGAACAGCGGCACGCCCAGGGCGTCGAACCAGCGGATCAGGTCGGGCGCAATGGGGGCGGCGCCGGTGGTGGCGCGACGAATGTTCGCCATGCCAATCATCTCGCGTACATTGCGCAGCACCAGCAGGTCCCACAGACCGTATCGCAACCGCTCCATGAACGATGGCGTCTTGGCCGCCCGGTATGCCATACCCGCAGCAATGGCACGATCAAAGGCCCACTGGCCCAGCCGGGTGGCTTCATTACGCTGGTTGATCAGCGCACTGTAGATCTTTTCCCACAGGCGCGGCACGGCGGTAAAGGTATGCGGCGACACTTCCCGCAGGTTGTCGAAGACCGTTTCCGGGCTTTCGGCAAAGTTCACCGTGGAGCCCATATAGGTCGGCACCTCCACCGACACCAGACGCTCCAGAATATGACACAGCGGCAGGAAGCAAAGCTGCTCGTCATTGTCGTTAATGCCGAGCATTTTCTCGGTGGCCTGCAACTGGAAGAGGATATTCCGGTGGCTGATCATGGCGCCCTTCGGCGCACCCGTCGTGCCCGAGGTATAGATCAGCATGCGAATATCATCCGGCTGACTGGCCTCGATGGCAGCACTGAATCGCGCCTCGGCATCTGCCTGATGGTTGCCCAGGGCATAGAGGTCATCGATGAACATCACCATGGGGTCGTCGAAATCACGCAACCCCTTGCGATCGAACACGATGACCTTTTTCAGGGTCGGCACCTGATCACGCACCTGCAGGTACTTGTCCAGTTGCTCGTCGTTTTCGACAAACAGGAAGGCAGACCCGGAATCGTTGATCAGGTAGGCCAGTTGCTCAGCACTGTCCGTGGTGTAGACGCCATTGGGAATGCCGCCCGCTCCGGCAATCCCCATGTCACAGTACAACCATTCCTTGTTGTCTTCGCTGAGGATCGAAACCGGCTGGCCACGCTCCAGGCCCAGCGCGAGCAGGCCCACACCGATCGCGCGGGCGCGCTCGTAATAGTCCTGCCAGGTACTGGCCTGCCAGATGCCCAGGTGTTTTTCCCGATGAGCGATACGCTGACCACGCTCCAGGCACTTCTTGCGCCAGAGCTTGGCCATGGTGTCGCAGCCATCGACCTCGATTGTGGTGTCGTTTTTTATATTCATCAGCGCCAGGTCTTCTTGCGTTTCCAGCGTTTTTCCGGTCGGCCGCTATCGGCTGACTGGCCAAGATAAAACTCACGGATGTCTTCCGACGCGAGCAGCTTTTCCGCCGAGCCGTCCATCACGATACGGCCGGTTTCCAACACATAACCATGATCGGCGGCTTGCAGAGCCACGCGGGCGTTCTGCTCCACCAGCAACATGGTCACGCCCTGCTCCCGATTCAGCCGCCGGATGATGGCGAAGATTTCCTTCACCAGCAGCGGTGACAGCCCCAGGGACGGCTCGTCCAGCAACATCAGTCGCGGCCGCGACATCAACCCGCGTCCGATCGCCAGCATCTGCTGCTGGCCACCGGACAGGGTGCCCGCCGGCTGATGGCGGCGTTCGCGCAGCACCGGAAAATAGTCATAGACCATTTCAATATCCGACGCGACGCCCGCCTTGTCGCGGCGCGTGTAGGCGCCCATGGCCAGGTTCTCGGCCACCGACAGGAACGGAAATACCTCACGCCCTTCCGGCACATGGGCAATGCCCTTGCGCACCAGCACATCCGGCTCGCTGCCACCGATCTGCTCACCATGGAAGGTCACCGTACCCTTGCGCGGTGCCAGGGAGCCGGACACGGTTTTCATCAGCGTGGTCTTGCCTGCGCCGTTGGAACCCAGGATCGTCACGATCTTGCCTTCCGGCACCGACAGCGATACCCCGCGCAGGGCCATCACCGGACCATAGAAAGCTTCCAGGTTGCGGACTTCCAGCGTTGTCGTCATGCCGTCTCCTCCGCACCCAGGTAAGCCTCGATCACGCGCGGGTCGGCCTGCACTTCGGCGGACGTCCCCAGCGCCAGCGGCTTGCCTTCGGCCACCGCCAGCACGCGATCAGAAACGCGAGATACCAGACTCATGTCGTGTTCTACCATCAGGATGGTCAGCCCCAGATCTTTCTGCATGTCCTCGATCCACCAGGCCATGTCCCTGGTTTCTTCCACGCTCAGTCCCGACGCCGGTTCGTCCAGCAGGATCAGGCGCGGGCCGGAGGACAGCGCGCGGGCAATCTCGACCACCTTGCGCACACCGTAGGGCAGCCCGGCAATCAGTTTGTCGCGATAGGCTGCCAGCCCCAGGAAGTCGATCACTTCCTCCACCTGACGACGATGCTCACGCTCTGCGCGGCGCACCCGTGGCAGGAACAACATGTCCTCAATCCACAGGGTCTTGCGCCGCACATGCCGCCCCATCAGCAGGTTCTGCAACACGGTGGAGTGATCGAACAGTTCGATGTTCTGGAAGGTCCGGGCAATGCCCAGCGGCGCAATCTTGTGCGCAGGCAGGCCGGTGATGTCCTGCCCATCAAAGAGGATGCGACCGCCGGTGGGTTCATACAGCCGACTGATAAGATTGAAAATGGTGGACTTGCCCGCGCCGTTCGGGCCGACGATGGTAAACACCTCACCCTCCTCGACGCTGAAGCTGACGCCGTCCACGGCCTTGACGCCACCGAACGCGATGGACAGGTTCTCTACTTGAAGCAGGCTCATCGCATACGCTCCGTTTTCAGGTAAGTACGGGAGCGGCGGAACATGCCCTTGCGGTACAGCGGAAACAGCTGGAACCAGGTGCGCACCTTCAGCCAGATGCCATACAGCCCGCGGGGCTCATAAATCACCATGATCAGAATGATCAGGGCGAAGGCCGCCATGTCCATGCCGGGGTAGTTGGCCAGGGAAATCCGCGTGTAGTCGTTGACCAGATCACGCAGTGTGGCAATCAGCTGCGGCAGCACGACCACCACGATGGCGCCGAAGAAGGCGCCGTGCATGGAACCCAGCCCCCCTACCACCACCTGCAACAGCAGCGTGATAGAGATCAGGATCAGGAAGCTCTCGTAGTTCACCACCTGCACCATATGGGCATAAAGGGCACCCGCCAGGCCGGTAATGGCACAGGATAGCGTGAACGCCAGCGTCTTGGTATTGGCCACATTCACCCCCAGCGCCCGGGCCGATACCTCGCTGTCACGCACCGCCAGGAAAGCCCGGCCCGAGGGCGAGCGCAGCAGGTTGGCGTACATCAGGGTCACCAGCAGCAACACCGCCAGGCACAGGTAATAGAACGTGGTGGGGGTGCCGTAGCGGTCGATCTCGTAGCCGAACAGCTCGATGATCGGCGCGAACACCCCGCTTACGCCGCCAGTAACCGGCTCGGCGATAATGGCGATGTCTTCGATGATCACGCTCAGCGCCAGCGTTGCGATGGCCAGGTAGATACCTGTCATGCGCAGCAGCGGTCGTGCCAGCACGGCACCCGCCACCCCAGTGATCACAGCACTCGCAATCAGTGCCGGTATAAACGGCCAGCCACGCGTCATCAGCGCAATGTTGGCAAAGGCACCAATGGCCATGAAGGCGGCATGACCCAGACTGACCTGACCGGTGTGGCCAATCAGAAGCATCAGCCCCAGACCGGCCAGTGACCAGATGGCGATCTGGGTCAATTCACCGACAAAATACTCCGATAGCACAAACGGGGCTGCCAGGGCCAGCAGCAGCAAAATGCCGTACTGGATACGGTGGCGGTTATCCTGAAACAGGTTGATGTCTTCGTCGTAACTGCTCTTGAACTGCACTCTCATTGATCGCGCCCCCGCCTTATACTTTTTTCTGGCTGACCTGGGCGAACAGACCGCCCGGACGCAGGATCAGCACCGCCAGCATCAATACATAAGGCGCCACCTGCCCGAAGCCGCTGGGCAGATAACGCCCGGCGAAGGGCTCGACGATGCCCACCAGGAGGCCGCCCACCAGGGCGCCGGGCAAGGAGCCCAGCCCGCCGATCACCGCCGCCGCGAAGGCCTTGATACCGAACAGCAGCCCCACCGAGGGCTCAACCGCCCCCTTGGCCGCGAACAGCACCCCGGCAATCGCGGCCACCACCCCGGCCAGCGCCCAGACAATGGCGTTGACCCGCTTCACCGGAATGCCCATGTAGTAGGCCGCCATCTGGTTCTGGCTGCTCGCCTGCATGGCCACGCCCAACCGGGTGCGAGCGAAGAAGAAGTACAACACCGTGGTCAGCAGCACCGTGGCCCCGATGATGACCGCATCAACCATCGGAATGATCAGGCCACCGAATCGCAAGACCTGCCCCGTGAAGGGGGTCTCCAGCGACATCGGGTTGTGGCCCCAGACGGTACCGGCAAAGAAACGCATCAGGAAGCCGAGCGCGATGGTCAGGATCACCATGGCGAACTGGGGCTGGCCGAAGATGCCGCGCAGTACGAAACGCTCCAGCAGGTAGCCGAACACGCCGAGCAGCAGCGCCGCACAGACCAGCCCCAGCAGGAACGGCATGTCCGCATAGCCGGTGTTTATAAAGGTGATTCCGAGGAACGCCCCGAGCATGAGCATGTCGCCCTGGGCGAAGTTGACCGCTTCCGATGCCTTGTAGATCAGCACAAATCCCAACGCCAGCAGACCGTAGATACAGCCGTTAGCGATGCCGCTGACCAGAAGCTGCAGCACATCCATCAAACATGTCCCGTATTCGGTTGTTGTTATCGCAGCCAACGGGGCCGCGCAATCTTCACGCTGTCAGATCGAAGGGGTAGCGCTTCAGCATGTTGACCTGACAGTCAGAACGTGGACCCAAGCATGCCGCATATTGTCAATCAGCGCAAAACACGGGAGACTGCCCGCCCATTTGGCTCATTTGACAAACGGTGAGGTTTCATGACACCGCTACCCCCCGCCCCGTTGTGGCGTCGTTTCGCGGCACTGGGCTATGACCTGCTGCTGCTGATCGCCCTGGTCATGATCACTACCGGGCTGCTGATCACGCTGTACAACACACTGGGCCTGCCGATGGAGGACCGCGGCGGCATCGAGCGGCCGCCGCAATGGGTCCTGCAGGGGGTACTGCTGCCGATACTGCTGCTGGAGATCTGGGCCTTCTATGCCTGGTTCTGGCTGCACGGGGGACAGACCTTGGGGATGCGCGCCTGGCGTATTCAGGTGCAGGCTGTGGGCGGCGAATCACTGCGCCTGAAACACACCCTGTTACGATTTTCTGCGGGCCTGCTGACCTGGATCACCCTGGGCGCCGGTTACCTGCTGGCCCTGTTCCCACCCCGCCAGACACTGCACGACCGGTTGTCCGGCACCTGCACCCTGACGCTGCCGAAACCGCCCAAAGCGCGCAAGTAAGACACGCAGTGCAGGCATCTAGCGGATCCGGCCCAGCAACCAGATGCCGGTGAACAGGCAGACCGCCGCTGGCACCAGCGCCGCCAGCAACGGCGGCATATTGAAGATCAACGAGACATGGCCAATGAATTGCTGGCCATAATGGAACACCATGCCAGCGATGATGCCGGTGGTCAGGCGCAGACCCATGCTCACTTCGCGCAGCGGGCCAAAGATGAAGGACACGGCGATCAGGATCATACCCAGGGTGGCAAACGGCATCAGCAGCTTTTGCCAGAACGACAGCAGATACTCCCCCGCCTCCAGACCCTGGCGGCGCAAATAGCTGGCGTATTCCCAGATCTTCACCAGCGCCAGGCTGTCCGGGTCCAGGACGATAATGGACAGCAAGTCAGGCGTCAGTTCCGACTCCCACACATCCTCGTCGCGGGCATAGGGCTCGGTACGTTCGTCGTAAAGGCGCGTGCCCACGACATCCTGCGTGTGCCAGCGCCCGTCACGGTATTCGCCACGGCGAATAAACTGGGTTTCCGCCAGCGCCCGGTCATCGTGAAACCGGTAGCGGGTCACCCCGTGCAGCACGTTCGACTGCACGGCGCTGATATGAATGAATTCACTGCCTTCCCGGTGCCAGAAACCGGACCGTGACCGGAAGGTAATGTCCTCGCCGCGTTCGGCAATCGCGCGCCGGCTCTCCGCCACGCGCTCGGTCCAGGGCACCACGTATTCCCCCACCAGCATGCCGATCATCAGCAGCAGGATGGCCGGACGTATCACCAGCCAGCTGATCCGCCGGGGTGACAGACCCGCCCCGCGCACAATGGTCAACTCACCACTGCTGGCCAGCACCCCCAACCCCAGCAGCGTGCCCAGCAGGACCGCCATCGGCAGGAATTCGTGCGCCGTACCGGGCATGGTGGTGACCACATATTGCAGCGCCTGCATCACCTGGTAATCGGCGCGCAAACTGCCCAGCTCGTCGATAAAGCCGAACAGACCATCCAGCGCCAGCAGGATACCCAGCACCGCCAGTGATGGCAGCATCACCGCATTCCAGAGGTAGCGTCGAACCAGTTTCATCCGCTGGAAACCCCCTTCGCGCGCGCCCGCATAACCGGCCACAGGTACAGGCTGGCGACCAGCAGGATGGCCATCAGATGCACCCAGCCGGTGTGGTACCAGAAGGGCCGCTCGGCGGTCGGGGTGTCCTCCACCCAGCCACGCACCACCATAATCAGGCCCACATAGAACAGATAGACCAGCACCGCCGGAATCAGCTTGCCGAACCGCCCCTGGCGCGGATTGACGCGCGCCAGCGGAATCGCCGCAATGGTCATCACCGGCACCAGCAACACCAGCGCGATGCGCCATTGCAGTTCGGCATAGGCTTCAGGCTCATCAATGCGCGCCAGCAAGGCATCGGTGCTCTGGGCACGGATCGCCGGCGGGCGCGGCATGCTGCGTTCCTCACCCACCCGCACCAGGGCACGTTCGAACAGCACCCGGCGAAAATCGCCGTCACCCGGCTGGCCGCTGTACTGATGCCCCTCCAGCAGTTCAAGGTAGGTCATGCCCTCGTACTGGATCAGGCGACCGGTTTCCGCCCAGACCGTCAGCATCTCGCTCTGGCCATCGTCATCAGCGGTGCGGAAATCGGAGATGAATACTCGCTCCAGCACCCCTTCGTCACGGTCCATGCCTTCGGCGTAAGTGGCCTGATAGGTATTGCCGGAGCCGCGCACGTGAAAGCGCCCGGGCGTCAGCAGCTCCAGCACCGAGCGGCCGCGCTGCTCTTCAAAAATGCGGGTGACTTCGCCGTCGGCCATGGGGGTCACGTAGAGCGAGAAGAAACCGATCACCAGGGTGGTCACGGCCAGCGGCGCCGCCATGGCCCGGATCAGCCGTTGCTGGCTGACGCCGCAGGCCCGCAGTACAACCATTTCGTTTTCCGCATACATGCGGCCCAGCACCAGCAGCACGCCGATAAACAGCGACAGCGGCAGGATCATCTGCATGAATTCCGGCAGCCGGAACGCCATCACCAGGAACAGCGCGTTCACATCAATATCGCCCACCGCCGCCGACGCCAGGTAGCGAATGAAGCGGCCGCTCACCAGCACCATCACCAGCACAAAGGTGACGACCACGGTGGTCATGAACAACTGCCTGTTGATGTAGCGGTAAAGAATCAAGGGGCGTCCTGAAATCCTGCCAGCGCGCATTGTAACCTTGTCCGGCGCCTCAGGCACATGCCGTTGTCAGTGTGATCTGCTAGGATCGACGGCATTCCTTCCCGCCTGTTTACATACGGAGCATCCATGGACTACACGGTCAGCAGCAAACAGCCCGCACCACTGAAAGTGGACTGCCTGGTGGTTACCCTGAACAAGGGCGCCGACACCCTGCCCGCAGCGCTGCCCGAGGAAACCCGTGCCCTGATCAGCGACTGCGTCAAGGACGGCGACTTCAAGGGCAGCAAGCACCAGACCCTGCTGTTGCACAAGCCGGCCGGGCTGGCCGCACGCCGCCTGCTGCTGGTGGGCACGGGCAGCGACGCCCCGCTGAGTGTGGTGGCCTTTCTGCAACTGGCTGGCGCCGCCGCCAAGGGCGTCACCGCCACCGGCGCCCGGAGCGCCGCCTGGCTGCTGGGCAACATCGAAGTGAAAGATCAGGACGGCAGCGCCGTGCTGCGTGAGGCTGCGCGTGGGGTAGCCGACGCCGCGTATCGCTATGACAGCTATCGCAGCGAGGCGGGCCCGGCGCCGTCACTGAAGCGCTTCACTTTTCTGAGCGACGTGCCTGCCGCACAGGCAAAGAAAGCCGTGGCCGCCGGTACTGCTATTGCCGCTGGCATGGCGCTGGCCAAGGATCTGGGCAACTGCCCGCCCAACGTCTGCCATCCGGATTATCTGGTGGAGCAGGCCAAGGCCCTGGCGGCGGCGTACCCGGCCCTGAAACTGAAAACCATCAGCGAAAAGCAGGCCGAGAAGCTCGGCATGGGGGCCTTCTGCTCCGTGGCGCGCGGCAGTGAGCGCGAAGGCCAGATCATGATTTTCGAGTACCAGGGCAGCAAGGGTGATCCGGTGGCCCTGGTGGGCAAGGGCATCACCTTCGATACCGGCGGCATTTCCCTGAAGCCCGGCGCCAGCATGGATGAAATGAAATACGACATGTGCGGCGCCGCCAGTGTGTTCGGCACCGTCAAGGCCGTGTGCGAGCTGGGCCTGCCCATTCACCTGGTGGCCGTGGTCGTTGCGGCGGAAAACATGCCGGACGGCCGCGCGTCGCGCCCCGGGGACATCGTACGCACCCTGTCTGGCCAGACCGTGGAAATTCTCAACACCGATGCCGAGGGACGCCTGGTGCTGTGCGATGCCCTGACTTACGTGCAACAGAAGTACCAGCCCAGCGCGGTGGTGGATATCGCCACCCTGACCGGCGCGTGCGTGGTGGCGCTGGGTGCTCACGCCCAGGCGGTTTATGCGAACGATGCCGAACTGGCACAGGCACTGCTGGTGGCGGGCGACGAGTGCGGCGACCGGGGCTGGCCGATGCCGCTGTGGGATGACTATCAGGAACAGCTGGACAGCCCGTTTGCCGACATGGCCAACATCGGTGGGCCCAAGGCCGGATCAATCACTGCGGCCTGCTTCCTGTCCCGCTTCACCCGCGACGTCCGCTGGGCTCACCTGGACATCGCCGGAACCGCCTGGATCAGCGGTGGCAAGCAGAAAGGGGCAACCGGCCGCCCGGTGCCGATGCTGACCCGTTACCTGATGAATCTGGCAGGCCAGTGACCGAGGTCCTGTTCTATATCACCGAGACCCCCGGGGTGCGCGCCAGCCTGGCCTGGCGCATTGCGGAGAAAGCCTGGCGGCAGCAGCGCCAGGCCTATATTCATACCGCTTCGGCCTCAGAGGCCGAGGCCCTGGACGCGCGCTTCTGGGCCGAACCGGCGGCGAGCTTCCTGCCCCACGCCCTGTTGGGCACCGCCGCCGCCAGCGCCAGCCCGGTGGTGCTGGGTCATGGTGATCACCCCGGTGACCACCATGATGTACTGATCAATCTGGCTGACGAGGTGCCGGATTTCTACGCCCGTTTCAGCCGCGTCGCGGAGATGATCTGCGGCGACACGCAATTGCGTCGGCAGGGCCGCGCACGCTGGGCGTTCTACCGGGACCGCGGCTACCCGGTGACGGACCACCGCCTGTAAGACCATGTAAGACTCTGGCGAAAATGTGACCTGCTTGGCGGCGCAAAAGGGGCCAGCTTGCCGCGCCGCCACCTTCCCGCTCACAATATTGACAGGGCATCTACCAATACAGGTCATCACATGAGCAGGGAAAACCGCTTTCCACCTTCGGATCTGCCGTTGCTGGACGAGCTGGACGACATTCGGTCCCTGCTCGGCGACGGGCTGGATATACCTTTGCTCGAACCGGAGCCGACGGACGCCCCTGCCCCATCCACCACCCCATCCACCACAACAGCCCGACCACTCGCGCCGGCACGCCCGTCGGCGAGCACCAGCCGAGCTACCGTCGCCGAACGCCCGGCACCCGCTCCCGTGCATCAGGCGCTGGTCGAGCGGGAAAACCCCTTCCTGCCCCGCCAGACCATGGAGCGTCTGGCCCAGCATCGCGCCCATACACCGGAAAGCCTGCGCCCGCCTGTGTCGCCACCGGCCTCACTGGCAACGCCGTCGGACAGCGACGTGCGCGCAGCGGTGGACGAGATACTGGCTGTCTGGCTGCCGCGTATCGAACGCGAATTGCGCGATCACCTGACACGCCAGCTACAGGGCAAGGGCACACGGGGCAAGGACGACGCCTGAGGCGTATCCCTGTATAATCGCCGGCTTCCGTTGAGCAAAGCTGGCACGCCTCACACCATGGATAAAACCTACCAACCCGACGCTATCGAGACCCGCTGGTATCAGCGCTGGGAAGACGCTGGCCACTTCGCCCCGCGCGGCGAAGGCGAGCCCTACAGCATCATGATCCCGCCGCCGAACGTCACCGGCTCCCTGCACATGGGGCACGGATTCAACAACGCGGTGATGGACACGCTGATTCGCTATCGGCGCATGCAGGGCCGCAACACCCTGTGGCAACCGGGTACCGATCACGCGGGCATCGCCACACAGATGGTGGTGGAGCGCAAACTCGCCGCAGAAGGCAGCAGCCGCCACGACCTGGGCCGCGACGCTTTTATCGAACGCATCTGGGAATGGAAAGCCGAATCAGGTGGCACCATTACCGGCCAGCTGCGCCGCCTGGGCTCATCGCTGGACTGGTCACGCGAGCGCTTCACCATGGACGAAGGCCTGTCGCGCGCTGTTCAGGAAGCCTTCGTGCGCCTGCACGAAGAGGGCCTGATCTATCGCGGCAAACGTCTGGTGAACTGGGATCCGACCCTGCACACCGCGATCTCTGATCTGGAAGTGGAGAACCACGAAGAACAGGGCCACATGTGGCACTTCCGCTACCCGCTTACCGACGGCTCCGGGCACCTCGTGGTCGCCACCACGCGACCGGAAACCATGCTCGGCGACACGGCCGTGGCGGTGCACCCGGAAGATCCGCGCTACCAGGACATGATCGGCAAGACCGTGCGCCTGCCGCTGGCGGAGCGGGATATCCCGATTATTGCCGACGATTACGTGGACCCGGACTTCGGCTCCGGCTGCGTCAAGATCACCCCGGCGCATGACTTCAATGACTACGAGGTCGGCAAACGTCATAACCTGCCGATGATCAATATCCTGACCATCGACGCCTGTATCAATGACGAAGCACCCGAGGCCTATCGCGGCATGGATCGCTATGCCGCCCGCAAGCAGATCGTCAGCGACCTGGACGCCCTCGGACTGCTGGAAAAGGTCAACGATCACAAGCTGATGGTGCCCCGTGGCGACCGCTCCGGCGTGGTGATCGAGCCCTACCTGACCGATCAATGGTTCGTCGCCGTCGAGAGCCTGGCGAAACCGGCCATCGAGGCGGTGGAAAACGGCAGCATCCAGTTCGTGCCGAAACAATACGAGAACATGTATTTCTCGTGGATGCGTGATCTGCAGGACTGGTGTATTTCCCGACAGCTGTGGTGGGGTCACCGCATCCCGGCCTGGTACGACGAGGCAGGCAACATCTACGTGGGCCGCAGCGAAGCCGAAGTGCGTGACAAACATGCTCTGGGCGACACGCCGCTGACCCAGGACAACGATGTGCTCGACACCTGGTTCAGCTCTGCCCTGTGGACCTTCTCGACGCTGGGCTGGCCGGACGACACACCGGAGCTGAAGACCTTCCATCCCAGCAACGTGCTGGTCACCGGCTTCGACATCATTTTCTTCTGGGTGGCCCGGATGATCATGATGACACTGAAGTTCCGGGGTGAAGTGCCTTTCAGGACCGTCTATGTGCACGGTCTGGTGCGTGATGCCGAAGGCCACAAGATGTCCAAGTCCAAGGGCAATGTGCTGGACCCGCTGGACCTGATCGACGGGATCAGCCTGGATGATCTGGTGGCCAAACGCACCGGCGGTCTGATGCAGCCGCAGATGGCGGCGCGGATCGAGAAACAGACCCGCAAGGAATTTCCGGACGGCATTGCCGCCTACGGCACCGATGCCCTGCGTTTCACCTTCCTGTCGCTGGCCGCCACCGGCCGCGATATCAAGTGGGACATGGGACGTATCGAAGGCTTCCGTAATTTCTGCAACAAGATCTGGAACGCTGCCCGCTACGTGGTCATGAATACGGAAGATCAGGACTGCGGCCTTGACGGCGAGGTTGAACTGGGCCTGGCCGATCGCTGGATTATTTCCGCCCTGCAGCGCTGCGAAACCGAGGTGCGCGACGCACTGGACAATTTCCGCTTCGACCAGGCGTCCCACGCAGCCTACGAGTTTATCTGGAACGAGTACTGCGACTGGTATCTGGAGCTGTCCAAGCCGGTGCTGTATGGCGACGATTACAGTGAGGCGCGCAAACGCGGCACGCGCCGTACCTTGCTGCGGGTTCTGGAAGCCCTGCTGCGCATGGCGCACCCGTTCATGCCGTTCATCACCGAGGAAATCTGGCAGCGCATCGCGCCTCTGGCCGGTGTGGAAGGACTGACGGCGGACAGCAGCATCATGCTGCAACCCTACCCGGAGGCGGACGAGCAGCGTCTGGACAGCGCCGCCGAAACAGATATTGCCTGGATCAAGGCGATCATCACCGCTGTGCGCAATATTCGCGGCGAAATGAACATTCCGCCCGGCAAACCGCTGGATGTGTTTCTGCACAATGGCGACGACGCCGACAAGCAGCGCCTGGAAGAGAATCGCGGCTTCCTGAGCAAGCTGGCGCGCCTGTCGTCCATTACCCTGCTGAAGCCGGAAGATTCCGCACCGCCGTCGGCGACTCAGCTGGTGGGTCGGATGGAGTTGCTGGTGCCCATGGCAGGCCTGATCGACAAGGAGCAGGAACTGGCCCGCCTCGGCCGCGAGGTCGACAAGCTGCGCGCCGACGTGACCCGCGCCGAGGGCAAGCTGAAAAATCCGGCGTTTGTCGACAAGGCGCCGGTTGCAGTGGTCGACAAGGAACGCGCCAAGGCCACAGAGCTGCGCTCCGCGCTGGCTCGCCTTGAGGAGCAGGTGGAAAAGATCAAGTATCTGTGACATGGATATGGAAGGAGTCACCGCATGAGCCCGGATCAGGACCCTCGCCGCGAACGGATACTGGCCGCCGCCCGAGAAGTCTTCGCCCGCGAAGGCTTCCGGGCGGCTGAAGTCACCACCATTGCCCGCACTGCCGGCGTCGGCAAGGCCACCATCTATCGCTTCTTTGAATCCAAGGAGCAGTTGCTGATGGTGATCGTCGAGGAGAACCTGAATCAGGTCCGCGATCTCGCCCTGCGCCACCTGCTCAGCGAAGGCCAGCCGCTGCAACGCCTGGAAAACGCCTGCCGCGCCGTGGCCCGCTTCATCGGTGCCAATCAGGCATTTACCCGGGTACTGGTGCAGGAGGCCGGCGAATTTGCCGGTGAGATACAGCGCCGCCATCTGGCGTTGCTGGAGCAGAACATGCCGGTGGCGGAAGTCTTCTTTGGCGAGCTGCGCAAGGACGGTTATTTCGTGGCCCTGTCGCCCAGGGAGACCATGCAGATGATGATGGACCTGATCTTCGGCAGCGCCTACACCTGGTCGCTGACCGGCCAGGGTGACCTGGAGCAGCAGGCGGTCAACTACATGCGCGTACTGGTGGCGGGCATGCGCGAGCCCTTGCCCTCTCTGGAGCCGTAACTTACGCCTCCGCTTGGGGCCCGAGCAGGTCAGGCTCCGCTTCGCCCAGAATCACCGCCTCGGAAATGCCCGTCATCACGCGCTTGCAGCGCCGCACTTCGGCATCGGTCAGGCGGTCGTCGGTCAGCAGGTAGATCGAGTAGTTTTCCAGGCTCCACAGCAGGGTGCGCAGCACCAGCGGATCAAATTGCCGGCCGATCAGCCGATGGATTTCGCGGGCCAGGATCTCCACCGCCAGGTTCTGGCCGTTCTCGCGATACGGCGCCAGCGCCGAACCTGAACGGCGCGCCTCTTCCATCATCAGGCGAATCACCGGCCCCATACTGACGTGGTATTCAAAGTAGATGTCGGTGGTGTTGCGGATGATGTCCTTCACCGTGTTGGAACGGTTCACCTGCTGCTGAAAGCGCAGGATCATGTTCTCCACAAAAATGCGGTAGATGTTTTCCAGCACATCCAGCTTGTTGCGGAAATACTTGTAGAAGGTCCGGCGCGAGATATTGGCGGCATCCAGCAAGTGCTGCACGGTGGTCCGGTGCAGGCCGCGCTGGGCAAACACCCCCATGGAGTGAATCAGGATTTCGGCCCGGGCCTGGGAACGCTGGAGGCTCCTGTCCTGTCCCTGATAGGTATCCAGTACCTGATTCACCACTTCGCGAATCGCGTTCAGATCTTGCTTGGCCTTGAAGTCCATGGTCCTGTGCACTGCCGCCGTCAGTGGGTCAAAGCTTAACCAACCCCGTCGGCGCAGTAAACACAGAGTTTATCCCCTTTTTTCCGCACTACGAACCGACCCGGCGATTCGCTACACTGCGGTACAGCTCAGGGAGAAATCACCATGCCACTGCATTTTCTGTCCGTTATCCTGATCTCGATTGCCGGTGCCGTCGTCACGGACGGCTGCCGTCTGGAAGTGGGCAGTCGCGGCCAGGGCGAGGCCAGCTTCGCCATCACTGACGCCCCGGCCGATGATGTGGATCAGGTGCGCCTGACCGTGACCGCCATTCACCTGGGCCACGAAAGCGGCGACACGGTGCGTCTGACGCTGGACCCACCGGTGGTCATCGATAACCTGCTGGACCTGCAGGGCACCCAGTCGCAAACGCTGTTCCCCCTGGATGACGTGCGCTCGGGGGACTACGAATGGATCCGGCTGCTGATTTCCGAACGAAATGGCGACAGTGAAGTGCGGGAACGCATCGGCAGCGGCGGCACCTTTCCCTTGCGCCTGGGCACGAGCGCCCCGGGCAACAGCACGCGCTTCCTGCAACTGGATACGCCCTTCCGGATCAACGCCAACCGGGAAAACCGCTTTACCCTGGATGTGGACCTGCGCCGTGGCCTGATCCGTCCCACTGGCGAGAACTTCTATCTGCTGCGCCCGACCCTGCGACTGGTGCGCAACAATGACGCCGGGGTGATTGAGGGGACGGTCGCCGACAGCCTCATCCAGAACAGCAACTGCACCAGTGAGACCATCGGCGACGAACTGGCCGGTAACGCTGTTTATCTCTATCAGGGTTCAATCACCAACCCCGGTGACATTAACGTTGGAGCCAACGGGCAGCCCGTTACCAGTCCCCGCCGGAACCCGATCACGACTGCCAATGTGCGATTAAACAACGGGCAGCATGAATATAAGTTCGGATTTATCCCTGAGGGTAGTTACACAATCGCTTTCACCTGCAGAGCACTTGATGATCGACCCAATGCGCGCGACGACGGCGTCACCTTCTCTGGCCGCACCAATGTCACCGTCACCGCTGGCGAAACCATCGAAGTCGATTTCAGCGGCAATTGAACCCGGGTCAGGCGGCCAGCGCCGCCCCACCTCCACCAGCGGCATCGCCACCGCCGCCCTTGCGGTGGCGGATGCGCAACCAGACCTTTTCATGGAAGTGATAGGCCACGGTATTCACCAGTGGCTCCACCAGGGCCACTGCCCCGCCAATCATCCAGTCGCCTGTCATGGCCCACACCACAAGGAAAGCGACCGTGATGTGCATGACACCAAAGCTGGCTGTCTTGATCATTGCCGTCTCCAGATGAAATTGATTCTCAGCTGTATATTGGCACACTCCGTACCGAGCAAGCAGGCAATTGATCTTATATTTTTGATAGCCATTAGCTATAGGTTAACTTTTGCAAAGTCGTGCGCTCAGGCACACACCTCCCCCGCGCTCAGCACTAGGCTCTTGTGAACGACCTTTACTTCACTTCATATCACCCAACGGAGTTTCGCATCATGGTACGCTTCCGGACCTTGCTTTTGACCAGTGCCCTGCTGGGCCTCGCCGCCTGTGGCGGCAGTAGCGGTGGGCAGGCCACCGGCCAGGTCAGCCTCGGCCTGACTGACGCCCCCGTCGACAACCTCGACCGCGTTCAACTGACCATCAATGCCGTCGAGCTGAAACCCGCGCAACCTGGTGCTATCCGCATCGACCTTGACGAGCCGCTGGTCATCGAAGACCTTCTGGCGTTGCAGAATGGCGCTTTCCAGGCTGTGCTGCCCTCCAGCGAGGTGCCTGCCGGTCGCTACAACTGGATTCGGCTTTATGTACAGGCCGGAGCCGACCATACCTACGTTATCGACGATCAGGGCGGCCAACACCCCTTGTACTTGCCCGGCCAACAGAGTGGTAATGAACAGGAGCGGCACCTGCAACTCGTGAGCGGCTTCGAGGTCCCCGTGGACGGCGAAATCAGCCTGATGCTGGACGTTGACCTGCGCCGCGCCATCACCCGACCGCAAAGCGGCAATCATTATCTGCTCAGGCCAGCGATGCGACTGCTTGATCTCAGTGAAACCGGCACCCTGAGCGGTACCGTCGCTGATGCCTTGATCTCTGCCGAAGGCTGCACTTCAGACGTGAACACCGGCGCCGGCAATGTGGTTTATCTGTACGAGGGAGCGGACCGCACGCCGGGAGATATCCATGTCGATGAGGAAGGGGAACCCGTATCCCCGGACAGCCCACTGGCCACCGCCAACGTGCGTCAGGAGGACGGCACCTGGGCGTTCACGCTGGCGTTCGTGCCCGCGGGCGATTACACCGTCGCGTTTTCATGCCAGGGTCTTGATGATGATCCACGACAGGAAGATGACATTGCTTTTGCTGGCACGTTGAATGTCAGCGTGGTGGTAGATGAAGAGAGTGTGGTGGCGTTTGAGTAAGGCGGAGCCGCGAGTCA
>PNLU01000035.1 GCA_013823245.1 Alcanivorax sp.
CGGCAGCACTCGAATGGGCTGCCCTTCATACAGGGTGATGCCGGTGGAGAAGGTCTGCACCAGGCTAGTGCGAAAACGGCGCATGAACTCGCGGCGCTGCTCCGCGCTGGCGTTCTGGAAATGATCCCCCATGACCAGACGGGTCACGCGGCGGAAGTCCACCAGCGCGTCCAGCTCTTCATTGATGACCCGGCGCGCATACGCAGCGTCTTCCTTGAGCCGCTCACGCTCATTGTCGATCCGCTGCGTCATACGCTCCACGGCATTGCGCACCACCTCGTCGGGGGCGGGCGCCGCCTGGGCGGGCACCACCAGCGCCGCGCTCACGGCAAGAATCAGCGTGGCCTGGCGCCACAGTGCGGTGATCCGATTACGTTGCATTCATCTCTCCTGGCGATTCGGGCCTGCGGGCTGAGCCTATGTAAGCGGGCCACGAAGCCCTTGTCCAGCCTGATCGCCGCATGTCTAATGGCGCCTTTGTCGTATGTTGGAACAACATCGCCCTCTGGAGGTTCCATGCTCATCGCCCTGCTCGCGTGCATCATCGGCCTTGTCCTGCTGGTCTGGAGCGCCGACCGTTTTGTGGCGGGCGCAGCCGGGCTGGCGCTGCGCCTGGGCATGACCCCCATGACCGTCGGCCTGACACTGGTGGCCTTCGGCACCTCTGCCCCCGAAATTCTGGTGTCGGCCACGGCGGCGCTGACCGGCAGCAGCGATCTCGCCATCGGCAACGCGCTGGGCTCGAACATTGCCAATATCGGCCTGGTGCTGGCGCTGACCCTGATTGCCCGACCGATCCTGATCACCGCTGACACCCGGCATCAGGACCTGCCGGTGTACCTGCTGGTCGCTCTGCTGGCCGGGCTGTTCCTGCTCGATGGCCACCTGTCACGCCAGGACGGCATCCTGCTGCTGGCGGCCATGGCACTGATTGGCACCCTGATGTGGTACTTCCGCCGGGCCCGGCCGGAAGCCGCCGAGGTGGAGATACCGGAGCATGCCAGCACCACCGGTCGTGACTGGTGGCTGTTCATCAGCGGCCTGGTGGTACTGCTGATCAGCGCGCGTCTGCTGGTGTGGGGCGCCGTGAAACTGGCGCTGGGGCTGGGCGTCAGCGAGACCGTGATCGGCCTGACGCTGATCGCCGCAGGCACCAGCCTGCCGGAACTGGCCGCATCGGTGGCCGCCGCGCTGCGCGGCCATGCCGACCTGGCCATCGGCAACGTCGTCGGCTCGAATGTGATGAACCTGCTGGCGGTCCTGCCGGTTCCTGCATTACTGGCACCAGGCCTCATTGATCCGGCCCTGCTGCTGCGCGACTACCCCGCCATGCTCGGCCTGTCAGTGCTGCTGATGGTGCTGGTGCTGGTGGCCGGGCGCGCCCGGCTCGGGCGGTTGGCGGGGCTGATACTGCTGGCGGGCTATGCGGCTTACCTGACGCTGCTGGCAGCACAAAGCCTGTAGCTCCATGCCTTTAACCCTGATGGCCGGGCAGGCCGGGATCGTCGCCGGGCAGAGACGCATCGGGAGACGCATCGAGGGACGACTTGTATAATGCGCCCTGACCAGAGCCCCGGAGCATGCATGAGTAACCGTTTTCAGGACACAGCCCGCCGCGTTCTGCGCCTGGAGGCGGATGCCGTGGCCGAACTGATCGAGGCACTGGATGACACCTTCGACCAGGCTTGCGAGCTGCTGCTGGGCTGCCGTGGTCGTGTCATCGTCACCGGCATGGGCAAGTCCGGTCATATCGGCGACAAGATTGCCGCCACCCTGGCCAGCACCGGTACACCGTCTTTCTTTGTGCACCCCGCAGAAGCCTCCCATGGCGATCTGGGCATGATCACCGAGGGCGATATCGTGCTGGCGCTGTCCAATTCCGGCGAGACCGGTGAGGTGCTGGCCATTCTGCCGGTGCTGAAACGGCGTGGCATCCCCCTGATCAGCCTGACCGGCCGCCCGACCTCGACCCTGGCACGCCAGGCCGATGTCCATATTCCAGTGGTGGTCAGCGTCGAGGCCTGCCCCCACAATCTGGCCCCCACCTCCAGCACCACGGCCGCACTCGCCATGGGCGACGCCCTGGCCATTGCCCTGCTGGAGGCACGTGGTTTCTCTGCCGAGGATTTCGCCCTGTCGCATCCGGGCGGCAGCCTGGGCCGCCGCCTGCTGCTGGCGGTGGACGACATCATGCACGACGGCGAGCGCCTGCCGAGTGTCAGCGAGGGCACCTCGCTCAGCGACGCCCTGCTGGAAATCAGCCGCAAGGGGCTTGGCATGACCGCCGTGTGCAATGCCAGCGGGCAACTCAGCGGCGTCTTCACCGACGGTGACCTGCGCCGGGTGCTGGACCAGCCCGCGCTGGATATCCGCACCTGCGCCATCGAAGAGGTGATGACCCGCAACCCGGTGGTGATCGAAACGGGACATCTGGCCGCCGAAGCGGTCAAAATCATGGAACAGCGCAAGATCAACGGTCTGATTGTCGTGGATGGCACACGTCGCCCCGTGGGCGCCCTGAACATGCACGACCTGTTGCGCGCCGGCGTCGTCTGAGGAGAAGCCACCGCTATGCATCCTGCCCCCAGCGCATCCGATCCCCTTGGCCAGGGCAACGCCAGCCTGCGCGCCCGCGCCCGGCAATTGCGCCTGATGGCCTTCGATGTGGATGGCGTCATGACCGATGGCCGCCTCTACTACGGCCCGGACGGCGAAATGTTCAAGGCCTTCTGCACGCTGGACGGCCACGGGCTCAAGCAGCTGGCCGCCGCCGGGGTCACCCTGGCCATCATCACCGGGCGCAATTCCGCCATGGTGGCCCGTCGCGCTGCTGATCTGGGTATCCAGCACGTGATTCAGGGCCGCGAAGACAAGGGTGTGGCGCTGGAGGCCCTGGCGCAGACACTGGGTTTTCAGGCGAGTCAGGTGGGCTATGCCGGGGATGACGAGCCCGATGTGCCCGCGCTCACCTGGGCGCAACTGGGGTTCTCCGTCCCCAATGGCCACGCTTGCGCGCACGCGGCAGCGGATCTGGTGACTGAACGGCGCGGCGGCGAAGGCGCAGTGCGGGAAATCTGTGACTTCATCCTCGGGGCACGATCGTGATCCGCAATCAGGGGGTGCTCAGCGCCATCGGCGTGACCGTCATGGCGGCGGTTATCCTGCTGGTGCTGCATGAATGGCGGGAGCAGCCCACGGTGGTCGATGACGCCCGTGAGCCGCCCCCGGCACTGATCGTGGAGCGCGTTTCGGCCCGCACCTTCACCGAAACCGGCGACCTGCAATACGACCTGCGCGCAGAGCGCATCACCGAAATGGACGCACGGGGTGAAACCCTGGTGGAAACACCCCGGCTGGCCCTGCATGATCCGGCCCTGGCCTGGGAACTGACCGCCGAGCGCGGCGAAGTGCGTGACCGGGGCCGCCATGTGACCCTGCGTGGTGCCGTGGAAGCCCGCGATCACGGCCCCGACGGCCTGCTGGTGCAGAGCGAGGAGCTGGTTTACGAATCAGCCCTGGAGCGTCTGACCAGCCCGGGCGCCGTGGAGATCACCCACCCGGGTGGCCGCACCCGGGCGGGCGCCATGCAGGCCTCCAGCGCCGACGGCGAAGTGCAATTGCTGCAACAGGTGGAAAGCCGCTATGACCCGAACTGATCACTTCATCGGCCGCGCCCTGCTCGGCTTGCTGGGCCTGCTGATCCTGCCCGCAGTGGCGCAGGAAGCGGTCATCAGCGCCGACCGTGCGGTGTTTCGCCAGGAGAGCGGCACCGGCGTCTATGAAGGCAACGCCGAAATGATGCAGGGCGATAGATTGCTGAACGCCGACCGCATCGAACTGACCATGAAAGACGGCGAACTGAGCCGCGTGGTGGCCACCGGCAGCCCGGTGCGCCTGCGCGAAGGCGCCGACATCAATGCCCGCGCCAATCAGCTGGTCTATGATGTGGCCGCCCAGACCATCACCCTGAGCGGTGATGCCGATATCGAGAACCGGGGCCGCCGCTTTCAGGGCGCCCAGGTGATCTACAACCTCTCGACCCGGGACATCGAGGCCAGCGGTGACGGCGCCCAGCAGCGCGTGCGGCTGGTGATCCCGGCGGAAGACACCAACAGGGAACCCCGACAGTGAGCCTGCTCAGCGCAAACAACCTGGCCAAGAGTTACAAGGGGCGCCGGGTGATCGAGGATGTCTCGCTGGAGGTCCAGGCGGGTCAGGTGGTGGGGCTGCTCGGCCCCAACGGGGCAGGCAAGACCACCTGCTTCTACATGATTGTCGGCCTGGTGCCGCCCGATGCCGGCTATATCAGCATCAACGGCGACAACATCACCGCCCTGCCGATGCATGGCCGCGCCCGCCGGGGCATCGGCTATCTGCCCCAGGAGGCCAGCATTTTTCGCCGCCTGAGCGTGGCCGACAACATCATGGCCATCCTGGAAACGCGCAGCGACCTGAGCAAGGCGGACCGCCAGGAACGGCTGGAGCAGCTGCTGCAGGAGTTCAGCATCACCCATATCCGCGACAGCCTGGGCATGAGCCTGTCCGGCGGCGAGCGGCGGCGCGCCGAAATCGCCCGTGGGCTGGCCACGGACCCGGCCTTCATCCTGCTGGATGAACCCTTCGCCGGCGTCGACCCGATTTCGGTCAACGAGATCAAGGGCATCATCACGCACCTGCGTGACCGGGGCATCGGCGTACTGATCACCGACCACAATGTGCGTGAGACGCTGACCATCTGCGATACCGCCTACATCGTCAGCGGCGGACACATCATCGCCGCCGGTAACGCCGATACCATTCTGGCCAACCAGCAGGTCCGGGATGTGTACCTGGGTGCCGATTTCCGCCTCTGACCCCGCACTCGCAGGACCCTTGAAGCGCACCCTCGAGCGCACCATATCGGTGCGCAAAGCGCTGGCCTAGCCCATTCGCCATGCGAATTCAAGAATGGGCACGAAAATTGCTGGTTGCTATCCTTGGACCCTGTTGACGTGAAGCTCGGGTCACCGCCGCGCCGGTGACCGCGACACGTTCGGGGGACATATCGCCAGATGAAACCAGGTCTGCAGATACAGATCGGTCAGCACCTGACCATGACGCCACAACTGCAACAGGCCATCCGCCTGCTGCAGCTGTCGACGCTCGACCTGCGTCAGGAGATCCAGGAAGCCATCGAGGCCAACCCCCTGCTGGAGCTGGAGGACGACGACTACGCCAGCGACAGCCTCAGCGACACCGCCGGCGATGAGCCCCTTGAACCGGGAGAAGTCACCGGCAACGACGACGCCGTCGTGGACGAGTACGACAGCGGCGTGGACACCGACTGGGAAGACCCCTTCACCGAGGCCCCGAGCGCAGGGGCACCTGATGACGACATGGAGGCCTGGGAGCAGCGCACCGCTGCCGGCACCAGTCTGGACGAACACCTGCTGTGGCAACTCAACCTGACCCCCATGGGCGAAGCCGATCGGGTGATCGCCTACGCCATCATCGAGAGCCTGGATGACCGGGGCTACCTGACCTGCTCCCTGACCGACATCGCCGAGGCCGCCCGGCGCAGCCTGCCCCCGGGCATCGAGACCCGGTGGCCGGAAGAAGATGAAGTCCTGGCGGTGCTGCATCGCCTGCAACACTTCGAACCCCCCGGGGTCGCGGCCCGCGATCTGGCCGAGTGCCTGGCCATTCAGCTGCGCCTGCTGCCGGAGGACACCCCCTGGCGCGACGCCGCCCTGCGCCTGACGCGTCACCTGCCCCTGCTGGAAAGCCGCGACTACGCCCAGTTACGGCGCCTGGTGGCGGTGACCGACAGCGAGCTGGTGGAGGTGATCCGCCTGCTGCGCAGCCTTAACCCGCACCCCGGCGACAGCATCGTGGAACAGACCGAGACCTATACCGTGCCGGACGTGATCGTGCGGCGGCAGGGGCGGCGCTGGCGTGTCGAGCTGAACAGTGATGCCCTGCCCAAAGTACGGCTGAACGCGGGCTACGCTGCGATGGCAGGCAGCAAGCAACTGCGCGACGATGACAGCAGCTACCTGCGCAACCAGTTACAGGAGGCGCGCTGGTTCCTGAAAAGCCTGCAAAGCCGCAACGAGACACTGCTCAAGGTCGCCACCCGCATCGTCGAGGTCCAGCAGGACTTCTTCGAGTACGGTGAAGAGGCCATGAAGCCGCTGGTGCTGGCCGATATCGCCAGCGCCGTAGAGATGCATGAATCGACCATCTCCCGGGTCACCAGCCAGAAATTCATGTTCACACCCCGGGGCATGTTCGAGCTGAAATTTTTCTTCTCGAGCCATGTGGGCACGGAAGGCGGAGGTGAATGTTCAAGCACCGCCATTCGTGCCATCATAAAGAAGCTGATCGCCGCCGAGAGCCCGAAAAAACCATTGAGCGACAGCCGGCTGGCCAGCCTGCTCAATGAACAGGGGATTCAGGTGGCGCGACGCACAGTCGCCAAATACAGAGAGGCGATGCGTATACCGGCATCCAGCGAGCGCAAGCGGCTGGTCTGACCCAGGCAGGGCCCGGCTAGCACGGCACCGATCGCGGGATAGGCGGTCAACTGAAGCAGGTACAGGAGTCAGCCATGCAGATCAATATCAGCGGTCACCACCTGGATATCACCGATGCCCTGCGCGAGTACGTCAACGACAAATTCACCCGACTTGAACGGCACTTTGATCACATTACGAGCATCCAGGTGATCCTGTCGCCGGAGCCGAAAACGCACAAGGCGGAATCCACCATCAGGGTGGCAGGCGGCGAAGTCTTCGCCACCGCAGAAGCCGGCGACATGTATGCCGCCATCGACATGCTGACTGACAAACTCGACCGACAGATCCTCAAGCACAAGGAAAAGTCGGTCAATCGTAACCACGGACACTGAGATCTGAGTACCCATCATGCGCGTACGGGAACTGCTGACACCGGAGCGAACCCACTACCACCTGCAGGGCGTGAGCAAGAAGCGCCTGCTGGACCAGGTAGCGGAGCTGGCCACACGGGATAACCCCGGTCTGAGCGAGCAGGAAGTCTTCGACGCCCTGTTTGCGCGTGAACGTCTGGGCAGCACCGGCATCGGGGAAGGCATCGCCATTCCCCATTGCCGACTGGCCTCTTGCAACAAACCCCTCGGCCTGCTGGTCAGCCTGGCCGAGGCCATCGATTTCGATGCGGTGGATAACCGCCCGGTGGACCTGGTGTTCGTGCTGCTGGTCCCCGAAGACAACCCCGAGCAACATCTGAAGACCCTCAGCCACCTGGCCGCCCTGTTCAATGAACCCTCGTTCCGGGATGGACTGCGCCAGGCCACGTCCGCGGCAAATCTGTTCAGCACTGCCGTGGATTCTGAAGCGGAACTGCGACTGGCCTCCTGACCCCGATGAAACTCGTTATCCTCAGCGGCCGCTCCGGCTCCGGCAAGACCACCGCGCTGCAAGCGCTGGAAGACCTGGGCTTCTACTGTGTCGACAACCTGCCCCTGGGGCTGCTGTCTACGCTGGCCACCCAGTTGCGCGAAGAAAGCAGCGAGATCGAGCGGATCGCCGTGGGCATCGACGCTCGTAACCTGCGCAGCCAGTTACCGCGTTTTTCCGAGCTGCTGCGCACCGTGCGCGATCAGGGGCTGGCCTGCGAAGTCATCTATCTGGATGCCGACCACGACACCCTGCTGAAGCGCTTCAGCGCCACCCGGCGGCGTCACCCCCTGAGCGACCAGGACATGTCGCTGTCCGAGGCCATCGCCCATGAGGGCGAACTGCTGGCCAGCATCCAGACCAGCGCCGATCTGCTGGTGGATACCAGCAAGATGGACCCGCACACTCTGCGCAACCTGATTCGCGATCGCGTGGCCCAGCGCAGCGGCCGCTTGTCGTTACTGGTGGAGTCTTTCGGCTTCAAGAACGGTGTGCCACCGGACGCCGATCTGGTCTTCGATGTACGTATGCTGCCGAACCCCCACTGGGACGCGACCCTGCGGCCCTTCAATGGTCGCCAGAAACCGATTCAGGACTTTCTTTCCAGTCAGTCTGATACCCCTGAGTTGCTTCATGATATCGAGCAACTGTTACTACGATGGCTGCCCCGTTACGAAGCCAATGACCGCACCTACATGACCGTGGCCATCGGCTGTACCGGCGGGCGCCACCGCTCCGTGTACATGGTCGAGCAGTTGGCGGAACGCCTGTGCAAGGCCGGCTGGGACGCCCAGATCCGGCATCTGGAACTGGAATGAGCATGCCCGATACTGTGCTGGAAGCTGAACTGCCCGTGATCAATCGTCTGGGCCTGCATGCCCGCGCCGCCGCCAAGGTGGTCAGCGTGGCCTGCCGTCACGAGGTCAGTATCGTCTTGCGCTGCAATGGTCGCGAGGTCGAGGCCCGTAACATGATGGGCGTACTGACGCTGGCGGCAGCCAAGGGCAGCAAGGTGGGTGTGCGCGTGGAGGGCGAACAGGCGCGGGAAGCCCTCGACGAACTCACCGACCTGTTTGCGCGGCGGTTCGACGAGGGCGAGTGACTTACAACGTATCGGTATAGATATCCCGGAACGAACTGTAGTAGCTCACCGCCAGCACCGGCAGCAGCACCAGCAGCCCGAGACCCAGCGGAATCACCGCCAGAATCAGCAGGATAATCATCACGATGCTGTACCAGAGCATCGGCAGGATATTCTTCAGACAACCCATCAGGCTTTCCTTGAATGCCTCGCCGATACCACGATTACCGAAGAACACCAGCGCCGGGGAAAACCAGTACAGCGCCATGACCGGAATCATCACTGCCATGGCCAACAGCATCAGCAGCATGAAACGCAGGAACATGTCGCCCCCCATAGCCCCGGGCGCGGCGCCTTCATCAATGGCTTCCAGCATGGCGAAGGACTGCATCAGGGCGTCTGCCATCAGCAAGTAGCCCAGCAGCCCCACAACCAGGAACCCTCCCACGATCAGGCCGAGATAAGCCAGCCCGAGCAGCGCCAGTTGCGGAAACTTGTTCTGAAAGCCGGTAAAGATGTCGCCGATGGACGCGCCCTGCCCTTCATCCGCTTTCCAGGCCAGCACCAGCAGGCCGACACTGAACACCGGTGTCAGAATAACCGAGGCAAAAAAGCCCACGATCGGCACCCACTGGATCACCATGGACAGCACCCACAGCAGCAGCAGGCCGAAGAAGATTTGCACCCACGCACTTTTGAAGACACGCCAGCCATCGGCAATCCAGCGCCAGCCCGCGCCAATGTCACGCCCGCGGGGTGGATTGACCTCCAGCGCAGACGCCTCTCGCACCGGCATCACATCCGCCTGCGGTTGTTGATACGGATTATCCCCTTGCATCACTGTTCCCTCATTGAATTGAAAATCAGACCCCCGCAATCTTCATCGGCGACAACAACAGACTGCCGCAGTGAATATTGCCCCGTCGGTCCACATCGTTCCCCGCCGCCTGCAGACCGGCAAACATCTCGCCGAGATGTCCGGCGATGGTGAATTCTTCCAGCGGCCCAGCAATTCTGCCCTGCTCGACACGAAAACCGGAAGCGCCGCGTGAGTAATCCCCAGTGACCAGGTTCACACCCTGACCCATCACCTCGGTAATCAGGATGCCCTCGCCCATGCGCTGACACAGCGCCGCCTGATCCTCATCGCCGTGGGTCAAGGTCAGGTTACGCACACCACCGCCGTTGCCGGTGGGTTCCAGACCGAGTCGCCGGGAGGCATACAGGCCCAGCGCATAGCTGACCAGCACACCGTCCTGCACAAACGCCTGCTCCCGCGTCGGCAGCCCGTCGCTGTCGAATGGCGCGGAGGCGCTGCCGCGTGGCAGGTGTGGCCGCTCGCGAATGGTGAGCCATTCCGGAAACACCTGACTGCCGATCCGGTCACGCAGGAACGATGCCTTGCGATACAGGGCCCCACCGCTGATCGCAGACACAAAATGGCCGATCAGCCCCTTGGCCACCTCCGGGGCAAACAGCACCGGCAACTCCGCCGTGCCCGGGCGCGCTGCCCCGAGCCGCGCCAGCGTTCGCTGCGCCGCCCGTTCACCCACCGCTTCCGGAGCCTGCAACACCGCCGGATCACGCTGGCTGTCGTACCAGTAATCGCGCTGCATGGCGCCATCCTGCTCGGCCACCAGCACACAGGACAGACTGTGCTGCGTGCTACGCCAGCCATCACAGAAGCCATGACTGTTGGCATAGATGCGCGCCCCCGCATGACTGCTGACCGTTGCGCCTTCGGAGTTCACGATGCGGGCATCACGACGCCCCGCGTTCTCGCAGGCCAGCGCCATATCAATCGCCTGCTCCGGCGTCAGCGACCAGGGGTGATGCAGATCCAGATCCGGCAGATCCCGCGCCAGCGCGTCGGCCGCCGCCAGACCGTTATGCGGGTCGGCGCCAGTCTGCCGGGCAATGGCCAGCGCCGCCGCCACGGTTTCACGCAGACTGTCCTCGGCATCATCGCTGCTGCTGGCGCTGCCCTTGCACTGACCGACAAACACCGTGACCACCACCGAGCGGTCGCGATTGAATTCCAGCGTTTCGATTTCGCCCAGACGCACCGTTACCGACAGCCCCTCCCCGGCACTGATCGCCGCTTCCGCAGCATCAGCGCCCTGCCGGGCGGCTTCCTCGATCACAAAGCGCGCCTTGTGGCGCAGCGTCTCCAGACGGTCCGGCTCGATGGCCGCAAGTGTGGCAGAATGGTTATTCGATGAGGTCATAAGTAAACTTGGCGGCTGACTGCCACAGTAGAAAGCGAATGGACGAGTATAACGACGACGATCTGCCCAGCAAATCAGCGCGCAAACGCGAAGTCAACGCGTTGCAGGACGTGGGCGAGCAACTGATGAACCTCAAGCCCGCAGACCGGGCACGGCTGCCACTGACCGACGCACTGGTGCGCGCCATCGAGGAAAGCCGACGCATCACCGCCAATGAAGCCCGGCGACGCCACGCCCAGTACATCGGCAAGCTCATGCGTGCCGCCGACGGCGACGCCATCGAACGCGGTCTGGCCGCACTGCAAGACCCGTTACGGCACAAGCGCCTGCTGGACTGGATGGAGCGTCTGGATCGCAGCGAAGACAGCAAGGCGGCGCAGAGTATCCTCCAGGAAGTCATGGACACCTATGCGGCAGCCGACCGCCAGCACCTGCGCAACCTGACCCGCAACTTCCTGGCCAGCCGCCTGCCCGACGACGGCGCCCCGCTGCCCGACCCCGCCGCCGACAAGGCGGCCCGCGAGCGCTTCAAGCGTGAGCGCCGCAAGGTCTACGATTACCTCAACGACCTCGAACGCAACGCACCGCTGCCCTAGAAAAACCACCCAAACGTGACGGCCCACGGGGGCGGGCACCGCTTTTCAGGACTGTCGAGAGGCATGGATGCCGAACGCAAGCCCCCATGGACGGGTTCACGGCGTGTCCTGAAAAGCGGTGCCCGCCCCCGTGGGCCATGACCACGAAAGTCCGGTACTGTCAGTTGAGAGGCAGCATATACTGCGCAAGTTGCGCGGAAGTGCGCCGCAGATTACCGCTCAGCAACCGCGCAATATTCATCAGAATCACATGGGCCGCCTGCGGCGAGCGCTTGCGCAACTGCTCGAAGCCCTTGCGCGTCAGCACGATCACCGTACTGTCCTCACTGGCCAGTGCCGACGCCGAACGCGGCTCATGATCAATCAGCGCCATCTCGCCCAGCGAATCCCCGGCCCGCAGATGTGCGATCACCACATCGCGGTCGTCCTGGCCACGCTTGATGATGTCCAGCCGCCCACGCACCACGAAACACATGAAATCACTGTGGTCACCCTCGCGGCACACCACGTCACCGGCCGAAAAGCGGTTCACGAACACCAGCTTCTCGACCTGTTGCAGATCCTCCGGCGCCATGCCGGCAAACAGGCGCATGCGCGACAACACCTCGCCAACAGCCGCCATCAGGCCGTACCGCCCACCGTCAGGGCGTCCACCCGCAATGTCGGCTGCCCTACCCCCACCGGTACGGATTGCCCCTCCTTGCCGCACACGCCAATACCGCTGTCCAGCGCCAGATCGTTGCCGACCATGGAAATCTGCTGCATCACTTCCGCGCCGCTGCCGATCAGCGTGGCACCCCGCACCGGCGCAACGATACGCCCTTTTTCCACCAGGTAAGCCTCGCTGGTGGAAAACACGAACCGGCCCGACGTGATATCCACCTGACCTCCACCAAAGTTCACCGCGTAGATACCACGATCCAGCGACGCGATGATTTCTTCCGGGTCCGACTCACCGGGCAGCATGTAGGTGTTGGTCATGCGGGGCATCGGCAAATGCGCATACGACTCGCGGCGGCCGTTGCCGGTGGGAGCAAAGCCACTCAGGCGCGCATTCATCTTGTCTTGCATAAAGCCGGTCAGGCGGCCTTTTTCGATCAGGGTGGTGCAATGCGTGGGCGTGCCTTCATCATCCACATTCAGCGAACCACGTCGCCCGGGCAGCGTGCCATCATCCACCACCGTGCACAGGGGCGACGCCACCTGCTCGCCAAAGCGGCGAGCGAACATGGATGTGCCCTTGCGATTGAAGTCCCCTTCCAGGCCATGCCCCACCGCCTCGTGCAGCAGCACACCCGGCCAGCCCGGCCCCAGCACCACCGGCATGGTGCCCGCAGGCGCCGGTTGCGCCTCCAGGTTCACCAGCGCCTGACGCACGGCTTCCCGGGTCCAGTGTTCCGCACGGCCCTCCGCCTCCAGCCAGTCATAATCCACGCGGCCACCGCCGCCTGCACTGCCCCGCTCGCGGCGCCCGTTACGCTCCGCCAGCACCGACACATTGAGCCGCACCAGAGGCCGGACATCCGCGGCCAGCGTGCCGTCGGTGGCCGCCACCAGCACTACGTCATGCACGGCGTTCAGGGACACCGTCACTTCCGTGACCGCCGGATCCAGGCTCCGCGCCAGCTTGTCGAGCCGCTCCAGCAGCGCCACCTTGCGCGGCGCCTGCCAGGTGGCCAGCGGATCGAAGGCCGCATACAGGGATGGTGACGTCACCGGCGCCAGCACCGGCGTGCGCCCCTCACTACCCTGGCGGACAATGGCGCGGGCAGCGCGGGTGGCCTGCTGCAGCGCTGGCAACGCAATCTCGTCGCTGTAGGCAAAACCGGTACGCTCGCCACTGATCACGCGCACCCCGGTACCACGCTCCAGGTTGTAGCTGGCGTCGCGCACCACGCCGTCTTCCAGCACCCAGCCTTCGTGACGGCTGTGCTGGAAATACAGATCAGCGTAATCCACGCCCGGCGCCAGGGCGCCATCCAGCAGGCGCGTCAGGCCCTGCGTGTCCAGGCCCGCTGGAACCAGCAGCAGTTCCTGCGCGGTACCAATCAGATCACTGGCCGATGTTGTTGCTGTGGTGGTCGCGGATGTCATCAGGTAGCCCTGTCAGAAAACGCGTATGTTCGTGGATGGGCATCTGCCGCCGCACCTCCGCCACACGCCTGGGAAGAATATCGCCGCACAGCACGGCAGGATGGTCCTCAAGACCAACCAGCACCTCGCCCCACGGGCCGCACAGCATGCTGTGCCCGTAACTGCTGCGCACATCGCTGTGCCGTCCACACTGGTTTACGCCAAGCACATAGCAGCCGGTCTCGACGGCCCGCGCACGCAACAACACTTCCCAGTGGGCCCTGCCCGTGACCTCGGTGAAGGCGCTCGGGTAGACCAGCAGCGTAGCACCGCGATCAGCCAGCGCCCGCGCCTGGGCGGGAAAGCGCAGGTCATAGCACACGGCCAGACCCAGCGTGATGTCGCCCACCCGGGCGCAGACCAGTTCGTCACCGGGCTCGAACACGTCCGACTCGCAATAGCGGCCCTGCGCGTCGTCCACCTCGGCATCGAACAGATGCAGTTTGTCATAGCGGGCGACCTGTTGCCCATCCGGGTTGTAGAGCAGCGAAGCAGCACGGACCCGCCCACCGGGTACCGGGCTGCCGTCCGGGCGGTAATGCAGGGGCAGGGTGCCGCCCAGTACCCACACCCCGAGCTGACTCGCCTGACTGGCCAGCCACGACTGCAGGAAGTCGGCATGCTCCTCGGCCAGTTCCCGGTAGGAACCGCCGTAGCAGGCAAAGTTCTCGGGCAGCACAAGCAAGTTGGCGCCCCGCTCCTGCGATTGCTCCATCGCGTCGGCCAGTATCTCCAGATTTTCTACCGGATTATTGTTGGCACAGATCTGAATTCCCGCTACGCGTATCATGTCCTCATCCTGATGGTGGCAGGGCGCTTTCGGTCTCCTCGACATCCGGCTCGTCCCAGCTGCCCGAAACGTGATAGCCCATGGACGTCATCTTCTCCAGCCGTTCGCCCCACAGCCGTTCGACCACGAATATGCCGGCACAGGCAGCGGGCCCGGCCAGACACCCTGCATACAGATTACCGGATAATGGCAGGGTCACTTCAATATCGTACTCCATGGTCTGCTGCTGCAGGTCCAGCCCCCCGGCAATGGCAAACTCGGCCGAAGGCGACCGGATACGCAGGTTATCCGTCAGGATCTCGGGGCCATCCACCGAGAAGTTGCCACGGATACTGTCCGCCACCAGCCCCTGGCTCACCACATCGGAAAAATCCAGCCGCAGCCGCCGCGCCAGCGTATGGCCTACGTTCACCAGCCCGAGCAGGCGCAGTGCCGAGGTGCGGCGGTCAGCGCTGGGCAGCAGCGCATCGCGGATATCCAGCGACACGTCGCCATGCAAACGCCGGTAATCGAACTCCAGTGGCGACCCCTGCCAGCCCAGATCCAGACTACCGCGTGCGTCTTCACTCTCGACAAAGGTTTCCATGTTGAACAGCGACAACAGGTCAGCAAGCTGGCCACTTTCGAAGCTGCCGGCAAACCGACTGTGCTGCGCACCGCCCTCATCCCGTCGCCAGTCCAGATCCCCCACAACAGAGGTCTCCCCCCAGCGCCCGCGCAGATTGGCGACACGCAGGTCATCGCCCTCGGGACGCAACTGCGCCTGCCACTGACCGAAGTGACGACCGTACAGGGAGACGTCCGCCGCACGAATATCCGCCACCGGGATACGCGACGGGTCCGGCGACAGGACCAGCGACGACACCAGCTCACCGGTCTGGTCACCGGCCAGTTCCGCTGCTGCCTCCACCACCCGCTGGGCGGCGCTGGGGCCGTCGGCATCCGGCGGCAGCGGTGCGGTCAGTGGCCAGCGCAGACGGTCAATATCCAGCTGCATCGGCTGCTCGCCGCGCAAGGCGTAACCGGCAGGCACCCGGACCTCACCGGCGAGAGGTTCACTGGCCAGCGCCAGGCTCCAGCCGCCGCCGCTTTGCCGGGCACTGAAACTGGCGGGCCCGAGCGGTTCATTGAGCAGCAATAGCTGGTCGGTATCCAGCGCCAGTCGCACGGGTGGCAGCTGCGCCGCAGGGCCCTCGGTGTCCGGCCCGAGCAGGACGCCCAGCCAGGCACCCAGATCCAGCACCCCGGTGCGACCGTCGATCAACAGGCCGCTGGGGGGCAGGCCCGCCTCCCGCTCACCGAAGCGCAAACCGCCCCGGGTCAGCCCGTCCCCGTCGTATTCCAGGCGCGCCGACATCAGCGGCGGCATGCTCAGCGACAGCCGGTTGGCGTCACCGCCCTCCAGCACCAGTTGCAGGCGTTGCCGGTTCGCCGCCGTCTTGCCCAGCGGGGGCGGCAGCCCGACAGACACGCCGGACAGATCAGTATCCACGGTCAGACGTGGGGCGCCTGCGTCCGCCCGCCGGGGCAACCGCAGCCGGGCCCGGTAGTCAGTCCGGCCTTCCAGCGCCGCCAGCCAGGGCATGCGCAGCCAGTCACGCAGCCGCACCATGGCCATCGCGCCCCGGATATCCAGATGGGTATGACGGGTATCGCTGTTCACGGACGCCGTGACCGGTGCATCAAACAGGCGCGCACTCAGTGCCGGAAAGTGCAGTCCTTCGTTCAGCGAGAAGCGCCCCTCGCCCTGCAAGGCATTGACTGTCAGACGGCGCGCGGGATTATGCAACGTGCCAGCCTCTACGGCCGCCTGTGCCTCAACCTGCAAAGGCGGACTGTGCGCCGCCAGCGGAATCGACAGATCCAGCTGACCTTGCAACGCCCCGCCCTGCACCTGCCAGTCGGCAATTTCTTCGGGTAACTGGCCCTGCACCGGTGTCTCCTGCAGCAAGGTTTGCAGCGCCGACAAGGGCCCCTGTACTGCGCCCGCAACCGTCACCCGTGGCTGGCCGCCGGGCGTGGTGCCAAGCACATCCACATCCGCCGCGCTGATGTCTGCGCCCAGGAAACGACCGCTCAGGTCACGCCCGTGTACGGTCACGCCATCCACCAGCACCGTGCCCTGCAGGGCCTCGACCTGTGGCCAGTCAGTCAGAAAGCGCAGACCGAAATCGTCCACCGTAAAGGTCATCTGGAAGGTGCGGTCCTGCTGCCGGTCAGGCTCGATGCCCACGGCCCCCTCGTAGAGGAAACGGCCCCGGGACACCTCACCGCCACTGAAGGCATGGCCAAACCAGGCCGTGAGCGGCTCGGGCATGCGTTGCAGCGGAATGTAGCGGCTGGCATGGGCCGCTACACCGTCACGGATATCCGCCAGCAACCGCAACCGCGGACGATGACCTGCTGCGAGGTCCAGCCCGAACATGGCCTCGCCGTGGGCATCGGCATTGGAGGCCTGCAAGCGACCGCTCTCGATACGCCACACGGCGATGTCGTCCGCGGGCCCGGAGGCATCAGAAACATCGGAGGCGTCGGCGTCGTCGCTGTCACCAGGCTGCGGCAACATCCCCGCCAGACGGGTCTGCGCCGCCTCGCCGGTTTCCCGCTGCCAGCGCAGTGTGCCGCCCATCGACGCGGCGACCGGCGCATCAAACAGGGTGTTCAGTTCCAGCACCAGTGCCGGACTGGTCAGGTGCAGCACACCGGCCTCCGGCGAGCCTGCGGCCCAGCCGGACAGCCCCTGCACGCCCGGCTGCGCCTCATCCGCACTGATTGCCAGATCGATGAAGCGGGCACTGAAGTGCTCCAGCCGGGTTCCCTCGCCGCGGACATGAACCGCGCTCAGTTCACCGGCAGGTGCCAGATCCACAAGTCGCTGGCGCAGCGCCAGCAGATTGTCCGGCAGGGGGAAGGGCCAGGCCACCAGTTGCTCGCGCAAGCGCGTGGCATTGATCTGCTCGGCACGCACCGCCCAGCGACTTCCGGCACTGCGGCGCCCGTCCCAGCGCAGGGCCAGCGGACCGGCCCGCAGGGCTCCGGCCGCCTCGGTGCTGGCCCGCAATTCATCCAGCAGCACCACGTACTCGCCACCTTCGCGGCGCACCGCCAGGCTGGCGTCCAGACCATCCAGCAACCAGCGTTCATCCGCCTGGACATGCCGCAGGGCTACATCCCGCGTTGCCAGCACCACATTGGCCTGCTGCACTTCGCCGCCGCGTAATCGGCCCCAGGCCTCCACCTGGCCACTGGCACTTTCCGGCTTCAGAGGCAAAGGCCAGTCTTCGGGCAGCCAGTACTCCAGGTTGTCGCCCCGCACCCGCACGTAGGCGCTGCCGTCCAGGTCTTCGAGCGAATACGCAGCGCCACGCAGTTGCAGGCGCACGTCCAGCTCCAGAGGACGATCTGCAGCTGATAGCGTGACCGCCAGGCGGTGCTCGCCCTGCTCACGCACCAGTGCCAGGGCCATGTTCTCTGTGCGCAAGGGCGGCATGCCAGGCCAGTCAAAGCGCGCGCTGACATCATCCAGCACGATGCGTCGCTGTCGATAGACGTGCTCCAGGACTTCGCTGAGGCTGTCCACCGCATCCAGCTGATCCTGCTCGAACGCTTCCAGGCCGCGAAAACGGATTGCGCCGTCCTCGTCCCGGACCAGATGCAGATCCATGCCGCTGATCCACAACTGGCGCAAACGCAATCCCCGCGCCAGCAGGGAATCCAGGGGAGCCAGGCTGATTTCCACACGCTGCAGGGTCAGCGGCGCGGCGTCCCCGTCGGCGGGTGACAGGGCCACGTCATCGAACACGAACACCGGGTTCATGCCATCCATATGGCCCTGCAACTGGCCGATGGTCACCGGCATGTCCAGGGCCTCTGCCAGGCGGCTCTGCACCGTATCGCGGAATTCCGGCAGCATGCTCATCACTTGCCGGGCCAGCACGATATACAACGCAAGCAGCAGCAACAGCGCGGTGGCCAGCCACCACACCTGGCGGCGCCAGCGCTGCGAGATACGATGCCAGAACGGCTGCGCAGACGGCTGCTGGGTCAAGAACAAGCTCCGTATGTGGTCAGGGTCCGCCCGGAGGTTGCCATATCGGCACCCCGGCGGTGGCCAGCAAGGCCCGGGTTTCGGTCAGGGGCAGGCCCACCACTCCACTGTAGCTGCCCGCCAGCGAGGCCACCAGCACGGCACCGTAGCCCTGAATGCCGTAGCTGCCTGCCTTGTCGAAGGGCTCGCCGGTGGCCAGGTAGGCGTCGATGTCCTGCTGGCTCAGCGCCACAAAGGTCACCCGGGTGGTGGACAGGACCGTGCAAGGGTCGTTCCACCGTCCCTGCTCGTCACGGCAGACCAGCGCCACCGCTGACAATACCTCATGAGTCTGCCCCGACAGGCGCCGCAACATGCTCGCCGCCTCGCCCGCATCGGCCGGCTTGCCGAGGATGTCCCCACCCAGGACCACGCTGGTGTCGGCGCCCAGCACTGCTACCGCGCTTGTGCCCGGCGTCACCGCAGCACCCGCCAGCGCTTTTTCCCGCGCCATGCGCTGCACGTAATCCGGTGCGGCCTCAACCGCCATGGGTGTTTCATCAATCCCGGGGAAACGCAGTACCGAGAAAGGCACGCCGATCTGGCGCAACAGCTCGGCACGACGTGGCGACGTGGAGGCGAGATACAAGGGCAAGGACATCGGCGGCGCGCCTCAACGCACCATGAAACGGCGCCGGACCCAGCGCAGCACACCAAAGGTCGGCCGCCAGATCAATGCAGACACCAGTGCAGGCAACAGCACCCAGACCGGCGGCACCAGCACTCGCCCCACAGCACTTTGTACCGTGTAGGCAATCAGCGCCCCGGTGCCGGTCAGCATGAACACCACAACCGACTGCTGCAGCGGCGGAAACACACGGATGCGCTTGTGGGCCGCCAGCGAGACATATGCCACCACCGCCAGGGCCACCGCATGCTGGCCGAGCACGACGCCGGTCAGCACGTCCTGGAACAATCCGACGGCAAAGCCCCACAACACACCAATGCGATGCGGCAGTGCGATAACCCAGTAGATCAGTGCCAGCGCCAGCCACAGGGGTCGACCGAACTCCACCGTCTCCGGCAACGGCAATACGGTCAACCAGGCGGCAACCAGAAAGGTGCCGACGATAGCCGCCGTGCCCTGTTGATCGCGCTCACGCATTCTCATTGCTCGGCGCCCTCCTGCTGACGGCGCACGGGCCGCTCCACCAGCAACACATGGCTGGCGCGGTCGATACTGGCGGTGGGGCGCGCCTCCACGGTGACAAAGGGCGCACCGGGATCATGGCGCAGGCGCACCACCTCGGCCACCGGATAACCCCGTGGAAAACGCTGATCCAGCCCGGTGCTGACCAGCAGGTCCCCTTCAATGATGTCGGCGGTCTCGGGCACGAACAGCAGGCGCAGCCGGTCGGGCTGGCCGGACCCGGCAAGGATCGCGCGTACGCCGTTACGATTGACCTGCACCGACAACGCGTGGCTGGCATCGGTAATCAGCAGCACCCGCGCGGTAAACGGACCGGCATCCACGACCTGCCCCAGCAAACCGCCTGCGTCCAGCACTGCCTGGCCCCGGTAGACGCCGGCATGGGTGCCTTTGTTGATGACAAACTCCTGGCGGCTGGGGTCCGGCTCCACGCCGATGATCTCGGCCGCCAGCACCCGGGCATCCAGCTCCGCCGATGAATTGAGCAGTTCGCGCAGCCGCACGTTCTCGGCTTCCAGCACGGCCAGACGCTGCACGCGCTGCTGGAGCACCAGAATCTGGCGTTCCAGTCGCTGCCGGTCTGCCTGAAGATCGGCCCGGGACACCGCCTGACTGGAAGCCCATTCACCGATGGCGGTGGGCATGTGGGCGAGATAATGAATGGGCGCAGTGACGTAGCCGATGGCGAAACGCAGCGGCTGGACATGATCGCTGCGCTGATCCAGTAACATCAGCGCAGCACCGATCACCAGCGCCAGGACCAGCCGGTATCCGGGATTGGGAGTGTCCGCAAACAGGCCTTTGATGGTCTACCTCGTCTGTCTGCTGTCAGGCGATGGTGCCCGGGAGGTCCCGGGCCGCCGTTCAGCTCAGCGCCAGGGTATCGAAGCCGCGCGTATCCATCAGTTCCAGCGCCTTGCCACCACCCCGGGCAACGCAGGTCAGCGGATCGTCAGCCACGATCACCGGCAAGCCGGTCTCTTCACTCAGCAGACGGTCGATATCGCGCAGCAGCGCGCCCCCCCCTGTGACCACGAGACCGCGCTCGGCGATGTCGGAGGCCAGTTCCGGCGGTGACGCTTCCAGCGCGTTCTTGACCGCATTGACGATGCTGTTCAGTGGATCCTTCAGGGCTTCGAGGATTTCTTCACTGTTCAGGGTGAAACTGCGTGGCACCCCTTCCGCCAGGTTACGGCCACGCACATCGATTTCCAGAATTTCGCCACCCAGGTAGGCGGTACCGATTTCCTGCTTGATACGCTCGGCGGTAGATTCGCCGATCAGGCTGCCGTATTCCTTGCGCACGAACGAGACAATCGCTTCATCAAAGCGGTCGCCGCCCACACGCACGGATTCGGCATAAACAATGCCGTTCAGGGAAATAATGGCGATTTCAGTGGTGCCCCCACCGATATCCACCACCATGGAGCCGCTGGCTTCGTCCACCGGCAGCCCGGCGCCAATGGCGGCCGCCATGGGTTCCTCGATCAGGAAGACTTCCCGTGCTCCGGCGCCATAGGCGGAATCCTGAATCGCCCGGCGTTCCACCTGGGTGGATTTGCAGGGCACACACACCAGCACCCGGGGCGCCGGCGGGAAGAAGCCACTCTCATGCACCTTCTTGATGAAGTACTGGAGCATCTTCTCGGTGACTTCGAAATCGGCGATCACGCCGTCTTTCATCGGCCGAATGGCGGTAATGTTGCCGGGGGTCCGCCCCAGCATGCGTTTGGCGTCCATACCCACTGCGGCCACGCTTTTCTGGGCGCCATGGTGCCGGATCGCGACCACCGAGGGTTCGTCGAGCACGATTCCCCGGCCCCGGACATAAATAAGGGTGTTGGCGGTCCCCAGGTCAATGGAGAGATCGGTGGAGAACATCCCCCGAATACGCTTGATCACGGACATTCTGGCCAGCTTCCTGAATGTTTGAGGCGAGACGAGTCCGCTACCGGGGTAGCGGTACAGAAGGCGCAACTCTAGCAACGGCGGGGGGTTTGGGCAACTGCGGTACCCCCTTGAGCGCTTTAGATGGCCCGGTCATTGCCGTATATTATGCCCCCTTTAACAGTTCATTACCTGCGGCGCCGCCCGACGGCGCCCCCAAACGGCCCCTGGAGAGACCATGGCCCTTGACCCGAAGGCGCTGTCTGGCGTCGCCCATCTGGCGCGCCTGCACCTGGACCCGGCAGATACCGACGCCCTGACCGAGCGGCTGAACAGCATTCTTGGCATGGTGGACCGGTTGCAGGAGGCTGATGTCGCCGATGTCGCCCCCCTGGCACACCCGCTGGACGCCACCCAGCCGCTGCGCGACGACACCGTCAGCGAAGCGGACATCCGCGAACAGGTACAGCCGCTGGCCCCCGCCACCGGGGACGGCTGCTACCTGGTTCCCCGCGTTATTGAGTGAACACTGCCGAGCCGGACATGCCCATGCATCGCAAGACCCTGACTGAACTGAAGGCCGGCCTCGACGCCGGTGATTTCTCCGCCCGGGAACTGGCCGAACATTTCCTGGCGCGCATCGACACCCTGGACCCGCAGCTGAACAGCTTTATCAGCGTGACGCGGGACCAGGCCCTGGCCCAGGCCGACGCTGCCGACCAGGCCCGCGCTGCGGGTCAGGCCGGGCTGCTCAACGGCTTGCCCATTGCTCACAAGGATATATTTTGCACGCGCGGCGTTCGCACCAGTTGCGGCTCGCGCATGCTCGACAATTTCATTTCGCCCTACGACGCCACCGTGGTTGAACGCATGCAGGCGGCGGGTGCCGTAATGCTGGGCAAAACCAATATGGATGAGTTCGCCATGGGCTCGTCGAACGAAACCAGCTGGTATGGCCCGGTAAAAAATCCATGGGATGTCGCGCGCGTTCCGGGCGGATCTTCCGGTGGCTCTGCGGCCGCCGTCGCCGCGCGTCTGGTACCTGCGGCCACCGGCACCGATACCGGCGGCTCGATCCGCCAACCCGCCGCACTGACCGGCATCACCGGCCTCAAGCCCACTTACGGCCGCGTGTCGCGCTGGGGCATGATCGCGTTTGCATCGAGCCTGGACCAGGCCGGCCCGATGGCGACCAGCGCCGCCGATTGTGCGCTGCTGTTGTCAGCCATGTCCGGCCATGATCCGCGCGATTCCACCAGCGTGCATCAACCGGTGGATGATTACAGCGCGGCACTGGATCAGCCCCTGAAAGGATTGCGCATCGGCGTACCGGAAGAATTTTTCCCGGCCACACTGGATGACCGCATCGCCAGCACCACCCGCGCCGCCATGGCCGAACTGGAAAAACAGGGCGCCACGCTCGTGTCCATTCGCCTGCCCAGTGTCGACCTGTCAGTACCGGCCTATTACGTGATTGCACCGGCGGAAGCGTCCTCCAACCTGTCGCGTTTTGACGGCGTGCGCTACGGCTACCGCTGCGATGATCCGCAAGACCTGGAAGACATGTACAAGCGCTCCCGCTCCGAAGGTTTTGGTGCGGAAGTAAAACGCCGTATTCTCGTCGGCACCTATGCCCTGTCGCATGGCTATTACGACGCCTATTACCTGCGCGCACAAAAAGTGCGCCGCCTGATCAGCAACGACTTTGCCCGCGCCTTCGAACAGGTCGATGTGATCATGGGCCCGACTTCACCGGAACAGGCCTTCGCCCTCGGCGCCAAGAGCGATGACCCGGTGACCATGTATATGGCGGATGTGTTCACCATTGCCGTCAACCTCGCCGGCCTGCCCGCCCTGTCCATGCCCGCAGGCATGATTGACGGCCTGCCTGTCGGCATTCAGGTGATTGGCAATTATTTCCGTGAAGGACAGATTCTGAATGTTGCCCATCAATTCCAACAGGCCACCGACTGGCATCAGCAAGCACCAGCATTCGGGGAGGGCGCATAAATGGAATGGGAAACCGTAATTGGCCTGGAAGTGCATGTGCAACTTTCCACCGCCACCAAGATTTTTTCCGGCAGCAGCACCGCCTTCGGTGCCGCCCCCAATACCCAGGCCAGCCTGGTGGATCTGGCCATGCCCGGCACCCTGCCGGTCCTGAACAAGGCCGCCGTGGAAAAAGCCGTGCTGTTTGGCCTGGCCATCAATGCCGAGATCGGCAAGCGCTCGGTGTTCGAGCGCAAGAATTATTTCTACCCCGACCTGCCCAAGGGCTACCAGACCACACAGCTTGAGGCCCCCATCGTCGGCCGAGGCGAAGTGGAAATACAGCTTGAGGACGGCACCCACAAGACGGTGCGGATTCACCACGCCCATCTGGAAGAAGACGCTGGAAAATCCCTGCACGAGGCGTTTTACGACGAGCAGGGCCGGGGCATGACCGGCATCGACCTGAACCGCGCAGGCACCCCGCTGATCGAAGTGGTCACCGAGCCCGATATGCGCAGCCCGGAAGAAGCTGTCGCCTTTGCCCGCAAACTGCACGCCATCGCCACGACCCTCGGCATTTGTGACGGCGACATGTCCCAGGGCTCCATGCGTTTCGACGTCAACGTGTCGGTGCGACCGAAAGGCGAAGAAAAGCTGGGCACCCGCACAGAAACCAAGAACCTCAACTCGTTTCGCTTCATGGATGCCGCCATCCGCCAGGAAATTCGCCGTCAAATAGAACTGATCGAAGACGGCGGCAGCGTGGTACAGGAAACGCGTCTGTTCGACGGCGACACCCAGACAGCGCGCTCCATGCGCACCAAGGAAGACGCCAACGACTACCGCTACTTCCCGTGCCCGGATCTTCTGCCGGTGGAAGTCACCGACGCCGACATCGAACGCCTGCGCGCCCAGCTGCCAGAGCTTCCTGACGCCCGCGCCGAGCGCTTCATGCAGCAGTATGCGTTGTCGGACTATGACGCGGGACTGCTGGCCGCAGACCGCCACATTGCCGACTATTTCGAGGCCGCTGCCGAGGCCGCTGGCGACGCCAAACTGACCGCCAACTGGGTCATGGGCGAGGTCAGCGCACGCCTGAACGCCGAGGGCCAGGACATTCGTCAGGCGCCCCTGAGTGCCGCGGATCTGGGCCAGCTGATCCAGCGCATCAAGGACGGCACCATTTCATCGAAAATTGCCAAGCAGGTGTTCGACGCCTGCTGGCAAGGTGAAGGCAGCCCGGACGAGGTGATAGACGCGCGCGGCCT
>PNLU01000036.1 GCA_013823245.1 Alcanivorax sp.
TGGTCCACAAATTGCAGTACCCTCCGGCGAGTAAAAAAGCGCTTACCAATAAAAAAGAAACGGGACAGGTTGAAATCACACGCAATGAATAAACTGTTCAGGAGTTGATAATGGGTCGCTTGCTGATGGTGGAAGACGACGAAATGCTGCGCGCAGCCATACGTGAAGTCTTCACGTTAAAGGGGTATCGGGTTGCCGAGGCAGACTGCGGCGAAGGGTTCATGAGTCAGGTTGAGAAGCAGGACTTCGACCTGGTGTTGCTGGATCTGAACTTGCCGGATGAAGACGGGCTGGTACTGCTTCGGCGCGCCCGTGCGCGCAGTGATGTTCCGGTTTTTGTGGTCTCGGCGCGCGCCGATAACGAAAGTCGCCTTACGGCGCTGGAGTTGGGTGCGGACGATTACGTGACCAAGCCTTTTGACGTACGGGAGCTGGAGCTGCGCATTCGCAATTTCCTCAGTCGGCAAAAGCGCCGCAACAATGGGGCCGAGCGTGGTGGTAACCGCATCCGGTTCGGCAACTGGACGTTACTGCCGGACCAGTGGAGTCTGCAGGACGCCAACGGGCAACAGCTGGTGCTGACCCGGGGCGAACTGGATGTGCTGATGGCGCTGGTCAAGGCGGAAGGCAATGCATTGAGCCGGGAAAAGCTGGCCGACGTCCTGGCGCGCAATATCAATGGCAGTAACCCGGAAACGGTGACGGTGCTGGTGTACCGCTTGCGCAAGAAGCTGGTAGATGAGTCCCGTGACAATCCGGTAATCGTGACAGTGCCCGGTGTCGGCTATCGAATTGGCGCCGAGGTTATTTACGGCGATTAATCCCCTCGTTCATATCCTGTTCATTCGTGATTCAGTACCTGTTCGGCAACCTGCCCCCACAATGAAAGCTGGGGGCAGTGCCAGCTACCGCAAGCACACATAACTCAACACGTTTCTGGCACGCCCATGATGACATAAGAACTCAGGGGATAGGCCATGTTACGTCCAGCCAAACTTGTGCGCCGTCTGGCGCAATGCGTTCTGATCTCTTTTTCCTTGCTGGCCCTGCTGGGCCACGCTTCACCGGCGGTATCGATTGCCATCCTGGCAGAAAAGGAAGTGATCGAGATCGATGCTCGCGGACAGGAAGTTGTCCGTCGCGTGATTGCAGAAAACGCCGAACCGGGCGAAGTAATTTTCTACACCATCAGCTACCAGAACGACGGGCAAAGCAGTGCGCGTGACATCGTGCTGGATAACCCCGTGCCGGAAGGCACACGTCTGGTGGACGACAGCGCCTGGGGGGAACAGGCGGAAATACAGCTTCCTGCTGCTGAAGCAGAAGCGGGACAGGCACAGGTGGTTCGCTGGTTGATCAGCGAAATACCGGCAGGCACGGATGGCGCTGTGGGCTTCAGTGTAGTGGTGCTGTAACCCATGAAACCGGGTTGACAGCGCTCCGGCCCGGGAAACGGCTTTTCAATGTCAGGGCGTATTACCGCTTGAGGAAAAAAAGATGATGATCAAACGCAAGCTGGTACTGGGGGCAGCGGCGTTGGCAATGGCAGGTCTGCTGCCGGCGCTGGGCCAGGCGATGACCGCCTCCAATACCCGTATCACCAATACCGTGACCGTTAACTACGCCGATGCCGCCGGCACAGCGCAAACCGCGCTGGAAGCCAGTGTGCAGATCAGCGTTAACCTGGTGCCGTCCGCACCGTTGGTCGTATTCCCGGCCAACCAGGATTTTACTGCAGAGAACACCAGCTACAACCTGACCTACATTATTACCGCTACCGCCAATGGTCCGGACACCTATGTGCTGGGCACCGTCGATACGCGTAACAACATGGATGACGATGCGGCAGCGACCACGCCGAGCGTGACCCTGGGTGCTACCTCTATCGCCAGCCCGGCGAGCGCCGGTCAAAACACCCTGGTAGTGCCGTTCGATGGCAACGACAGCGACAGCGCCGTCAATGGTATTCAGGTGGGCGACACCATTGTGATCGACCCCACCGGCGTGGCGGAAGTTGCCGTGGTGACCGCGATTGATGAAAGCAACGGTCCTCTGGGTAACACCGTAACCATTACCGTGGCAGATCCGCTGGTCAACAGCTTCGCTTACGGCATCATGATCGGTGAGCGTCAGGAAGTGACCCAGGTCATCACCACCGATAGCGTGACGGCAGGTGTCACCGGTACCCACAGCCTGATTACCACCGTGTCCTCGCAAACCGACAACGGCATCTTCATCGAGCAAACCACGGCTACGGTGCTGACCGTTCGCCGCCCGGGTCTGACGGTGAACAAGTACGTACGTAATGTCACCACGCCGGTGAGTGGTGCCGATGCGATCACCCTGAGCGGCAATACCTGGTATGCCTCGGGCGTCAGCGGCAATCCGGCCGACGTGATGGAATACCTCATTGTCGTCAGTAACAGCGACCCGGATGCAGGCAATGCCACCGGCATCGTGATTGTTGACCCGATTCCCCAGTTCACCACCTTTGTCAGTGGCACGGTATCTCTGGATGCCACCGGCACCGGCACCTTCGTCAGCCAGGGCGACGACGTGGACAGCGGCAGCGCAGCGGAATTCGATGCCAGCGGTAACGGTGTGCTGTACGTCTACGCTGGCCTGGGCGGTGACGACAGCGAACCGGGCGTAGGCAACGGCGAAGGCGGTGTTCTGGCCGCCGGTGAAAGCAGCCGCGTGGTGTTCCGCGTCACCATCGACTGATAACACGGCCGGCGTCGCACCTCGTGCGGTCGCCGGCCATCTGCCCAACCGGGCATCACTGGGGGAACCATCATGTTCAAACGTCTGGCCCTTATGGCCGCGGCGGGCGCGTGCCTGCTCGGCAACCCGGCACTGGCTGCGACCGGCGGCGGCGCCACCATTCACAATGCAGCAACGCTGACTTTTTCCGGCGGTGAAATGACCGCCACCGTAGATGTCGCCGTACTGACAGTCGGCGCGGCACCGGTCATCAGCGTCAGCGGTCCGTCCAACGCTAACGCTGGCGATACCGCCACCCTGACTTACACCATTACCAGCACCAGTAATGGTCTGGACAGCTACACGCTGAATGCGTCGAGCACGGACAGCAACGTTGCTGCGCCGACCCTGGCGGTGACACCGCCGGTGATTTCACTGGGTGCGTCCATTACCTCGCGGCCATCCACTGCAGACACCATTTATATCGCCGCGGGCTCGGAAACGGGTCTGGATGCCGGGGATGTTGTGCGTATCAACATCGGTGGCACCGATTACCTTTACGAAATTACCTCGGTCACCCCGGGTACGCCGGCCTTCACCGTGGGCAATACCACCACGCCGGAACAACCGACCCTGATCGTGCTGAGCAATGCCAGCAGTGGCGCTCCGCCGATTGGCGCCGGCGATGTCCCGGCCGGTGTGCAGGTTGGCGAAGTGGCTACCTTTACCGTCAATGTGACGGCAGGTGCGCCCACTGTGCCGGGCAGCGGCGGCAGCCACACGGTAGAAATCACCGGTGAAACTACAGCGCCGGGTCCTGGCGGCACGCCGGAAGATTTCACTGACGGCGGCAGCGGTGTGGTGATTGTATTTTCCGGGGAAGCGGTGCTGACCAAGGAAGTCCGCAACGTCACCACCGGTTCAGCGTTTGCCACCAGCGGCGTGACCGCACGCAGCGGTGATATTCTGGAATACCGCCTGACCGCATCGCCCCTGCCCGGCGAAACGGTAACGGGTGCGGTGCTGGAAGACAGCCTGCCGGAACACACCACCTACGTCGCCGACAGCACCCAACTGAACGGCAACCCGGTGGCGGATGACACCGTGGGTGCGACCCTGCTGCCGCTGGATGAAGGCGGTTTGCAGATCAACACCCCTAGCGGCGTGGCCGGTGAACTGGTGGACGGCGAGAATGCCGTCATCCTGTTCCGTGTCTCTGTGAACTGAGGCCAGCGTCCTTGAAGCGGGCCTTCAGCACCCGGCACCCGACACCACCGGCAGCACCGCTGCCGGTGAGTCAGGTGCTGCGTCGTTGTCTGATCCTGGCAGCCGTGATGCTTGGCCTGATGTTGCTGGCCCTGCCATTCGTGCCGGGCAATCAGGCACACGCAGCGGTGCTGCTGGCCCAACCTTCTGCTACCTTGACCTGGCAGGGTGCGCCTGCTTCCGCGATGGCGGACGCAAGGGTCCTGCGTTTTGAACGTGTCGGCCTGTATCGTTATGACGCAGCGTCGAGCGAACAATTTATGGTGCGGGCGAGCCATTTCGCCAGCATCGAAAGCCTGGCCGGAACCCCGGCCATCACCTCACCGTTACCGGCCCCTCTGGACAGCGCGGGGAATCCCGTGCCGCTGGATACCGCCCTGCCCCTGAGCCCGGCGGCCAGTTTCGCGGTTAACGAAGCGGTCTTCGTGGTGGTGCGGCAACCGATTCTGCCCGCGTCGGCCTTTGCCACGCGCAGCGACGGGCGCCAGATCATGGCCGTGGCCATCGAAAGTCTGCCTGGCGATGAGGTGATGGTGGCCCTGGTGGAAACCGACCCGGGCAGTGGTCTCTACACCGGTTATCTGCAGCCGGGCGCCGGTGCCCTGCCGCCCGGCAGCACGGTGCGCGTGCGCTATGACGACTACGGCGTGGTGGCAGACAGCCTGTCGACGCTGGCGCCGTGGCTGGTCAGCGCCGGTTTTGTCGCGCTGGTTCAGGCCGAGCGTCAGGGTGTGATGGGCGACGCGCCGGTCGCCGACAGCACGCTGTACCTGAGCAAACGCGCCCTGCGCAATCAGGCGATGACCGGCGACTTTATCGCTTATGAAGTGCGGGTGGAAAACACCGGTACGACGCTGGCGGCTGATGTAGAGATCGAAGACCGGCTGCCACGCGGGTTCCGCTACCAGAGCGGCTCCCTGCGTCGCGATGGCCTGGGTCAGGCCGATCCGGATATCAGCCCCGACGGCCAGCAACTGCGTATCGCCGTGGGCGATCTCGCACCGGGCGCATCCGTGCTGGTGCGTTATGTGGTCGAAGTAAGCATCGCCGCCCCGGCCGGTCAGGCGATCAACCGGGCGCGGGCCCGCAGCGGCAGCCTGCTGTCTAACGAAGACATGGCATCGGTGCTGGTCGAGCGCCCCTTCTTCGATGACCGCGCTTTTCTGATGGGTCGAGTGATCGCCGGTGACTGCGGGGATGCCGAAGCCGAGGGCGTTGCGGGCGTGCGCCTGTACCTGGAAGACGGTACTCAGGTGGTCACCGATGCGCAGGGTCGCTGGCACATGGAAGGGGTCCGCCCGGGCACCCGGGTCCTGCAGCTGGATACCGTGACACTGGGCAATCGCTACACCCTGCAACAGTGCCCGGGCACCAGCCGTCAGGCGGGTAATCCCCTGTCGCGCTTCCTCAATGTGCAGGGCGGCACCCTGTGGCGTGAGAACTGGTATCTGAAAAAGAACCCGGAAGCCCATGCGTTGCTGCGGCAACAACTGACCAGCGAAAAGGCCGGCTCCGAGGTACAGATGACGCTGCGGTTGGGCAGTGGTGAACAGCACCTGGTGCAACTGGACACCGAACTGACCGTGCCCACTGGCCTGACGCCGGTGCCGGGCAGCCTGCAGCTGAACGACGCGCCATGGCCGGATCCGACAGCGCTGGGTGGTGGGCGTTACCAGATTGCCCTGCCCGCCCTGCTGCGCGAATCGGAAGCGCGTTTGACCTGGACCTTGCAGTTCACGGGCGACACGGAAGCCGTCGGGGAGCAGGCATTGGCCGCCCGGACGCTCGGGCAGACACAGGCCGGAGAACGCCCGGCCGTGCAGTCGGAAAACCGTATGGTCCTGACCCCGGCGGTGCGCAACGAGCAGCAGATTATTCTGCGGCCGCGCTTCTCCAGCATGTCGGCCGACCTCTCCGACGCGGATCGGCTGCAAATCCGTGAGCTCGCAGAAGCGTTGCGGGCCCGTGACCTGCATCATCTGGAAGCGCTGGGCCATGAAACCCGTCGCAATCTGGCGTCCACCACGCTGGACGATGTGCGTCTGCGCATTATCGGCCACACCGACAGCCTGCCAATCGTACCGCGTGCGGGGCGTGCCATTAACGACAACTATGCCTTGTCACTGGCCCGGGCCAGTGCCGTAGCCAACTACCTTGGCGACCTGCTGGCGTTGACACCGGAGCGTATGGAAGTGCGTGGGGCGGGACCGGATATGCCGCTGGCGGACAACCGCACACCGGAAGGCCGGGCGTTGAACCGTCGCGTTACCATCGACCTGATCCTGCCGGTGGAAGAGAGCCCTGCCGCGCTGGCCATTACGCACCCCGACAGCGGTGTGGTGCTGGCCGCCGACGCCGAGCAATCCGATGCCCTCAAGGCTGCCCCGGCGCGTACCGGGCTGCTGAATGTCGCGGATGGCACGGTGACTCCTCATCCGGTCATCAGCGTATCCGGTCGCCTGAACAGCGACCTGCGCGTGCGGTTACTGCTGAACGACGAACCGGTGCCATCATCGCGTATCGGCATGCGCATGACGGAAGACCAGGGCACCACCCTTTACACCTGGGTGGGTATCGAACTGCCGCGTACCGGCGACTACACCCTGACATTGCAGGGCCTGGACAGCTTCGGCAACGCGCGCTTCAGCGATACCGTGTCGCTGCGCCGCAGTGGCCGACTGAAAACCATCCGGGTGCTGGAAGCGGAAGACAACGTGGCCGATGGCCTGACCCCGGTGCAGCTGCGCCTGGCGCTGATTGATGAATTTGATCAACCCATTCGCGCTGGTACCACCCTGCAACTGGTCTCCGGTGATCTGCGACCGCTGGCCACCGGCGCCCAGCGTACCGGTCTGGACCAGCGCCCCGACCAGATCCAGGTCGACAGCAACGGTCTGGTGACTTTCGAGCCGGTCAGCACCGCCGGGACCTATCGGATTCGCGTCAGTGACGGCTATACCGTGTCCGACGAAATCGAGGTTCCTGTAGCACCGGACCTGCGTGACTGGATTCTGGTGGGCTTTGCCGAAGGCACCGTGGGTTACAACCGCCTGCGCGGCAACATGCAGTCCCTGGGCGGTGATGACGCCCACCTGTACACCGACGGCGATGTGGCGTTCTTTGCCCGGGGTCGAGTGTCCGGTGACTGGTTGCTGACGGCCGCCTATGACAGCCGTCCCCGTCTGGACAACGAGCCGCTGAATCAGGCACTGGATCCGCAGCGCTGGTATGTACTGTACGGTGATGATACTCGCCGCGGCCATGATGCGCCGTCGCGGGAAAAACTCTACGTGCGCATGGAGCGGCGCGACTTCCATGCCTTGTTCGGCGATTTTGACACCGGGCTCACCGTGACCGAACTGAGCCGCTACCAGCGCGTGCTGACCGGTATGCAGACGGAATGGCGTGGCCGCAACGTGTCCGGTACCGCCTTCCATGCAGAAACGCCGCAGGGCTTTATCCGCGACGATATCCGGCCCGACGGCACCTCCGGCCTGTATCGCCTCAGCCGTGCGCCGATCCTGCCGGGCAGTGAAACCGTGACCCTGGAAGTCCGCGATCGCTTCACCAACGAAGTGATCAGCAGCACCGTGATGACCCGGTTCGTGGATTACAGCCTGGACAGCAACGACGGTACCTTCTTTTTCCGCCAGCCTGTTCCGGTGCAGGATGCCGCCTTCAATCCGCTGCGCATTGTCGTGACCTATGAAGTGGATGCCGGCGCCGACGCGCGCGTCATGGGTGGCCGCGTCACCGTGCATGATGCCGGGCAGACACTGGTGCTGGGCCTGACCGGCGTCGAGGACAACAGCGTCGGTACCGATGCCCGGCTGGGCGGCGTCGACCTGACCTGGACGCCGGACGATCACCATGTGTTGCGCGCCGAACTGGCGGGCAGCCGCGATCCGTCCGCAGCGTCCGGTACCGACGGCGCCTGGCTGGCTGAACACCGCTACACCTCCGAGCGCGTCGACACCCGTCTGCGCGCCGAGCAAACCGATGCCGGCTTCGGCCTGGGCCAGCTGGCGCTGGATGACGACGACCGGCGCATGGTGCAAGGCAGCGTGCGCTATCGCCTGACGGACGAACTCGCGCTGGCGGGCGAAGCCAGTCGCCAGAGCGTGCTCGGCACCGGTAACGAACGCAACCTGGTGGAAGGCCGCGCTGAGTATGAGCAGGAGCACTGGCGCGCCTTTGGTGGTCTGCGCTATGTGGAAGACCAGACCGCTGCCGGCCGATACGACTCCCGCCAGGTGATCGGTGGCGGCCGCCGCGACCTGATGGACGGACGCCTGAGTTTGTCGGCCACCGGTGAAACCGGGATTGACCGGCGCGAAGACAACGCCGACTACCCCACTCGCCTGACGCTGGGCAGTGACTACCGCCTGACCCGCAATGTGTCGGTGTTTGCAGCACAGGAGTTCAGCTGGAGCGAAGAACGCCGCACCCAGGACACGCGCGTGGGCGCGCGCGCCACGCCCTGGCAAGGCGGTACGGTCAGCTCCCAGCTCAGCCACAGCACGGATGAATACGGTCCCCGCGTGATGGCCCATGCCGGCCTGTTCCAGACCGTGGATCTGAGCAGCCAGTGGCGTGCCGACTTCGGCCTGGACCGCGCCCAGACGCTGACCGACAACGTGGTGCCCGACACCTTCGATCCGCGCCGTGATCCGGCCAGTGGCACGGTCGCCAACGATTACACCGCCGTCTCGGCCGGGCTGGGTTATCGCGACGCCGCCTGGGAGTGGACCCAGCGTGCCGAATACCGTTATTCCGATCTGGATGAAAAATGGAACCTGCTGTCCGGCTTCCGTTATCGTCTGAACGACGCCGACAGCCTGGCCGGTCGTATCCTGCACTTTGACCAGCAATTCCGTGCAGGTGGTTTGGCACGCAGTTCAGAGCTGGATGTCAGCTATGCCCGCCGTCCGTTGAGCGACAGCTGGTTCTGGCTCAACCGCACCCGGCTGGTTCGCGATGAAACCCGTGACGACAGCGTGCACCTGTACGGCCACCGCATCGTTAACAACACGCATGTGAACCTGGTGTTTGCACAACGGCACCAGATGTCCACCCAGTACGGCGCTCGCTATGTCGCGGACACCATCGACAACACGCGCTTCACCGGTTACAGCGATCTGATCGGGCTGGAATACCGTTACGACATTACCGAGCGCTGGGACATCGGCACCCGGGGCAGCCGCCTGCACAGCTGGCAAAGTGATGTGACGCAGCATGCCTGGGGTGTGATGGCCGGCTACAGCCCGATTCGCGATGTGTGGATCAGCCTGGGCTACAATTTCCGCGGTTTCTACGACCGCGACTTCACGGGCGCCGAAGGGCGCGTGCAAGGTATCGTGCTGGATTTCCGGATCAAGTTTGACCAGACCAGCGTCCAGCGCCTGCATCGTGAGGTGCCGGATGCCTGATTCACGTCTGATCGCGGTGGTGCTTGAAGTCGTCCTGCTGCTGGCGGCCGTGCCTTCGGCGGCGAGCCCGCTGATATCCCGCAGCATCAGCATTGATGGCAACATGTCGGACTGGTACGCGCCGGTGAATATCACCGCACATCCAGGGCAGTTCAGTGAAGATTGTCGCGGCGATATTTCCCCATCATGCGATCTGGATGCTCCGGTTCAGAGTACAGGCCGTGATTTGCGCAAGTTCTCGTACACCTGGGATCAGCAATACCTGTATTTCTATGTCGAGCGTTGGGCCAGTGCAACCAATACCACCAACTGGCTCTTCTATCTGGATGAGAACAGCAACGGCCTGATGGAAGCAGGTGAGCGGATTCTGCGCGTCGACTGGAGTGGGTCCAATCGACGCACCAATGCTTACTTGTGCCCATACTACCCGGCCAACCCGTCTGGCGATCCGCTGGTGAGTCCGGTGTCTGGTGCAGGCGATGGCTACACGTTGCCCGGTACGTCATCAAACAGCGACTGTGTTCTGCTTTACAGTAATGTTGTGGGTGGATCTCTCTCAGGAACGGAAATGGAAGCACGTCTGGCCTGGTCGCAGTTGGGCATGTCCGGGCCGCGCAACCTGCGCTTCCATATCTCATCCTCCCGGGGAATGAACCTGCCCTCGCAGATTGAGGACAACATGGATGGTCCTGGCGGCCCCGGTGGTGGCGGGTTATTCCCGCCGGATATGGCATTGTCCATAGAGCAGGTACCCGAAGCCGTGAGCTCCGGTGAAACATTCTCTGTTGAGCTGCACCTGCGCCATATTCATTTTGACCCCTTCAGCAATATTGAAGTCCAGCTGTCGCCGGATCTGCCGCTGGAGTATGTTTCGCATGTGGCGCCCGCTGGTTCATCGCTGGAATACGGCCCGGATAGCCATTCGCCTTTTATCTGGCGGGTTACCAGCTTGCAGCAGAATGACCATCTGGTCCTGCAACTCTTCCTGCGCGCCACGAGCAGTGACGTTGAGCTGCTCGCGACGCTGGAGGCGGCTATCCTGGCTTTTACGGGAACGGACAGCAACGAAAGCAATAACCAGGACGTAGCAGATATTCGGATCAGGCCCGGGCCGCGGCTTTCGATCTCGAAGTATGCCTCGGTGGACAGCGCCGACCCGGGACAGCTTGTCCATTACACGGTAGCGGTTGAAAACACGGGACCGGTGGAAGTCAAAGACCTTTATCTGGACACCCGAGTATCGAGCTATGCAATACTCAAAAAAGACGGATACGGACCGGAGTCGCTCATCGTGTTTACGGATGGGGAACCGGCTTCAGGCGTGGTTCCCGGCACGATTCGCTATTCAAGTAACGGAGGAGCCAGCTGGGACTACGAACCGCTTCAGTATGAGGACCCTGCGGTCACTGACTTTCAGCTGGATATGCCTGGAACGCTCATGCCGGGACGGGGTTTCGTTTTTTCCTACATCGTCAGAGTCAGGAACTGAGTATCATGCGCCATCTGCACAGTCTGGCCATTCTCATACTGCTCTGCCTGCTCAGCAGTGCCGGGCACGCGACACCCATATCCCTGCATAGCAGCTATGCGGGCAATGTGGATTTCGTCGTTACTGGCGGAAGCATGCGTACCCAGCCGAACAATATCAATGCGTGTGCCGTCACCAACGGGCCAGTGTCATCGCCCCTTAGTGGTATCCCTGCCGGCGCAACGATTCGTGCCGCTTATCTTTACTGGGGTGGCTCCGGCCCTGTAGTAGATGCCAATGTGACCTTTGAAGGGCAAAACATCACCGCGAACCGGACCTTTACGGAAAACTTCAACAGTGCCGGATTCAACATGTGGTTTTTTGGTGGCATGGCTGATGTCACTTCCATTGTTGATGGCAAGCGTAACGGCAGCTACAGCTTTGCCAACCTGAGTGTGACGACCACGGATCAGGGCAGTGGTGCGAACTATTGCAGTTCGCAAACCGTGGTGGCGGGTTGGGGTCTGATCGTGGTGTTCGAACATCCGGGTCAGGATTTTCGGGTGGTGAATATTTTCGACGGGCTGCAATGGTTCCGTGGCAATGCCATTACGCTGACACCGAGCAACTTTGTCATACCGGCGTCCCCGATCAATGGCAGGCTGGCCGTGCTGACCTGGGAAGGCGACGTGGAGAACTCGTCCCCGTTGAATGGTTTCTCCGAGAACCTGACCATCAATGGGACCCCGCTAACGGATGGTCTCAACCCGCTTAACAACCAGTTCAACAACACCATCAATGTGCTTAATCGCAGCAATGCCTGGGGTGTCGACCTTGATGTTTACAACATCAGCCCGTTCCTGAGTGCAGGCAACAGCTCCGCGACCACTGTGTACAGTTCCGGGGAGGATCTGGTGCTGCTGGGCATGCAGGCAATTTCGGTGACCAATGTTCCGACTTCGGATCTGGCCATCGAGAAGCGTCGGCTGGGCGGCCTCCAGGCGGGCGGCACCGGCCATTACCGAATCCTCGTCTCGAATAATGGCCCCTCCATTGAGCCGGGTCCCATCACAGTAACGGATACATTGGACAGCCGGCTTTCCTACACCGGCTTTACTGGAAATGGCTGGAGTTGTGGCGCAAACGCCCAGAATATCACCTGTACACACCCGGGCCCGCTGGCGGTCAATGCCACCCTGTCGGATCTGCGTCTGAACGTGAACGTACAGGCGGGCTCCGCAGGCAGTGGCAATCAGACCGTTAGCAACACAGCGCTTGTCAGTGGAACCAATTTCGATAACCAGAGTGCGAATAACAGCAGCACCACGATCGATCCGATTTACGGTGCGGTCAGCGGCGTAAAGAATCTGTATCCCTATTTCAGCGGCGCAGGCAGCCCCTCTCTGAGCCGAGTTGTGCCTGTTCAGAATACCGCTATCACGTTATCGGGTTCAGACAGTACAACGTTGCCGATGACACCGGCATTCATTCGTCCGTTTACCGTGACAGGCAACAGCATGCCGGTGCGCTTGTGCATCCGTCGTACAGGGTCAACCATAAGCGGCCGAAGTATGAGAGTGACCCTTGCTTCTGTAGGAGCGACACCTGTCAACTTTGGCTCGGCCACCTTGAGTTCTGTTCCGAACAGCTGGACGCTAACCACGTTGAACGTGACATTCAATGGTCCGGTGACGTTACAGCCAGGGTCACAAATCCAGATAGTCATCGAGAACACGACCAGCCAATCGAATCGGCAGATAGAAGTAAGCAGCACACAATGTGGTGCTTCCGGTCCGTCCCGAATCGAAATGAATTCGTCGACGGTTATTCATGTCGAGTCCATTGGCCTCCACAGTGCTGCTTTCCCCGGTGGTGCGGAAATTACGCTGCCGCAGCAAGGCCAGACCGTTTTTGTACGGGCTCGTATTTCCGATCCGTTCGGAAGCTTTGATATCACCAGTGCGTTGATTGATGTGCTGGACGTGAATAATAACGTTATTCTGCCTGCCACCAATATGACGCAAGTGCAGGACATTTCCGCTAGCGGCGAAAAGATCTATCAGTTTTCCGGCGCCGCACCAGACTGGTCGTCGGGCCCCTATACGCTGCGCGTGCGTGCAAACGAAGGCACGGAAGGCACCGTGTTCGCGATGGGCACCCGGTTGATGGCGGTCAGCCCACTGCCACCGCAACTCAGTCTGATAAGAAACGTCAGCGTGGCAAGCGGCACCCCGGGCACCAGCGTCAACGCCTCGCCGGGCGATCCGCTGACCTACGCCATTGTCCTGGGCAATACGGGTACGGGGTCTGCGACCGAGGTGGTGCTGGAGGAGCGGCTGGATCGCTATGTCAGCTTTAACCTGAACGGGTTTGGTACCGCGCAACCGTTTGAATTAACCCAGGGGAGTGTGCCCTCCGGGCTGTCCATGGGGCAGATCACCTATTCCAGCAATCAGGGTATCAGTTTCGATTACGTGCCGGTGTCAGGCGGTGGTGGTGCGCCAGCGGGTTTTGATACGCGGGTGACGCATTTCCGGATTCGCTTCAACGGCGACATGGCGCCGCAGGGGACCCTGCAGTTGCGTTATCGGGCGCGGGTTGACTGACAGGTTAGTCGAGAGCACATAAAAAAGGCCGGCAGCTCAGGGCTGTCCGGCCTTTTTTCAGATCGCAGATTTTCAGACCGCGAAATCTTCCAGCTTCTTGCCTTTGGCCAGCTCGTCCTGCAGCCAGTTCGGGCGCTTGCCGCGACCGGTCCAGGTCAGGGAGTCATCCTGCGGATGGCGATACTTGACGGCGGCGGGCTTGCGGGCGGGCTTGCCAGCGGTCACGCCGCTCAGGCCCAGCAGTTCTTCAATGGACACCCCGGCTTCAGCCGCGATCTTTTCCACCTCTGCCTTGGCATTGCGAATCGATTCGGCTTTCTTCCGCTCAATCAGGGTGTTGGCGTCGGCAATCAGCTGCTCAAGTTCCTTGATGGACAGCGGCGCAAGATTGATATTCATAAACAAGACCTTCCTGAATTAACGCCGTTCTGGCGGGAAACGGCGCCTACTCTACCATTATTATGGCAAAGCGCCAGTATGCTCAGGGCATAACCAGCTTTTCATGAATGGACGGTTTTGCGCCGGGCAGCTGCGCCGCCTGGTCGCGAATCCACTGCTCCGCTTCGGCATTCACCTCTTTCGCCGACTTTCCCTCCGTCTCGATGGGGGGGCCGATCACCAGGGTGATGGTGCCGGGGCGGCGCATCATGGAACGTGCGGGCCAGCAGTGTCCGGCGTTGTGGACCACAGGCAACAGCCGTCGGCCCGCGTGGCAGGCGAGCAAGGCGCCGCCGGCGTTGAAGCGGCCGAGGGTGCCCGGTGGCTGACGCGTGCCCTCCGGGTAGATCACCACACTGATGCCTTCATCCAGACGCGCCTTGCCCTGCTTCAGCACGGTTTTCAGCGCATGGCCGCGATCACGCCGGTTGATGGCAATCGGGCGCAACAGTGCCAGCCCCCAACCGAAAAAAGGCACCCACAGCAGTTCGCGCTTCAGTACCGTGGACTGGGGTGCGATCAACAGCTGCAAATAAAAGGTTTCCCACTGGCTCTGGTGATTGGCCATGACCACCACCGGCTCATCAGCCGGAATATGTTCCAGCCCGCGCACGTCGATGTGCACGCCATTAAGGCGCCGCAGCAGCCACATGGTGGCCCGCGTCCAGTGATTGACGAAGTGAAAGCGCTGGCGGTAATTCTGGAACGGTGCTGCAGCCAGGCACAAAAAACTGTGCACGATGCCGATCAGATTATAGAGAAGAAAAAACAGAACACTGCGCAGCCTTACCGACCAGTCCACCATGCATATCCCTTGTCGTCGTGTCGGCGGCTGCGCTGTGAGAGAGTTCGGCTCAGCCACCCAATTCTGAAATATCGGCCACCTGCAGGAACAGGTCCCTGAGGAAAGACAACAGCGCCAGCCGGTTGTTGCGCACGGCTTCGTCATCGGCCATCACCATGACCTGTTCGAAGAAGTCGTCGACGGGTGCACGCAGCTCGGCCAGCAATGCCAGAATAGCGGCGTAGTCCCCTGCGTCCACCAACGGCTCGGTGCGGGCGTAGGCCTCGACCACGGCATTGGCCAGCGCCTGTTCGGCGTCGTCTTCCAGCAGCGCGCCGTCGATCTCGTCGCCCGGTGCCTGCGCCTGCTTGGCCAGAATATTGGCCACGCGTTTGTTGGCCGCTGCCAGGGCTTCTGCCTCGGGGCGGGCCCGGAAGGCGGCAACAGCACGCACGCGGCGATCAAAATCCAGCGGTTGCGAGGGCGCCACGGCCAGCACGGACAGGATCACCGGCGTATCGATGCCCTGCTCCTGATACATGGCGCGATAACGACCGTTGATGAAGTCCAACGCATCCGCTGTCGTTGCCGCGTCAATCCGGTCTCCGAATCCGGCGGCGGCATCCTGCACCAGCGCCACAATATCCAGCGGCAGCTGCTGCTCGATGATGATACGCAGAATACCCAGGGTTGCACGGCGTAAAGCGTAAGGATCCTTGTCGCCGGTGGGCTTCTGGCCGATGCCGAAGATGCCGACCAGCGTATCCAGCTTGTCTGCCAGGGCCACGGCCTGCCCGGTGCGGCTGGTGGGCAGCGCATCACCGGCGAAGCGAGGCAGGTACTGTTCGTTGAGGGCCTGGGCGAGTTCTTCCGGCTGGCCCTCATGGCGTGCCAGGTAATAGCCCATGATGCCCTGCATGGTGTCGAACTCGTACACCATTTCGGTGGCCAGATCGGCCTTGCTCAGACGGCCAGCCTGCTCGGCCAGCGCCGGGTCACCGCCGATCTGCGCCGCGATGATGCCCGCCAGCCGACCGATGCGTTCACATTTTTCGTGCACGGTGCCGAGCTGTTGCTGAAACACCACCTGCTTCAGCGGTTCGGCGTGCTCGGCCAGGGTCTTGCGGCAATCGTTGTCGTAGAAAAAGGCCGCGTCCGCCAGCCGGGGGCGAATGACTTTCTCGTTGCCGCTGATGACCGCCTGGCGATCCTGGCTGTCGATATTGCTGATCGTGATGAAGGCATTCATCAGCTTGCCCTGTGCATCCAGCACCGGAAAATATTTCTGGTGTTCCTGCATCGCGGTGATCAGGGCCTCCTGCGGCACGCGCAGGAAATCGTCATCAAACCGGCCCACCAGTGCCACCGGCCACTCCACCAGGGCGGTGACTTCGTCCAGCAGATCGTCATCGATATGTGCCTGGCCGCCCGCCTGCTGACCCGCGGCGATGGCCTGTTCACGCACCATCTCGCGGCGCCGGGCAAAGTCGGCGATCACGAAACCGTCCTGCTCCAGTTGCTGCGCGTATTGTGCCGGTGAGGCTACGGTCAGCGGCGCGGGCGCGTGGAAGCGATGGCCGCGTGTTTGTGCTCCGGCCTGCAGGCCCAGCAATGACAGCGGCAGCACCTGGTCACCGAGCAGTGCCACCAGCCATTGCACCGGGCGGACAAACTGCTCCTTGCGTGCGCCCCAGCGCATGCGCTTGGGGATCGGCAGGCGTTGCACCGACTGGGCCAGAAAGCCCGGCAGCAGCTCGGCCACCGGCTTGCCCTGCTCGGTTACGCGGGCGATCAGCCAGGCACCCTTGTCGGTTTCCAGGGTATCCAGCTGGTCCACGGACAGGCCGACCGAACTGGCAAAACCCTGGGCCGCTTTGGTCGGCTGCCCGTCGCCGTCGAAGGCGGCCTTGAGGCCCGGGCCGCGACGCTCGATCTCGCGATCCGCCTGGGCCACCTGCAGGCCGTCGATGCGGAAGGCCAGGCGGCGCGGCGAGGCAAACACGGTCATCGGGCCGTGGGCCAGGCCCGCGTCATCGATCTGGCGCAGCACTTCGCCGGCAAAGGCTTCCGACAGCGCTTGCAAGGATTTGGGTGGCAGTTCTTCGGTGCCGAGTTCGATCAGCAGATCCTGGTGTGTAGCGGTGGACATGTTACCCGGCCCCTTTGGCTTTCTTGGCTTGCCTGGAAGATGCATCGCTGGCGTCGCGTTCGAGTTGCGCCAGTACTTCGTCGCGCAGCGCGGCGTCGGCCATGGGGAAGCCCAGCGCCTGACGGGCGGCAAAGTAGGCTTCGGCCACGGCGCGCGCCAGGGCGCGCACGCGCAGGATGAAACGCTGGCGCTCGGTGACGGAGATCGCCTTGCGGGCGTCCAGCAGGTTGAAGGTGTGCGAGGCTTTCAGAACGTATTCATACGCGGGCAGCGGCAGACCGGCTTCGATCAGCTTCTGGCTTTCGGCCTCGAACAGGTCGAACTGGCCGAACAGTGCCTCGACATTGGCGTGCTCGAAGTTGAAGGTGGACATCTCCACTTCGTTCTGCAGGAACACGTCGCCGTAGGTCACCTTGCCGAACGGACCGTCGGACCAGACCAGGTCGTAGACCGAATCCACGCCCTGCAGGTACATGGCCAGCCGCTCCAGGCCGTAGGTGATTTCGCCGGTCACCGGGTAGCAGTCGATGCCGCCCACCTGCTGGAAATAGGTGAACTGGGTGACTTCCATGCCGTTGAGCCAGACTTCCCAGCCCAGGCCCCAGGCGCCAAGGGTGGGCGACTCCCAGTTGTCCTCGACAAAACGGATGTCGTGCACGCGGGTGTCGAAGCCGAGCATTTCCAGCGAGCCCAGGTACAGGTCCTGGATATGGTCCGGGGACGGCTTGAGCACCACCTGGAACTGGTAATAATGCTGGAGGCGGTTCGGGTTCTCGCCATAGCGGCCGTCGGTGGGACGGCGCGAGGGCTGCACGTAGGCACTGTTCCAGTTTTCCGGGCCGATGGCGCGCAGGAAGGTGGCCGGGTGAAAGGTGCCCGCGCCCACCTCCATGTCCAGCGGCTGCACGATCACGCAGCCCTGCGCCGCCCAGTATTGCTGCAACGCCAGAATCAGCCCCTGAAAGGTGCTGGTGTCGATTGGCCCGGTGGCCGGTTGTGCAGGTGCCGCCATGAGTCATCCTGTAGGCAGGGAAAAAACAGCGGCCAAGTATACCGTTCCGGCATGGCCGGTGATACCGCTGGCCCGGCGCCAGCCGCTGTGGCACGATACTGATCATATGTACAGCTGGCAAAGGAGCGCCCCGTGGCCGACAAGAACCCCCAACGCTGCCCCTGGTGTGGCAATGACCCTCTCTATCAGCACTACCATGACCACGAATGGGGCGTGCCGGTGCATGATGACGACACCCTGTTCGAATTCCTGGTGCTGGAAGGTGCCCAGGCCGGGCTCAGCTGGATCACCGTGCTGCGCAAACGCGACCGTTACCGGGAAGTTTTTGACCAGTTCCAGCCGCACAAGGTGGCACGCTACACCGACCACAAGGTGCAGCGCCTGCTGGCGGACCCGGGCATTGTCCGCAACCGCCTGAAGGTGGCGTCCGCGATCCGCAACGCCCGGGCGTTTCTGGCTGTGCAGGATGAGTTTGACGGCTTTCACCGCTATTTATGGGACTTTGTTGACGGTGAGCCGGTGATCAACCGCTTCCGCAGCATGAAGCAGGTGCCCGCCGTGACACCGCTGGCCGAACAGATCAGCAAGGACCTCAAGCGGCGCGGATTCAACTTTGTCGGGCCGACCATCATTTACGCCTACATGCAGGCGGTGGGGCTGGTCAACGACCACCTGGTGAGCTGCCCCCGGCATGCGGAGCTCGGGGGCTGACCGGTCAGGGGGGTGGCCCAGTTACTCTGTCAGCGGCCCTGGAAGACCCGCCCGATCAGGGCGCTGCCCCGGCCCAGCGGGTCGTTGCGGATCAGCGCTTCTTCTTCCGCCACGCGGGTGAAGAGACCGTCCAGACTCTGGTTCAGCACATAGTCTTCCAGGTCCAGGTTCGGCCGGTTACGGATCGGCAGGGTGTTGTAGACATCCAGCATGGTGCGGTATTCATCGTAGAAACCCACCTGCTGCAGGTTGCTGCGGATCACCGGCTGGTAGCGCTGGCGCAGGCTGTTTTCCGTCTGGTCGCGGAAGTAGCGGGTGGCAGCGGTGTCGTCACCGCGCACGATGCCCAGCGCATCCGTGACCGTCATGTTGCGCACCGCGCTGACAAACAGGTCTTTCGCCTCGGCGGCGGCCTGTTCGGCGCCCTGGTTCATCAGGCTTTCCACCCGGTCTACGTAGCGGCCCATGCCGAACTGGCGCAGGGTGTTGACGATCGGGCTGGCCTGCTCCGGCATGCCGATGCGCAGTGCCGGATTATTGGCGTAGGCGCCCGGCTGTGACAGCGCGTCGGAGGCGCGAACGCTGGACAGCTCCAGTGCCTGCTTGATGCCACTGGCCATTGAGTCCTGCCCCGGCTGGTCGCCGCCGAGCATCCCCTCCATATGCGCGCAACCGGCCACCAGCACCGCCAGGCCAAACAGCATGAAGCGTTTCATGATCATGGGTATCCTCCGTATCAGAAGCAAAATCCTAGACCAGCGCGCAGATAAAACCCACCTGCAAATGTAATCGGAGCCGCCATGCCGCCGCCGACCGCCCCGCCCGACTACCAGGCCCGTCACAAGCAGCGCCTGAGCTACATGCCCTGGCTGTATGCGCGCCTGAAACCGGCCCAGCGGGCCTGGGCGGAGGCCTGGCAGGCGGCAATACAGGCAGAGTTGATGGCGCTGGAAACCATTCGCTTCGGGCAGGGCTGCTTTGTGGCCCCGGAAGCGCACCTGTTTGCCGAGCCCGGACGCGACATCATTGTCGGCGATCACAGCCAGATCGCTGCAGATGTGTTCATGCACGGGCCTGTCACCCTGGGGCGGCATGTCAGCATCAACCACGGGGTCAGCCTGGACGGCGGCGCAGCGGGCATCGAGATTGGTGATGACACCCGTATCGCGGCCCGCTGCACCCTTTATGCCTTCAACCACGGCATGGCACCGGAGCGCCTGGTGCGCGAGCAACCGGTGACCTCGCGCGGCATCCGCATTGGCCGGGATGTGTGGATTGGCGCCAACGCCGGGGTGGTGGACGGGGTGCAGATCGGAGACCACGCGGTGGTGGCCATGGGCGCGGTGGTCACCCGTGATGTGCCGCCGGGCACGGTGGTGGCGGGCAGCCCGGCGCGGCCGGTGGGCGAGCGGCGCTGACGCCAACCCGGTTGCCTGTTATTGTTCGGCCTGATGCGCGCTGCGCCTGGACGGGACGTTACACATGAAGGAAGGTTTGCTGACGCTGCTCGGTCAGCGTCGTTTTGCACCCTATTTTGCCACCCAGTTTCTCGGGGCGTTCAACGACAACGTCTATCGCCAGGCACTGATTCTGCTGATCACCTCCGGCGTGGTGGCGACCACGGTGGCGCCCAACACGCTGAACAACGTCGGGCTGCTGCTGTTTATCCTGCCGTTCTTCCTGTTCTCGGCGCTGGCCGGCCAGTTTGCCGACAAGTATGACAAGGCCCTGCTGATTCGCCGGATCAAGCTGGCGGAAGTGGTGATCATGCTGCTGGCGGCGGTGGCCTTCTACTTCAACGCCCTGTGGTTCCTGCTGGCGCTACTGTTCTGCATGGGCTTCCAGTCCACCTGTTTCGGGCCGCTCAAGTATTCGATCATGCCGCAGCATCTGAAGCACACTGAACTGGTGGCGGGTAATGCGCTGGTGCAGCAGGGCACCTATGTGGCGATCCTGCTGGGTTCGATTTCCGGCATCGTGCTGAACATGGAAGGTGCTGGCCAGTGGTGGGCGCCCGCAGGCGTGATCACCATTGCCGTGCTGGGCTGGCTGGCGGCGCGGCAGATCCCCGCAGCCCCACCGGCCGACCCCTCGTTGAAGCTGAACTGGAACATCTTCAGTGAAACCGTCCGCATCATCGGCTACGCGCGTGAAGTGAAATCGGTCTGGTATTCGGTGCTGGCCATCTCCTGGTTCTGGTTCCTGGGCGCGGCCTACACCACCCAGCTGAAAGTCTATGTGGATGACTATATCCACGGCACGGAAATGGTCTATGCCCTGCTGCTGGCCACCTTCTCCATTGCCATCGGTGTCGGGTCCGTCCTGTGCGAAAAGCTGTCCGGTAAAAAAGTGGAGCTGGGGCTGGTACCGATCGGCTCACTCGGCCTGTCGCTGTTCAGCATCGATCTGTTCTTCTCTTACCAGGGCATGGCGGCCAGTGAGGGCCCGGTGACCGTGGCCGCCTTCCTGGCCGACCCGGCCGGGCTGCGGATCATCGCTGACTTGTTCGGCATTGGCGTCTTCGGCGGGTTTTACATTGTGCCGCTGTTTTCCTTTATCCAGCAGCGCACCCGCAGCTCGCATCTGGCGCGTGTGATCGCCGCCTGCAATATTCTCAATGCGCTGCTGATGGTGCTGTCAGCCATCGCCGGTATTGTGGTGGTGGGCGTACTGGGCATCAGCATTCCCGGCTTCTTCCTGATCCTGGCACTGGCGAACCTGGTGGTGGCGGCTATCGTCTACAGCGTCGTGCCGGAGTTCATGATGCGTTTCATCATCTGGGTGATGACCAAGGTGATGTACCGTGTAAAACGTGAGGGCCTGGATCAGATTCCGGAACAAGGTCCTTGCGTGCTGGTCTGTAATCATGTGAGTTATGTAGATGCCCTGCTGATCGCCGGATCGGTCCAGCGGCCGGTCCGGTTTGTGATGCAGAAGCAGATCTATGACATGCCTCTGCTCAACTATGTTTTCCGCACCGGCAAGACCATTCCCATCGACAGCAAGGCGCGTAACCCGGCTATTTATGATGCGGCCTTCGAGCGTGTGGCGCAGGAGCTGGATCAGGGTCATGTGGTGTGTATCTTCCCGGAGGGTCGATTGACTCCCGATGGCGAGCTCGGCGAATTCCGCGCCGGCATCGACAAGATTCTGGCGCGCAACCCGGTGCCGGTGGTGCCCATGGCCCTGCAGGGGCTCTGGGGCAGTACGTTCAGTCACAAGGACGGCAAGGCGCTGAGCAAGTTGCCGCGCCGGTTGCGCGCGAAGGTGGCACTGGTGGCTGGCGCGCCCCGGTCACCGGAGTCGGTCAGTGCAGAAGGCCTGCGTGACACCGTGGCGACACTGCGCGGCGCGAATGCCTGAGGAAAAAGGCCGTTATCCGGCAAGCGGAAGGAGTACAGGGATGCAGGACAAGACAGCGCGGCCATTTCTGCGGGGCATGCCGGTGTGGCGGATTCTGGCGATTCTGTGCGCCATCGCCCTGTGGATCATGAGCCTGTGGCCTGCGGATGATCTGCTGCGTTTCGGGGCCCGCTATGTCAACGACAAGGTCGGGCACTTTATCGGTTACATGGCCCTGGCCTGGCTGCTGAGCCAGGGTTGGCCGCGCCTGCCCGCCTGGCTGGTCTGGCTGATCGCCTTTGTCTGCGGTGCGGCTATCGAGGTCGCGCAGTCGTTTGCCGCCACCCGCAGTTTTGACTGGTGGGACATGGTGGCCAATGGTGCGGGGGCGCTGGTGGGTGTGCTGCTGGCGGTGCCCCTGTGGCGTTACCTGACCCGCCGCGATTGACGTCTTTTTCCTACGGCCGCTGACGGCATTCACCGACAGACATCCTGCCTGGCCCGCGTTTCAATGGTGTGCCCACCCGGGAACGCGTCAGGAGGCAAGGATGCAACGCTTACAACGCAGGATGGTCGGCCTGTTGCTGGTGGCTGGACCGTTACTGGTGATACCGGTTTCCGTCGTCGCGCAGGCCCCGGCTCCGGCCCCTCATCCGGCACTGGCGCTGGTGGGGGATACCGGCGGCCTGAGCTTCAGCGAACGCGCCCGCCGCCGGCAGCTGGAAATCGAGCGCGACGCCCTGCAACGGGACCTGGCGCGCGGCCATATGTCCGCCACGGCCAGGCAGCGCAAGCAGCAGCGCTTGCGGCAGATCGAGCAGGCGCTCAGATCGTTTGACCGATCGTTCGACAGATAAGGATCAGGGCAGGCACACCGTCTTGCCGCGGGCTTCCTGTGATGCCATCCAGGTCAGGATGCGGCCGCCCAGCGCACGCTCGGTGGCCTGCTCGGCGATCGCCACCACCTCACGCAGCCCCTCAATGCTGATCCCCGTTTTCAGGCCACAGGCCTCGAACAGATAGACCAGATCTTCAGTGGCCACATTGCCGGTGGCGCCGGGGGCAAACGGGCAGCCGCCCAGCCCGCCCACCGAGGCATCGAAACGACGCACCCCGAGATCACAGGCAGCCCAGGCCATGGCGCTGGCCAGGCCCCGGGTGTCGTGCAAATGCACATAGAAGCGGTCGGCGCCGTATTGCTGGATCAACGGCGCCATGATCTGCTTCATCTGGGCCGGGGTGCCGCCGCCGATGGTGTCGGCAATGGCGATTTCGTCACTGCCCGCGTCGATCATGCGTTCGGTCAGGCGCAACGTCACGTCCACAGGGGTCAGGCCATCGTAGGGGCAGGCAAAGGCTCCGGAGATATAGGTGCGGGTTGCCACGCCGTCGCGGCGCGCGGCCGCGATGATCGTCTCGCAGCTGGCGATGGCCTGTTCCAGCGTCATGTTCAGATTGCGCTGGTTGAAGGAATCCGTCGTCGACAACACCAGCCCCACCGTCGGGTAGCCCTTGTCGCGCGCCATCTCATAGCCGCGCAGATTCGGTACCAGCGCCGTGTAATGCAGATCATCGCGCTGCGGCAGCCGGTCTGTCAGGGCGGCGGCGTCGGCCATCTGCGGCACGGCCTTCGGATGCACAAAGCTGACCGGCTCCAGATAGCGTACCCCGGCGGCGACCAGCGCCTCGGCCATGCGCGCCTTGTCATCGGTGCTGACATGCTTCGGCTGGTTCTGCAGCCCGTCGCGCAGGCCGACTTCATTGATGATGATCTGGTCGCTCATGGTGTGTCCGTTGCTGCTGAGAGGGTGCTGACAAGAGAGTTCAGCGGCTCAAGTCTGCCACCGCCGGGCCGGTATTGCATCTGGCTGCCCGCCCTCTTCTGGTGCGCCGGGCGCACTGCTGTGGCGCATAAACATCCGGCGCCGCCCCGTGATTACGTCCCGGACCACCACGAATCAGCAACTTGGCCGGCTGGCACCCTCCTTGCAAGACAGTGCAGCGAGGAGTCAGAGGACGTTAGCGCCTCGCCCCCGACAATTTGGCAAATGGACAGCTAGGGTTCCGGTCAGCGTCAGCTGATGCCTGGTCCGAGAGCGGTCGACCTTATTCAAGGTTACACGGCGGGATAAAAGCCCGGGAGGTCAATCACTGGCACATGTCAGCTGATTCCTCACCGACGATCCTGGTAACCCGGAGGTAGACCATGAAGCGCTCTGTCACAGCATGTTGCCTGTTCCTGCTCAGTCTCACCCTGTTCCCCGGCTCCGCGCTGGCCCGTACCCAGTTCAGTGTCTGCTGGTCGATTTACGTCGGCTGGATGCCCTGGGGCTATGGCGATGACGCCGGCATCATCAAGAAATGGGCGGACAAGTACGACATCGAGATCGACGTCGTGCAGATCAACGACTACATCGAATCCATCAATCAATACACCGCCGGCCGCTATGACGGCTGCACCATGACGAACATGGACGCCCTG
>PNLU01000037.1 GCA_013823245.1 Alcanivorax sp.
ATTTTCTCAAACAGTCAGCTGCTGCACTCGGGGGTGCCACGCTGGCCGCGCCACTACTGACCGGGCGTGCAACCGCCAGCGCGGGCAAACCGGAAACCCGCGGCGCCAAGCTGGGCTTTATCGCCCTGACCGATGCCGCGCCGTTATTTGTGGCAGCGGAAAAAGGGTTCTTTGCCAAGCATGGCATGCCGGATGTCGAGGTGCTGAAGCAATCGTCCTGGGGCACCACACGGGACAATCTTGTGCTGGGTTCGCGCCGCAACGGTATCGACGGCGCGCATATCCTGACACCCATGCCCTATCTCATTTCCACCGGCGCCATGACCGCCAACAACCAGCCCACGCCGATGTATATCGTGGCGCGCCTGAATCTGGCCGGGCAGTGTATTTCCGTTGGCCGTGAATACGCAGACCTCAAGGTCGGGGTGGACACCACCGAGTTTGCCAAGGCGCTGGCCGAGAAGCGCGCGGGAGGGAATGCCGTGCGTGCGGCGATGACGTTCCCGGGGGGCACTCATGATCTCTGGATACGTTACTGGCTGGCTGCCGGTGGCATTGACCCGAACAGCGATATCTCCACCATCGTTGTGCCCCCGGCCCAGATGGTGGCCAACATGCGCGTCGGCAGCATGGATACCTTTTGCGTCTGCGAGCCATGGAACGAGCAGCTGATTCGCCAGAACATCGGTTACACCGCCAACACCACCGGCGAGCTATGGCACAACCATCCGGAGAAAGCGCTCGGCCTGCGTGCCGATTACGTTGAACAGAACCCCAATGCGACCAAGGCGCTGATCAAGGCTGTGATGGAAGCGCAGATGTTCTGCGAACAGCCGGAGAACATCGAAGAAGTGGCGCGCATCTGCTCGCGACGCCGCTGGATCAACGCCCCCTACGAAGACATCATCCAGCGCATGAAGGGGCATTTTGACTATGGCACCGGACGCGTGGTCGAGAACAGCCCGTATCGGATGCGCTACTGGAATGATCAGGCGTCCTACCCTTTCAAAAGCCACGACCTATGGTTCCTGACTGAAAACATCCGCTGGGGCTACCTGCCCCGTGATCTGGACATGAACGCATTGGTGGACAGCGTCAATCGCGAGGATCTGTGGCGCGCCGCAGCGGCGGAGCTCGGCATCGACAAGTCGGCGATCCCGGAAGGCACCTCACGCGGCAAGGAAACCTTTTTTGACGGCAAGGTGTTCGACCCGGAAAACCCGCTTGCCTACCTGGACACTCTGGCCATCAAGCGCATGCGCTGAGGCCCCGTACCGGAGATGCTGTCATGACTACTTACGCTATCCGCATGCCTGCAGCCAGTGACGTCTGGCCGCGCCTGCGCTATGTCTTGCTCGAGCGTGTGTTGCCCCCTGTGCTGGTAACCACAGCACTACTGCTCATCTGGGAGTTGCTGTGCCGTGGTGAGGGCGCGCTGCTGCCAGCACCGAGTACCGTGGTAACGGACACCTGGGAACTGATCGTCAACCCCTTCTACGACTATGGCGGGAATGACGTCGGCATGGCCTGGCAGATCCTGGCCTCACTGGAACGGGTGGCATATGGCTACACGCTGGCCGTACTGGCTGGAGTCGGGCTTGGCGTTCTGATTGGCCAGTCGACCTGGGCGATGCGCGGGCTGGATCCGATTTTCCAGGTACTGCGCACCGTGCCGCCGCTGGCCTGGCTGCCTATCTCCCTCGCGGGTTTTCAGGACAGCAATCCCTCGGCCATCTTTGTGATTTTCATTACCGCCATCTGGCCGATCATCATCAATACCTCGGTCGGCATCCGGAATATTCCCGAGGACTACCGTAACGTCGCACGCGTGGTGCGCCTCAATGGCCACGAGTACTTCCGCAAGATCATGTTGCCGGCGGCGGCGCCGTATATCTTCTCCGGGCTGCGCATTGGTGTGGGCCTGTCATGGCTGGCAATTGTTGCCGCCGAAATGCTGATCGGAGGTGTCGGTATCGGCTTCTTTATCTGGGACGCCTGGAACGCCTCACTCATCAGCGACATCGTTCTGGCACTGGTCTACGTCGGCATCGTCGGCTTCATGCTTGACCGTCTGGTGATGCTGGTCGGCAACTGGGTAACACGTGGAGAAGGAGGTAAATAATGAGCGCACATTATCTGACCATCGAAAATGTCGACAAGACCTTCATCAAGGGCAAGACCAGCAGTCACGTGCTCGACAAGGTGAATCTGAAGGTCGACAAGGGCGAGTACATTTCCATCATCGGCCATTCCGGTTGTGGCAAGTCCACGGTGCTCAACATAGTGGCCGGGTTGCTGCCGGCGTCATCCGGCGGCGTGATACTGGACGGCGCGGAAGTCACCGCGCCCGGCCCGGATCGAGCGCTGGTGTTCCAGAACCACTCGCTGCTGCCGTGGTTGACGGTCTATGAGAATGTGGCGCTGGCCGTGGACAAGACGTTCCGCAAAACCATGAGCCGAGCCGAACGTCACGACTGGATCCTGCATAACCTGTCGCTGGTCAACATGGGGCATGCCCTGGACAAGCGCCCGGCGGAGATTTCCGGCGGCATGAAGCAGCGCGTCGGCATAGCCCGGGCGCTGGCCATGCAACCCAAGGTGTTGTTGCTGGACGAGCCCTTCGGCGCGCTGGATGCCCTGACCCGGGCGCATCTTCAGGACGAGGTTATGCGTATCCAGGCCGAGCTGCACAACACCGTGCTGATGATCACCCATGATGTGGACGAAGCGGTGCTGCTGTCGGACCGCATCGTGATGATGACCAACGGCCCGTCAGCGACCATCGGCGAGATCCTGCACATTGATCTGCCACGCCCCCGGGACCGGATCGCACTGGCTGACGACGCCGATTACAACCACTATCGGCAGGAGGTGCTGCGCTTCCTGTACGAAAAACAGCGCAAGCTGGAGCAGATTGATGCACGGCGAGACAGCCGCAAGGCCCCGGAAAGCAAGGCCCTGAAAGCAGCGGGAACATAAATCCGCCCGCTATATACCCCTGTTCGATTGACAGAACTCATGGGTTCTATCGTATCCTCGGGGCATGAACTCCCCGCATGCCCCGAGGTCACGATGCTGTCACTGGACGCCCTGCGCGCAAAAGTAGAAAACCAGAAAACCCTGATCCCGTCCCTGTACGGTGACATCGACTTCTCGATGACCCCCGAACGCTTCACCGACGACATCAGCGATACCTCATTGCTGCCTGCCGACTTTGCCCGCCGCTACCGTGCCGGCATCCTGGCTGACAGCGAGCGCGTGGAACGGGCCCGGCTTTACACTCTGCTGGGTGATAACGTGGCCGACGCCTATGCCGCCCTGGCGCCACAATACGGCATGCGCAAACTGATCAACATGCTCAAGCAGGCCTGCGACGAAGGCGTTGAGCAGGTCGAGGATGCGCCGCAGGAGCTGGTCAACTTCATTCGCGAAATGGAGCATGTGCCAGACTGGGTGGACATGGACCTGGTACGTCAGGGGGCGCGTATCAGTCGTACCGTGATGGCCACGCTCAGTCCGTTTGCCATTCGCGGTGCGTTTATCGCCACCTTCATGAACAAGTACTCCGGCCTGCCCATGGCGCTGACCGGCGCGCTGTCGGGGCAGTCGGCCGTGCAGCGGGTCAACGAGACTGCCAGCTTTTTCACCACGGCCGCGCTGCCCGGCGCGCTGGAGCGCTATGGCCAGGGCTTCAAGGCCGCCGCCATGGTTCGCCTGATGCACTCGATGGTGCGCTTCAATATTCTCAAGCGCTCCAAGGTCTGGGACGTGGCGGTTTACGGGATTCCCATTCCCCAGGTGGACCAGATGCCCGCTGGCACCATTCCGGCTTTCCTCGCTGCCTTCAACACGGTGCGCAAGGGCAAGAAGACCTTCGGCCCTGCAGATCGCGCCGTCGCAGAACTGTGCCGCTATCAGAGCTACCTGCTCGGTCTGCCAGAAGATCTGTTGCCCGCCGACCCACAGGGCATTTTTGATGTGATGATTACCTACTCCGGCACCTTGCGTGACGGCTACGACGATGCCACCTGTGGTGAGCTGGTGCGCGCGACCATGAGCGCCTACCGGCCGAAGGACAAGTCACTGCGCAGCCGCATTTTCAACACCGCTGAGCGTGGTTTTGCACGGGTGTTCTTCACGCGCACCTTTCTGCGCGGCGAGTCCCGCTCACGCGCCAGCCTGATGGGCGTGGAACCGGGCCTGTTCGATTACGCGATGTTTGCGGCCAGCAGTCTGTATATCCTGCCGCAGATGCAGGCCCATGCGTGGCTACGGCGCATTCCGGTGGCCAACGAGATTGCCGATGCTTTCCTGATCCGCAAACTCAATCGCATGCTGGTGGAATACGGCCACGCTGAATACGTGACTGACGCCAGTCACTACCGCGAGCATCAGCAGAGCAGCAGTTCCCCGGCCAGAAAAACCGCCTGAGAGAAGTCTACTGCCCCAGCACATCGGCCATGGCCACCACGGCGCGCGCAACGTCGATCAAGCGCTTGCCCTGGTTCATGGCCATCTGCCGCAACAGCCGGTGAGCCTCGTCTTCCTGCAACTTGCGGTGTTTCATCAGCAACGCCTTGGCCCGCTCCAGCACCTTGCGTTCTTCCAGTGCTTCCCGCGCCGCGTTCAGTTCGTCCTGCATGCGCTGCAGACGCTGCGCCTGGGTCTGCACCATCTCGATAATAGCGCGGCCCAGTTGCGGGCTGACACCTTCCGTGTCGTAACGCTCGGGTACATCGCCCTGCCCGTCACCCTGACTGCCGGTGGCGCAGAACACCATGAACGACTCCCCCTGACCGTCGTCGGCATCCAGCAACTGCTCGATCAATGACTGATGGCGTGCCAGGCGTTCGCGCGCCTCGGCCAGCTTTTCCTCACACAGGCTCTGCAAGCGTTGCTCCAGGTGATCTTCCACCCCCTTCATGGCATCAATGCGCTCGGTGGTGACCTGAAACCAGTGGTCTGCCTGCTCGGCGGGCAGCGAGGATGGCAGTAATCCAGTGCAGGCCATACGCCGGAAGCGCTCCACCGCTGCCTGATCCGTGCTGCTGAGTCGTTCGTGCCACAGCGCCAGCGTGTCCGCGTCGGCAAAGCCGGTAAAAATTTCGAAACAGCGCTCCTGGGCCTCAATCAGATGCTGCATGCGCCGTGACTGCTCGGCATCGAACCCGCCACGGGCGAATCCGGCGGCGCCCACGGCGCGCTCCTGCCCTGCGGTTTCCTTGCCCTGCATAAGGTTGAACATGGCCACCAGCATGGCGGAGATGGTCGGGTCCATGGCGCTGTCGGCCGCCTCGAACACCACCGCCAGCAAGGCCCGCACCAGATCACTGTAATGCTGCACCGCCTGCTCCGGGGCCAGCGCCAGTTCACGCACACGGCCGCGCAGCGGCGGCAAATCCCCGAGCCCATGCACCGCATGGGCAATGCGGCTGAACAGACGCGCTCCACCCTGCACCCCACTGGTGCGCGTGCCGACCTGTTTCAGTGCAACAAAGAATGCCTCCTGGGCCCGGTCGGCATCCGCACACAGATCCGTCAGCGGCTCGGCAAAGCGTTCACCGCCGGAGCCGAGAAACACGTTGGACGCGCCGCGCTCGCGCTGCAGGGCATGAACCAGGTTGCTGATCGCCGCGACCAGCTGGCCCATACGCAGGAAGTGCGCGAGACCGTCAATCTCGCACTGCTTGGAGGCAATCAGAAAATCGGTGGCGCATGGACGCGCACTGTCGGGTTCGGGCATGAACTGTCCCTCCTGGGGGGCGTGAATGCAAGGATCACGCCATGGACGGTCGTTCAGGATTCAGCGCGCGGGTCCTGCCCCAGGTGCGCTCGGCCGCGCTGACGCGCCAGTTCGATCTGCTTCTGACGCTCTGCAAAACGGGCCTTCTGTTCGTCGCTTAACTGGTCGTGGCAATGCGGGCAAGCCACGCCCGGTTGATACAGCGGCGACGCCTTGTCCTGCTCGGAAATCGGCCGTCGGCACGCATGGCACTGGTCAAAGCTGCCGGGGCGCAACTGGTGGTCCACCGTAACGCGTTCATCGAACACGAAGCACTCGCCCTGCCAGAGCGAGGTGTCTTCAGGCACCTCTTCCAGATATTTCAGGATGCCGCCCTGAAGATGGTACACCTCGTCAAAACCCTGCTCTTTCAGGAAGGCCGTGGATTTCTCGCAACGGATGCCTCCAGTGCAGAACATGGCCACCTTCTTGTGTTTCTCTGGATCAAGATGCGTGCGCACATATTCCGGGAATTCGCGGAAGCTGGTGGTTTCCGGATTCACCGCACCCTGAAAGGTACCCACCGCCACCTCGTAATCATTGCGGGTGTCGATCAGCAGCACTTCGGGATCACTGATCAGGGCGTTCCAGTCTTTCGGCTGCACATAGGTCCCGACCACATGGCGCGGATCAATCCCTTCCACCCCCATGGTCACGATTTCACGCTTCAGCTTGACCTTGGTGCGCAAAAACGGATGGGCGTCGGTGTGACTTTCCTTGTGTTCGATCTGTGCCAGCGCCGGTTCATTGGCGAGCCAGGCCAGCACGGCATCGATGCTTTCACGGCGTCCCGAAATCGTACCGTTGATGCCTTCCGCCGCCAGCAGCAGGGTGCCGCGCACGTCGAGACGTTTCATCTCGGCCAGCAACGGCTGCTGCAACGATTCGAAATGCGGCAGACGAACAAACTTGTAGAGTGCAGCAACAACAATCTGTGACATGGCTATCGGTAACCTGATTCAACCCGCTTTGCTGCCGCCCCGGCACTGGGGCGAGGCGGCGGTTTCCCCGCCACGCTCGGCCCATTCCTGCGGGGTCAGCGTGTGCAGCGCCAGCGCGTGCACCGGGCCTGCCAGCTCCGCCGCCACCAGGGCGTAAATGCGCTGGTGGCGACGGACCAGCGGCAGGTCATCGAAATCCGGCGACACAACCACCAGCCGGAAATGCGATTCGGTGGCGGGGCCACTGTGCATATGACTTTCGTTTTCCAGCGACAAGTGTGCCACGGTCAGACCGTCGCGAACCTTGCGCTCGATCAATGCGGCGACTGACATGATCTTCAGCTCCTGGAAAAGGGGGGCAACGGGGGCGCCATGATACGCCGGTTGGCGTCAGGCTGCATCGTCCTGCTGGCCGGGCACCTCGATGACCTGCGCCCAGAACGCCTCCAGCGGCGCATCCAGCAAGGGCCCCTGCCCCGTCTCCCGGCCAAAATGCTGTGCCAGGGCGCCACTGGACCAGTTCTCCCAGCCCGGCTCGCCACTGCGGGCAAAGTCGCCCCAGGCGCGCTGCACCCGCGCACTCAGTTCTGCCGCTTCGGTGCCACCGCCGGTGAACAACTGCCCCACCGGCGTATCGGTGATGCCGAACACGAAGGGCACATCCGACACATGACAGGCGCCAAGCGGTATGCCGAACGCCGTGGTGTCCCAGGTGAACTCGAAGCCCCAGGCACGGCCGCCCGCTGCCACCTGGGCATCCAGCAGCCGCCGGGTCGGTACCCGGAACAGCCGATCCGTTTCCATCGCACTGAAGGTATCCAGGGCGCAGCGCTGCGGATGCGGCGTGACCTGCTGGTTGTAGAGGGCAAAGGCGGTATCGCCCTGCCCCGGCAAGGCCCGCTCGAAGCGACGGCGGATCTCGGCTTCATCCAATGCTTTCAGTCGGTCCATGCCGACACCGCCATTGAACGGCGGTGCATACTGGAACAGGTGCCACTCATCCCGGCAGGTACCGGCCATGATCTGCTTGTCCCGGGCGCTGCCCGCCGCGATGGCATCCACCGGCCGATACGGCAGCAGGCCTGCGTCGATCACCGGCAGGAAGGTCATGCCGAACTGGGGCGTTGCCTCACGCAGGCCACGGCGCACCACGCATTTCACCGCATCACGCTGCGCCCGCACCATGTCCCGGGCACTGGCTTGCCGCAACTTGTCGGCCGCGCTCCCCTCACCTGGCAGGCCCGCCACCAGCCGCTCGGCCACGGCACTGGCATCTTCCGGTGCCAGCACCATGTCCCCGGCCCCGGATTGCAGGATCGCGCGCTGGAACAGCCCGCTGGCGTCCGGTGCGGCCAGCAGCGTGGCTACACTGAACGCCCCGGCGGATTCGCCGAACACCGTCACCGCGCCCGGATCACCCCCGAAAGCAGCGATATTCGTCTGCACCCACTCCAGGGCCGCAATCTGATCACGTAAACCCAGATTGCCCTGTGCCTCCAGTGCCGGCGCGATGTCCGCGAACCAGCCGAAGCCCCAGGCCCCCAGCCGATAGGCAGCGTTGACCACGATCACACGCTGCGAGCGCGCCAGCCGCTCACCGTTATACAGCAGCTGCGACGGCGAGCCGGCCAGATAGCCGCCGCCATGGAACCAGACCATGACCGGAAACGGGCCCTCACCCTCGGGCACCCACAGATTGACTGCCAGACAATCATCACCGATGTCATCGACCCCCATCAGCGGATTCTTTTCTTGCCAGGTCGCAGTGGCAAACCGGTCCGCCGCGCGCACACCCGACCAGGGGGTGACCGGTTGCGGCCCCAGAAAGCGCGCCGCGCCCTCCGCAGGGGCGGCGTAGGGGATGCCGCGATACTCGGTGCAGCCCTCTCGCACCAGGCCACTGATCCGGCCACTGCTGATTTCGACCTGACTCATACCTTCTCCTGAAAAATTTGACACCTGTTTAATTGTCGGACAACAGAAATAAAAGTGTCAGGAATAACGCCCTACACTGACGCCGTCCTCATGGAGCCACAGGACCTGCTGCCGGGGACCTTAACCTGACATCCAGTATCTGCAAAGGAGCTTGATAATGCCCCAGTTGAACAAGGAAAGCCTTGACCAGGCCCGCGAAGAACTCATCGCCGCACGCGACAAGGCTGTGAAAGCCCTTCGTGGCGCCGTCACCCGTGCCGAGCAGCGTGGCAACGAACTGTTTCAGGAACTGGTGAAAGCCGGTGAAGCACTGCAGGAAGAGCGCGCCAAGGCACAGAGCAAACTGCAAGGCAAGGCCAAGGCCGGGAAAACCAGCGCTGAAAGCGCCCTGGAAACCCTGCGCCAGCGCACCGCCGAACTGCTCGGCCTGCCGACCCGTGATGATGTTGAAGCCCTGAACAAGAAGCTCAACACTCTGACTCGCAAGGTCCGCAAGATCGAGAAGGCGGCCACGGGCGCCTGAGGGCCCTGCTTCAGACATCTCCGGCCCCGGCACTCGCCGGGGCCGCTGTTTCCACTGCCACGTCATAGCCTGCTATTGACACACCCGCAGCGCTTCCGTTGACTATGCGGTCTGTACCCTCGGGCTGCGTCCTTGCATGAATAATCCGAACAACATCCGCCCCGGCACTCTGACCGTGGCATCCTACTGGGTCGAATACCTGCTGGATGCCGCATTGCATCTGGGCTGCGACCTCAGCGGCGAACTGCTGCGCCTGGGCATTACCGAAGAACAGCTCGAGCAGCCGCATGCCCGCGTGGCCCTGCGCACCGAACAGGCCCTGTTGCATGCCGCCGTCACCCGCACAGCGGATCCCCTGTTTGGCCTGCATATGGGCGAAATGATCCGGCCGCGCTTTATGGGTGAACTCGGTTACGCGACCATGTCCAGCGCCAATCTGCGCCAGGCGCTGGAGCTGACCATTCCTTTCCAGCGGGTCACCAACGAACTGATGACCCTGGACGTGGAGCGCGAGGACAACCGGCTGATCCTGATGTGGGATGCGGTACTGCCGGACCAGCCGGACCACCATCACCGGATCGAAGCCCTGTGTGCCGGCGCCGTGACCTTTGGTCGCTGGATCACCGGCACCAGTGAAAACCCGGAGTCCGTGCACTTTCGCCATGCGGCACCGGATGATCTGGCCGAGTACCAGCGCATCTTCCGTTGTCCGGTGCATTTCAATACCGAACACAATGCGGTGGTGCTGGACAAGCGCCTGCTTGATCTGCCGATCCGCGACGCGGACCCGGAAGTCCATCGCATCATGCGTCATCGGGTGCATCAGGCCATGACGCAGTTCATGGCCCGCGACAACCTGCTGGACCAGGTGCGCGCAGAAATCCAGCGGCAACTGCTGGAAGGCACTCCGCAACTGGAAAGCGTGGCCGAAGCCATGAACGTCAAGCCCTGGACCCTGCGCCGACGCCTGCGCGCCGAAGAAGCGGATTTCACCACGCTGCTGGACGATGAGCGCAAGGCACTGGCCACTGACTGGCTGATCAACAGCGACCGCCCGGTGAGCCAGATCGCCGCCGACCTCGGTTATTCCGAGCAGAGCGCCTTCAACCGCGCCTTTCGCCGCTGGTTTGCCTGTACCCCGGTGGCTTATCGGCAGCAGTACCGGGGCTAAGCCAGACCCGTTTACTCTCCACCAGCGTCAGCCCCGCCGCAAACCCCTGCATCAGCGGGCGATGCAATCCCAACCGCAACAGCGCGTAGCCGCCGGGCAGCGTTCGGTAGAAGGCACGCGCCAGTTGGCGAATCACGCGTACTTCGCGGCGCCAGCTGCTGATCAGCATTTCATAGCGTGACGCGACCTCAGTGGCTGACGAGGCTTTGGCCACTGACGAAAGACCGCCTGGCAACAGCGCGGCCGCGGCCATCTGCCCGCTGAGCAGCGCACCGTAAATCCCCTCGCCCAACAGGGCCTCGGCCATGCCGGCGGCGTCACCGGCAAACAGGACACGCCCTGCCGTGATCCGTCGCTGGTCGGCATTTACCGGGATCGGATACCCCTGAACACAGGTCAACTGGTCGCTGCCCAGGCGCCGCCGGGCATAGTCCAGCAACCGCTCACGGCTGACCCCGTGACGGCGTACGTTGCGGCTGTAGAGCCCGACATTGACATGATCACCTTTGGGAAACAGCCAGCCGTAACCACCCGGCTGATCGGCAAAATCCAGCTGCATACCCGGCCAGTCCGCACCACACAGGGCGCGATCCAGCAGCCCCTCGATGGCCACCGCCGTGACGCCCTCAGGCTGACCCAGCACCAGTCGGCGCACCGGGGAGTGTGCACCGTCAGCCGCGATCAGCCAGCGTGCACGGAACACACGGCCATCCTTGCCCGTGACGCTGACGCCGTCCCCGCTCTGGGCCACCTGCGCCAACCCATGCAGCGTCGCGGACTGCACCCCCGCCGCCACGGCGGCATCGCGATGCAGCCGATCCAGCTCCGGGCGGTGCGTCATCAGACACACCGTCCTGGGGGCCTCAAACCGGTCCGGCCAGCGCCCGGCATGGCTCATGTCGATGGCGCTGACCGACTCCCGCACCACCGGGCCGATGTCCACGCGGAAACGCGCCAGCGCCTTGATGGTGACGCCGCCGGCGCAGGGCTTGCCGGGGCTGCCGTCCGGACGATCCAGCATCAGCACCGACACGCCCGCGCGCGCCAGGTCCAGCCCCGCCGCCGCACCGGCGGGGCCGGCGCCAACAATCAATACCTCAGCATCCAGCGCTGCAACCATGCGCTTTACCCCTAATTCGCGACGTCCACAGTCTGCGGCGCTCAGGCGGCCCGGTCCATGACCCGACCGCTCGGCACGGCCTGCGCCGAACGTCCAACATTCTGGCTACGCCCTGCCCCGTGCCATGCGCGCGCGAGTCGACTATAATGCGCCCCCTCACCGGGTCATCGCCGTCCAGCTCACAAGGCCGGATGTCGCCGGAAGACTCATCATATCTAGGAGACTGTTCATGAAAGCACCCGTACGCGTCGCGGTCACCGGCGCCGCAGGCCAGATCAGCTACTCGCTGCTGTTCCGCATTGCCTCCGGCGACATGCTCGGCAAGGACCAGCCCGTCATCCTGCAACTGCTGGAAATCACCCCGGCCCTGGAAGCGCTGAAAGGCGTGGCCATGGAACTGGATGACTGTGCCTTCCCGCTGCTGGCCGGCATTGTGCAGACCGACGATCCGATGGTCGCCTTCAAGGACGCCCAATATGCCCTGCTGGTTGGCGCGCGTCCGCGCGGCCCGGGCATGGAGCGCAAGGACCTGCTGGAAGCGAACGCCGCCATCTTCTCCACCCAGGGCAAGGCCATCAACGCCGTCGCCAGCCGCAATATCAAAGTGCTGGTGGTGGGCAACCCGGCCAACACCAACGCCCTGATCGCCCAGCGCAACGCGCCAGACATCGACCCGCGTCAGTTCACCGCCATGACCCGTCTGGACCACAACCGCGCCATGGCGCAACTGGCCCAGAAGACCGGCACCACCGTGAACGACATCAAGAAGATGACCATCTGGGGCAACCACTCCTCCACCCAGTATCCGGATCTGCACCATGCCGAAGTCAACGGCAAGACGGCCATCGATCTGGTTGAGCAGGACTGGTACACCGGCAGCTACATCCCGGACGTACAGCAGCGCGGCGCCGCTATCATCAAGGCCCGTGGCGCTTCTTCCGCAGCGTCCGCTGCCAGCTCCGCCGTGGACCACATGCGCTCCTGGGCGCTGGGCACTGCTGAGGGCGACTGGGTGTCCATGGGCATCTACAGCGATGGTTCCTACGGCATCGAGGAAGGTCTGATCTACTCCTTCCCCTGCACCTGCAAGAACGGCGACTGGCAGATCGTTCAGGGCCTGGACATCAATGACTTCTCCCGCGAGCGGATGCTGGCCACCGAGAAAGAACTGGCCGAAGAGCGCGATGCAGTGAAACACCTGCTGCCGTAAGGCAACCGCGCTTCAAGAAAAACGGGGCCTGATGGCCCCGTTTTTCTTGCCCACTGTATTCGACCTGGTCCAGCATCAATGATTGACTGAGGTGCTGCCTGAATCCTCCACAGAAGGATTCTTGCCCAACTGCACACCCAGCCAGGTCTTCCCGGGCTCCGAGCGTATGGTCAGATGACCTCCGATACGGTCAATACGCGCCCGCATGCTGCGCAAACCGACACCGCTACCGCTGTCCGCCACGGCACAATCGAAACCGATACCGTTATCGCAAACATGAAGGTGCAGATCACCGTTATCATCCGCCTGTAGCCGCACCTCGAAGTGATCGCCCCGGCTGTGCTTGATGGCATTGGTCAACGCCTCCTCAACAAACCGGGTCAGCGCCAGCAGACTGACGGAAGACGGAAGCCAGGGCCAGTCACGCGGCACCTGCCAGCTGGATGTCAGCCCGAGTTCCTCGAACAGCCTGACGAACCGATGCCGTAACGGTGCCAACCAGGCCGAGGGGGTGGCATGCGTCACCACCGTCGTCCCGGTATTGTCGATGATCTGACGCAGGTCATCACGCAGCTCCTTGAGCATGGACAGAAACCGGGTGTTTTCCAGGGGAGCACCTGAATGCTCCACAATGGTAATCGAGCGCATCAGTGAACTGCCCAGACTGTCATGCAGATCATGAGACAGCTTCAGGCGCTCGGTCAGGCGGACGTTGCGGGTTTCCAGACGATGCTGGTGCTCAAGTGTGCGCGTCAGCTCCTCGCGGCTGGTATCTACCGCGTTCTGCAGCTCCGAACTGAACGCCTTGATGCGGCGCAGGTTACCGGCAAAGCGATCCGCCACAATCAGGAACATGAAAATCATCGCGATCGGCGATGTCACCGGAGAAAAGACATGCTCGCCGCCAATCAGCCCGCTCACCAACAGCACGTCATGCAGGGCCACCGCCAGGAAGAACAGCAGACACATCGCCAACAACACATTGTGGCGACGCCGATCGCGCCAGGCGTAGAGCTGAAACTGTGCACAATTAAGCATGAACACCAGGGCATACCCGGTCACTACGATCATCAACAGTTGCGTCAACCGCTCGTCGGGCACCCACCATATGACAGTCGCCAGCAACAGAGTAATGCCCCACAGCAATCTTGTGAGGCGTGGATTTTGCTGACCTGAAAAGCGCCAGACAAACAGACAGAAGGCACTGCAATAAAACGCCAATACCAGCATTGCTGCCCGATTCCAGTCGGCACTGTTGGCAAAGGGCCAGGGGGATGTAGCGAGCATGGTATAGGCGAACAGCGCCCAGCACAGAGAAGCCATCGCATACCAACCGTAGGCTTTCTCTGAACGCTGAACGGACCACAGCATCAGAAACAGGCAGCCCAGTACCAGAGACACACTCAGATTGAACTTGAACAGATTCCGCTTTTGCCAGACCTGCCGGGCATGGATAGACCAGATTGTGGACGGGGGGCCGATGTCCACAGTACCCAATCCGAGCACGTCATGGGGCATACCGGTAACGCGGAACCAGAGGGTATTCTCGCGTTCGTCCTGTAGCGCCGCTTCGGGCAACACCCAGTACCGGGGCATGTTCCAGCTGCGCGAGAAGGGCTCTTCAAGGCGCGCATCACGCCAGAGCAGCGTGTCATTGATAAACACACTGCCGGCCATCGTCAGATGACTGACCGCCACGGCGTGCACGCCACTGTCGGGGCAGGCCGACTGCCAGCGCACTTGATACCAGACAGCGCCGTCATGGCTCGGCCAGCGCGTACCCCAGACATCCGGCAAGGTGACCGATACCCAGCCCTCCACCGGCGGTACGGTGGCCCTGTCCAATTCCCGTGCCGCGCTGACCTCAGGGGTCGTCGGCTGGCAATCGGACGCGGCGGCTGGAAGGATCAGTGCCGTCGATATCGCCAGCGCAGCCAGCCACCGGATCAGGGCAACAAGCCGCGTTGCCGGGCCTCGTTGACGGCGCGCGTACGCGATGAAACGGCCAGCTTCTTGTAGATATTTTTTATATGACATTCGGCCGTGTGCCGCGAAATGAATAACTGCTCGGCAATCTCACGATTGGTCAGCCCCTCTGCAACCCAATGCAGTATTTCTGTTTCCCGGGGGCTAAGGCTTACCGCCTCCGCGTCAGCCCCCTGTTGTGATCCGCTCTCACCGGCCCCCACCGGTACGAGCTCCAGTATCCGACGTGCGATGAACGGGTCAATCGGCGCGCCGCCACGCAACACACTACTGATAGACAGGGCAATCTCCATGTCTTCACGATCCTTGAGCACGTATCCCGTGGCACCGGCCCGCAGCGCAGCCAGAATATGTTCTTCCGTGCTCCAGGCCGAGACGACCAGAATACACAGTTCCGGTGCCTTTTTCCTGAGCAGGGCGATGAGCTCTACGCCATTGCCATCCGGCAATCCCAGATCTACCAGCGCCAGACCGATTGGCGCGCCCGCAATGCGGGCACGCGCCGTACTGACACTCACGGCGACCTCAATGCTGTTTTCCGCATAGCCCAATCCTGCAAGAATACGCAGCAGACGCTGCCGCATCAGTGGATCGTCTTCGACCATCAGCACCGGAACCGGCAGTGCCGTGGCCGGGATGGACATCACGTCATTCAGGTTCATCTGTGTCATCGGAGTAAGTGTCACCATCAGAACTTCCAGCCAAACTTTATCTGCCCACCGTAATCACGCAGGGTATCGCTGTTGCGGGCCGTACCGCTGAGACGCAGATTGAAGCCTCTGTCGCTGAGCAGCTCCAGTCCTGTTTCGGCGTCCAGAACCCACTCGTCAATCTGTTCGGCGATACTGAAACGGCCGCTGTCACCCGGCGCCAACGCAAACGACGCCGACACCTCAGGCTCATCCCCTGACAGCAGGGTCGTCATGCCCAGGCGCAGATAGGGCCGTAGCACGCTGCGCTCCCCAAGGCTTGCCTGGCCACCAAACTCCAGTGCTGGCATCAGGGATACATAGGAATGAGCATCGCCATGTATGCGTAATTTAAGCGCGTCGCCCTCTTCCGTGTGGCCCGAGTGGGACATGCGCACCAGGCCCAGACCGAGCATCGGCTTGATATAACCGCCCCCCAACTCAAAGGTATGACTGGCCATGGCCTGAGCTGCAATATAGCGCAGCCGTTGTGTCGACCCCAACCGCTCTGCGGGAGCGCCCGGCAGCGCCACGTCCCGCTCAACTTCCAGGGAGCTGATACCGCCGGATACGGATGTCGCCAGCATGGTATTACCGCGCTGGGCTTTCAGCACCGCACCGAGGTGCGCACGAATACCCTCTGACGTCATGCTGTTGTGGGTGCTGCCGCGCACCGTGTCAAACCCCACCGCGACACCGGCAAACAGCTGATCAGCAATTTCTTCCTGCCCGCCTGCCGAGAACGACGTGACATTCTGGCGATAGGCAGGCAGCTCATCAGTAGCCTTGCGTCGGTTCTGTTCATGCGCAACGCTGATCCACGAGCAGTCATCTTCATCGACAAACCGGGCTGGCCCGTCATCGCTGCGGCAGCTCAGCATCCGACGGGCAAACGTGGTGCTGGAGAAGAACGTCATGACCTTGTTTGTTGCGTACGCCGACGGCAGCAGCTGGTCGCTGACCCCGGCGTAGGTGTCGACATCCGGAATATCCACCAGACTTTCAATCGTTGACGCCAGCACCTCGGAGCCACCGGCCATCTGAATGGCATTAATGTGCCGCCCCAGAGCACTCTGATTGGCGTTCAGGCCTGCCACCTCAAAGTTGATGTCGTAATCGAGTTGCAGCTGCTGATCATTCAGAATCGAGTAGTCGAACGTCATCACGACCGACTCAGGAACATGCAGCGTCAGACCTGAATCCACAAGCTGGGTATCGGATGCCGCAATCGTGACCGAGTGTGCCCCCGCCGTCAGGTTGCTGACATTATGAACGCGCGTGTCCAGGCGCCCCGCCAGTTCGATATCGCCCGTAGCGTTCAGCCGATCTGCCTCGCCGCCCTCACCGGTGCGCGCCAGATCCAGATCCAGCAGCCAGGCCCCCTGGTTGCTCTGCCGGTAATGCCCTTGCAGTTCGGTGGTCATCACCCGGTCAGCACCGCCGATCTCCAGTACACCGTCGTTGATCAGTTGGCTACCCTCACCGAGTGAGACATAGCGCCCCGTATCAAAGCGTGCTCCGGCATGATTGTTGATGCGGTTCTGGCCTTCCCCGAGGTCCACCGCACCGATGATCCAGCCGTGATTATCCAGGGTATTATTGCCGCCGCCCAATCCACTTTCCGCATCACTGCCGCTGGCATAGACCGCCAGCCCCCTCTCGACACCGTCTGCCGTCATGATAGTGCCATGATTGGTGATCTGGTTGTTCCGGCCGTCCATCAGCCAGATCCCGACGCCGAGGTACTCGGCATAGTCGTCCGGGTCATCACGCACCACTGCACTGCGTCCGCCACGCACCAGGCTGTCGCTGTCGGCAATCATGATCGTGATATCACCGCTGTCGGCCTCTGTGGTCTGCGGGTCAAGCGGACCATCGCCAGGCACCGTGCGCAACCCGGAGCTCTGCGCCATGATGCCCACGCTCCCCAGGCCACGATCCGGGCTGTCCACGGCACCGTCCCGGTCTTCCAGCAACGCCCCCATGAAAACGCTGCCGCTGACCGACACATTCACATCCCCACCACTGCCTTCACCGCCGCTGCTCTGCGCAAATACACCTTGCGCGGAATTGCCGCTGCTGATGATGTTGCCGGTGACACTCACGTCTACAACACCGCCGCTACCGGCATCGCCGTTGGAGCCGATATGCCAGGACAGCAGTTCCAGCACAGGCATATCATTCCCCAGTTCCCCGCGCACGCCACCGCCGCCACCTACGGACTGCGCAAAAACACCCGCGCTGCTGTCGCCCCGAATCACGATATCCCCGTCGACCTGCACATCGACCGCATCACCGTCGCCGCCGTCACCCGCATCGCGCCCTAACGCCAGCCCGGCGCCAATACCGAAACCAAAATCCTGACGCACGCTGAAGCCGGGAATCGTACCGGACGGCTCCGCGGGTGCGGCAAGACCCACCCCGAACATACGGTCCACATTACCGGCCACCCCGCCACCACCGCCGACGGACTGGGCAAAGATGCCATGACTGGCCGTGCCGTGCGTGGCGATCATGGCACCGTCGGTATGCCGGACATCCACACGACCACCCTGCCCGGCGGCGCCGCCTTCACCGCCCACACCGACCTTGCCCAGCAGGCCAATAACCGATTTGCCGCCGACACCACCACCACCGCCGACAGATTGCGCAAAGATACCGTTGGCGTTTTCGCCAAAAGTCGCTATATCGGCGCTGTTGACCACATCTACTGCGCCACCATCACCACTGGCGCCCGCATTTCCACCCACCGTGACACTGATATCCTGGTAGGGCGGAGTATGGCTTTTCAGCGGCGGCCCGCCCTCAACACCATTCACCGCGTTACCGCCCACGCCACCGCCGCCGCCAACAGACTGGGCAAAGATGGCATCCGCCGTGGCGCCTCGGGTCACGATAGTGCCCGTATTGGCCACCATCACGGCATCACCATGCCCGGCCGAACCGCCAAAACCACCCACGTTTGCCGTCAGCGCCACGTTGCTGGATTGAGGATTGAAGTTCTCGCCCGCACAGACCCCGGGCACCGTACACTTGCCGCCGTAGACCACGTTCATGCTGTTGGCGCGGCCCCCCATACCACCACCGCCGCCCACGGACTGCGCGAAGATGCCGTAGCCGCCTGCGCCGGTGATGTAGGTCTCGCCATCGACCTCGACTTCAGCGCCGGTCACGATCGAACCGTCATTGCTCACACTGACGGTGCCGCCACGATTACCGCTGCCCCCCTCGCCGCCGACGGACAAGGCCACGTTGTAGGTATGGGCGCCGGGCGTGGAGGTGTCCGCGATACCGAGCAAGCCCGTATAGGCATCTCCGCCATCGCCACCGCCGCCACCAATGGATTGCGCAATGATGCCAATGGCGCTGTCGTCATAAACCCGGATATCTCCGGCGTTGAACACCTCGACGGAGCCGCCATGGCCGCCCTCACCGCCCCAACCGCCGACACTGGCACCGACATTGAGCGACTGCTGCGAGCCGGCGTTATTGACACCGCCGTAGACAGCCAGCCCACCCCGGCCGCCGCCGCCCCCGATAGACTGTGCCTCGATACCATGCGCGCCCAGACCATGCGTGGTGATGCCCGCACCGCTCTGATTATCGACCTGAACATGGCCAGCCGCATTGCCGCTGCCCCCTTCGCCACCCACTGCTACGCCCACCATGGCCGAGTGTTCCTGGCTGGTGGCGATCTGGCCGGTAATGGCCAACCCACCGTTGCCGCCGCCGCCACCGATGGACTGCGCCAGAATGCCAAGCGAGCCGTCCCCTCGCGTGACGATCTGCCCCGCGTTGTCCACGGTCACATCATCCGCCGTGTTGCCCTGCCCACCCTGCCCGCCTACCGCGACCCCCACCTGCCCGGACGATTCCCCGAGCGTTAGGGAGCCACTGAGAGCGAAACCGCCGTTACCCCCGCCGCCACCAATCGACTGCGCCAGAATCCCGGTGGCCTGATCGCCCTCAGTATAGATCAGCGAGGTATTGTCGACCTCCACGGTGCTGCCCGAGCCACCACTGCCGCCGGAACCGCCGATTGCGACTGACACGGCCATGCTTTTGTCATGGATACCGCCAAGCCCGGCCGACAGGGCCAGGCCAAAACCTGCATCCCCGCCGCCGCCACCGACCGATTGCGCGTAGATGCCGCTGGCGCCATCACCGAAAGTGCGCAGTATTTCACCGCTGCTGTGGATGTCGACCGCACCGGCGTTACCACCGGAGCCACCCCCGCCGCCGACAGCCACGGCGAAGCTCGCCCCCTCACCCAGTGTCAGCGCGCCGGCGCCGGCAAAACCGCCGTTGCCTCCGCCGCCCCCCACGGACTGGGCAAAAAGCGCATGGGCATTGTTGCCCGTGCGCGCCACCTCACCATCATCCGCCTCGGTACGTGTGCCGGTGAGGATCGAGCCGCTGTTGTGGATCTGCACCCGATCGCCGTCGCCACCCGCCCCGCCGGAGCCGCCAATGGACACGGCCGCTCCGGCACCGGGAACACTCTCCACCGCCACTGTCAGGGTGGACGACAATGCCGAGCCCCCGTTGCCGCCGCCACCACCGACAGACTGCGCCAGCACCCCGTAGCCCAGATGCCCCTCCGTCACGACCGTGCCCTGGTTGTCGACCGTGACCGCCGCCCCGTCACCACCGCCACCGCCGCTGCCGCCTATCGAGATGGATGACGAGATCACACCCGCCGAGCCGGACAGGGCCAGACCGCCGTTACCGCCCCCGCCGCCCAGGGATTGCGCCATCAGACCCGCCGCATTGTCGCCTTCGGTGCCGATGAAATTGTTGTTCGCAAGAGACACCGCCGCGCCGTCGCCACCGCCCGCACCAGCACCGCCCAGCGCTACGGATACGGAGGTCGCCGCCAGGCTGCCACTGATCGCCATGCCGCCATTGCCGCCACCGCCCCCTACCGACTGCGCGAACACCGCATGGGCGCCCTCGCCATGTGTCAGGATGGCATCGGCATCGATGTCCGCACCGCTACCCACCTGAACGCTGACCTGATCGCCATGACCGGCATGCGCTCCGGCGCCCCCGAGGCTGACAGAGCCGCCCAGAGATCCACCCGACGCAGCCGTCGAGAAGCCGCCATCACCGCCGCCTCCACCGATGGATTGCGCCAGCACGCCGTAAGACATCAGGCCCTCCGTGACAATCTGGCCCAGCAGGTTCACCTCGACCTGATCGGCATGGCCACCCCGGCCACCGGAACCGCCCAGGGCGACCGACAGCGAATAGCCACCGGACGCGGCGCCAGCCACAGACGCTCCCCCGCTACCGCCGCCACCGCCAATGGATTGGGCGAAGATGCCGTGGGCACGCTCGCCTTCCGTGCTGATCTCACCATGTTGGTTAACGGTGACCGCATCAGCGCGGCCCCCGTCGCCACCGCTGCCACCCAGCGCAAAGCTGGCACTGAAACCGGGGTCTACGCCCCCGGCGACCGCCATCCCGCCGGTACCCCCACCGCCCCCGATGGACTGCGCCTGGATGCCGTGTGCCTGCCCACCCGCCGTCTGGATGAGACTGACGCCGAGATCAGACAGGCTCTGCCCGGACGACAGATAATTGATAATCACCTGTCCGCCATCGCCACCCAGGCCACCATCACCGCCCAGCGCCACAGCCCCGCTGGTGCCGCCGGAGAACGCATTGCCACCGTTGCCACCACCGCCGCCTATCGACTGCGCGAGAATGGCTGTAGCGCCCTGCTGCTCAGTGATGACAGCCCCCGAATTGTTGACCGTCACCGTATCCGAGCCGCCCCCCGAGCCACCGCTGCCGCCGACGGTGAACAACCCCCCGGCCCCGCCACCATCGCCACCACCCCCGCCAATGGACTGGGCGAAGATGCCGTAACTGTCCTGGCCTGCGGTGAAAATGGTGCCGCTATGGGTGACCGTGACTTTATCGCCACTGGACTCGCCACCGCCGTTACCGCCCACGGCCACCAGACCACCGGAGCCACTGCCTCGCCCGGCGCCTGCGCCCATGCTGAGCGCGTAGATACCGTACGCCCGGTCACCGGCCGTCGCGATATGCCCCCGGTTGATGACATTCACTTCACCGGCGTTGCCGCCGTTACCCCCACGCTCCCCCAGCGCCACGGCCCCGGACGGGCGCCCGCCGCTGCCACCGTCACCGCCACTGCTGCGTGCATAGACACCGTGCCCGCCGTCACCGTGCGTCTGAATAACGGAGCCGCTTCGCAGCAGCACCGCCACATCGCCACCATGACCACCGTTGCCACCCCGCCCCGCAGAGGAAGCGAAGAGCCCGAAGGAACCGCCGCCATTCCCCCCTTTGCCCCCCTGGCTGATGGCCTCGACGCCATGACTGCCTGCACCACGAACGACGATCTCGCCGTTGTTATCGACCGCTACAGAGCCGGCGCTACCGCCGCCACGGCCTCCGCGACACGAGGTATAAAGTACATAATTGGTGCAACCACCGTTACCACCGGTACCGCCTGCCGAACGAATACGTATGCCGTGTGCATCGTCGGTCTCGAAATTCGCGCGATTGGTCACCATAAGACTGGCATTCACTGCCTCGCCATCGGTGCGCACGTCCACTTCGAGATCATCGAGGTAGGCGGCCAGCGCATCACCGTCCTGAAACGAAATCAGGGTGTCAGAAAGATTTTCCAGTGCGTAGCCGCCATCAGGCAGTTGCCGGATGTAATAACCATCCACCCGCAGCGGCTCCCCCTGCTCATCAGCGAACACTGTCCACTCGATGGGGGCGCCATTGTCGTTATCGCCGTTATCGTCATCATTGGGGTCATCGTCATCAGCAGCGCCACCGGGGTGATACGTTATGGTGCTGGCGGCATACTCCACGACCTCCGCCTGACCTTGCCCCTGGGCGCCACTCTGGATCAGGGCGATACCGACCTGTCCCGGATCAAGCACCGTAGCACCCTCGTCTCCTTCGGAGACGTCAAGCCCGGAGGCTGACGGATTCACACGTTCAATTCCGCTGACCGGCACGCCCTCGCACCTGATCGTGTCACCATCGCGCACACAATTGTCGGCACTGGCCAGAACAGGGATCAGCAGCAGGGAGGCGGACGCCGCCACAGGTCGCAGGTAACGAGGTAATGAGAAACCGGAGAAGACGCGGGTCGTGGGGCATTGCCGTCCGGGGCGCATATGCCCCCGAGCGAACTCCGCCACGGCCTGCCAGACACCCAGCGCGCGATTGAAAACATGTTTGTAAATATGGTTCATGCTGCCTTCCCCCATCGGATTGACCGTGGGGGACAGCACAGATCAGCCGACATAGGCCAGACATGCATTTTTTTTATGGCGCCGGATGCCGCAGCGTCCGGATAGCGTTCCCCCACTATCAGGACATTGAACAGAATCAGGGTGCAGGGGCACATCCCTGAAACTGGGTATTCCGACCAGCGACTGTCAGAACACGGTGGTGGTCAGACCAGCGCCTCTGGTGAAACGATAATGCCGTTGTTGTCGGCATATACGAATTGCCCTGGCTCGAAGGTCACGTCTCCGAACGACACGGGGATATTCAGTTGGCCTTCGCCACGGCGCACGCTCTTGATCGGCACGCAGCCCAGGGTCATAACGCCGATATCCAGCGTCGCCAGCGCATCCACATCACGGCAGGCGCCATAAATAATCACGCCTTCCCAGCCGTTCTCCACCGCATTCTCGGCGATCATGTCGCCAATCAGGGCATTACGCAACGAGCCGCCGCCGTCCACCACCAACACCTTGCCCTTGCCCGGGGTCGCCAGATGTTCCTTGACGCGACTGTTGTCTTCAAAACACTTCACCGTCTGGATTTCACCACCAAAGGCGTTGCGGCCACCGAAACTGCGCCAGCTCAGGCCGGTTACCACCGATACCTTCTCAGCATGGCCATCACACAGGTCACAGGTTACAAACGTCACGACAATACTCCTGACTCATTAATACAGGGTTCTACAGGTTTAAAGACTGCTGGCCGCCAGGCTGCGCAAGTCGGCGTAACGCAGCCGTCGCGTGCCTGCCTCGGGCAAGGCCGCCGCAGCGACCATGGCCTGGGCCACCGTATCCGCTTCCACCGGTAGCCAGCTGGCGTCACTCCAGGCCGCCAATGGACGCAGGGCTTTCGCCGACCAGATGCCGAGCTGCTCACCCAGACGGAATTCGTCACGGTTCCCCAACAACAGTGAAGGTTGCATGATCGTCAGGCTGGGGAAGTTAAGGGCCTCCACCGCCGACTCCATCTCGCCTTTCACCCGGGAATAGAACACCCGCGCACGCGGGTTGGCATTGACGGCAGACACAACCAGAAAATGATCTGCGCCCTGGCGCCGTGCCAACCGTGCCGCCTCGACACAATAGTCATGATCAACGCGCCGGAAAGCCGCTTTGGACCCTGCCTTGCGCAAGGTCGTGCCGAGGCAGCAAAACACCTGGTCCACGGCAAAATCATTGGCGTACTCGGCCATGTCGTCCAGACCGGTTTCGCGCACCACCAGCTTGTCATGCACCAACGGCTGCCCAGCGGCATCCACCAGGGCGCGACGGGACAATACGGTCACCCGGGTCCAGGCGGGGTGAGCCAGCAAGCGGGCCAGCACCGCCT
>PNLU01000038.1 GCA_013823245.1 Alcanivorax sp.
GACCAGGGCTTGTACCGGGTCCGAGGCTATGTCAGCCCGGATACTCTGGTGCAGATCGCTGCGGACATCCTGCTCGAGAGCCTCGCCGGGCAGGAGAACCTGACCAAACCGGAGGACGCTGCCCGTTTCCTGCAGCTGTCACTGGCCAAGGAAAAGAACGAGCATTTCGGTGTGCTGTTCCTCAACAACAAGCACCAAGTGATCAGCTTCGATCGGATGTTCACCGGCACCATCGATGGCGCGGCTGTTTATCCCAGAGTGGTCGTACAGCGGGCGCTGGAGCACAACGCAGAAGCCGTGATCTTCTCGCACAACCACCCTGTCGGGCTACGCCGAGCCGTCTGAGGCAGATCGCTCCATTACTCGGCGGCTGACCGAGGCGCTCGGCCTCGTCGACGTGCGGGTACTGGATCACTTTGTCGTCTCTCAAACCCAATGGGTCAGTCTGGCCGAGCGCGGCTGAAGCTGGACAGCAAAGCGAAGCGCGCAAGCTATGTCCCATCCAGCGAGATTCGGGGCACTGATCAGCAATCGACGGATAGCAGCAACATAAGCGCGCATCCGCCCACCTCGCTGGCCACCAAGCCCGAACCACACTCAGAAGGCAGCGCAACGGAGACTTCCGCACCTGAGGCACCCCAAGGCACCCCAAGGCACCGTTGAGCCTACACACCACTCACCATACGCACCTGACAGCGACACGCCGGAACTGGCATCGCCTGCGCCCTCGGAGCAGTCTGATGAAGCCGACACCGCAGACGACAGTCGACAGCAGGAGCCAAGGAACATCCTGGATCTGATTCCACCGCGCTCCACCAAGACCGACAAAGAGTAGTTCCGAATTACCCTTTCTGACCCAGCGACCCATCCAGGTGGTCCGCCCACTTCTGCAGCCAGACCTCGCACTGGTCCTCGTACCCGTGCAGGTCATAGGTCCCCTCGATCCCCTTGCGGGAGTGGCCTAGCACCGCCTCGGCCACCTCGCTGGGACAACCCAGCCGAGACAGCCCGGTTCGGACCGTACGCCGCAAGTCATGCGGAGACCAGTCCTCAATCGTCGTCGGCCAGCGCTGCTCTGGTCGATAGACACGGCGGTTCTGCACCTGCTCGGGATGCTTCAGCTGCCATTTGGCTTCGCTCAGCGACTTCTGCTGGATTGGCCGACCTGATCGGAAAGACGGGAACACGTCAGTGGTGCCGTTCAGCTTGAGCTGGCGGAGGAACTCGACCGCCTGGCGTGACAGCTGCACGTAGCGCTCGGCCCCGTTCTTGGAGTCACGCATGTGCCAGACACCCCCTTTTCCAGGTCGACATCACGCCACTGAGCTTCGCAGACCTCACCTGTTCTGCAGCCTGTCCACAGCGTCAACCTGATGCCATTTTTTTGCGTTACCGAGAACCCGGAACCCGGTAACCAGGCAAGCAAGGCGCGAAGATCCTCATCGGATTGGCACCAAGGGCCAAGATTTCCCGAACCAGGTTCACCACGTGCTTTCTGGTGACTTCGCCGGCCGGCATATCACCGAGCACCCGCACCGGGTCGTTGTACAGGGTGCAGCGCACCTCGGCCTGCCCTTTCGGCTTTCTGGAGCCTGCCACCCGCTTCGGCTTGCCGGTGCGGGCATCCTTGATCATGCGATCCTCGATGACCTCAGTCAGGTACAGCTCGATCAGATCTGCCACCAGGAAGGCGGCAGCCTCTTGCTCGCGCCGGGCTTTTTCCTCCTCCTCGCGCTGGGCCGCCAGCTCTCGTTCCTGCTGCGCCTTGGGGCACACGCCCGCGCGCTACAGCTCTTTCATCCTGACGACCTGCACCATGGCTTCCGCCAGCTTAAGGCCCGGATAGTGGCCAAGCTTTAGCTGCACCAGCTTGCCTGTCTCGGGACTGCGGTAGCGGTAGATGAACGTACGCACGCCGGACTTGGCACAGGTGACGCGCAGCCCCTGCGTTTCGCCAACGTCGGTCTTGGGGCTGTCGCCCGGACGCATGGATTCAATGGCCCTGACGGATAGAGGCGTTGTCATGGGTTTGTTATGCTCCCGCACCTTGATTTACAGATACTCATGAATTGGCACACACCGAAGGTTACAAGCGAAACACTGAAAACCAGAGCTGGTGCGGCGTACAGCCAATCGAGTATAGGTCGGGTGCAGAATAGCACGTCATATCGGGCCAAGGCCAAAAAGCTATACCAGAACCTATACCAGATTTGCGGCTTGGGGCGCTATTTGGCGAACAACAGCGAACCATGACGGAACACCGGAAAATAAACTATCACATTGTTTTTAATGGAATTAATAGCCAAATTATGGCCTAGAGCCTTGATATGAAAAGTGACGATTTTTCGCAACACACGCCGATGATGCAGCAATACCTTCGCATCAAGGCCGAGCACCCCAAACAGCTGATTTTCTATCGCATGGGCGATTTCTATGAGCTGTTCTTCGGTGATGCCGAGAGGGCGGCGCGGCTGCTGGATATCACGCTGACGGCGCGGGGTCAGTCCAGCGGCAAGCCGATCCCCATGGCCGGGGTGCCCTACCACGCGGCCGAGGGTTATCTGGCGCGGCTGGTGCGGCTGGGTGAGTCGGTGGTGATCTGCGAGCAGTTCGGCGATCCGGCCACCAGCAAAGGGCCGGTGGAGCGGCGCGTGGTGCGTATCGTGACGCCGGGGACGGTGAGCGACGAAGCGCTGCTGGACGAGCGCCGCGACAACCTGCTCTGTGCCTTGGCGCGGCATGATGATGCCTGCGCGGTGGCCAGTCTGGATCTGGCCGCCGGGCGCCTGCTGGTGACCACCGTGCAGGGCGATGAGGCGCTGCTGGCGCAACTGGAGCGCTGGCAGCCGGTGGAGTTGCTCTACAGCGAAGATGCGCTGCTGCCCCAGGCACTGCGCGAACGACCCGGCTATCAATCACGGCCCGTGTGGGAATTCGATGCAGAAGCCGCCAAACGGCAGCTCTGTCAGCAGTTCGGCACCCACGATCTGTCCGGTTTCGGCGATCCGTCCGCGCTGGAGATCGCCGCCGCCGGCTGCCTGATGCAGTACGCGCGCGACACCCAGCGCACCGCCCTGCCGCATATTCGCGGGCTGCGCCGGGAATCCGCCAGCGCGGGCATCCAGATGGACGCCGCCACGCGGCGCAATCTGGAACTGGTGCAGACTCTGGATGGCCGTGACACCCACACCCTGGCCTGGGTGCTGGACAGCACCATAACCGCCATGGGCGCACGGCTGTTGCGCCGCTGGATCAACCAGCCGCTGCGCGACCGGGAGCGGCTGGCCGAGCGCCAGAGCCGCGTGGCGCGGCTGCAACAGGGCTGGCTGTTCGAGTCGCTGCGTCAGGTGCTGGAAGATGTCGGCGACATGGAGCGCATTCTTGGCCGCGTGGCCCTGCGTTCCGCCCGGCCCCGTGATCTCACCCGTCTGTGCCGCAGCCTGCACGCGCTGCCGCAACTGCATGCCAAACTGGATGACCAGGATCCGGTGCTGGGCCCGCTGAAACAGGCACTGACCCTGTTCCCCGAGGAAGCGGACCTGCTCAGCCGGGCCATTATCGACAATCCCCCCATGCTGATTCGCGATGGCGGTGTTATCGCGGCGGGTTACAGCCCGGAGCTGGATGAACTGCGTGCCATCAGCAATAACGCGGGCGATGTGCTGGTGGATATCGAACGCCGCGAGCGCGAGCGCACCGGCCTGGCCACGCTGCGCGTCAAGTACAACCGGGTGCACGGCTACTTTATCGAGCTGTCGCGCCGCGATGCCGAGCAGGCGCCGGTGGATTATGTGCGCCGCCAGACCATGAAGAACACCGAGCGCTTTATCACGCCGGAACTGAAGACCTTTGAAGACAAGGCGCTGTCCGCCAACAGCCGTGCCCTGGCGGTGGAAAAGGGCCTGTATGAGGAACTGCTGGAAACCCTGGCCGACAAGCTCGGCGCCCTGCAGGACAGCGCCATGCTGCTGGCCGAGCTGGATGTGCTGTGCAGCTTCGCCGAGCGCGGCGAGGTGCAGGGTTATGTGACACCGCAGCTGGTGGATGAGCCGGTCATCGAGATTACCGACGGTCGCCATCCGGTGGTCGAGCGGGTGCTGGACGAGGCCTTTGTGCCCAACAGCCTGCATCTGGATCGCGAGCGGCGCATGCTCATCATCACCGGCCCGAACATGGGCGGTAAGTCCACCTATATGCGGCAGACGGCGCTGATCAGCCTGATGGCGCATATCGGCTGCGGGGTGCCCGCCGCCAGCGCCCGCATCGGGCCGCTGGATCGTATCTTTACCCGCATTGGTTCGTCCGATGATCTGGCCGGGGGCCGCTCGACCTTCATGGTGGAAATGGCCGAGACCGCCAATATCCTCAACCATGCCACCCGCGAATCGCTGGTGCTGATGGACGAGATTGGTCGCGGCACCAGCACCTTTGATGGCCTGGCGCTGGCCTGGGCGGCGGCGCAGCATCTGGCCACCTCGCTGGGCGCCTTTACCCTGTTTGCCACGCACTATTTCGAGCTGACACAACTGGCGGAAGAACTGCCCGGTGTGTTCAATGCGCACCTGTCCGCCAGCGAGCACGGCGACAATATCGTTTTCCTGCACCGGGTGCAGGAAGGGCCTGCCAGCCGCAGTTACGGGTTGCAGGTGGCGCAACTGGCAGGGGTGCCGTCACCGGTCATTCATGCCGCGCGGGAAAAACTGGCGACACTGGAAAGCGGCGCCCGGCAGGCACCGCAGACCACCACGGTCAGCGCGCCGTCACCGCAGCAGAACGACCTGTTCTCCAGCGGGCCGTCACCGGCCGAACTGGCGCTGCGTGAGGCCGATCCGGACAGCATGACGCCGCGCCAGGCGCTGGACACCCTGTATCGGCTGCGGGATCTGCTTTGATCTGACCTGGCCGGCCCGCCATCAGGCTTCGTTGCGGTCAAGCCGGGCGGGGGACGTTTGGGGTAAACTGACCCTGTTCAGGCGGGACGTGAGTGGCTAGACTAGCGCCGCCCCGAGAAAGCACACCACGAGGACGACTGGTTATGACATTCGTAGTAGGCGAAAACTGCATCAACTGTAAACACACCGACTGCGTGGAAGTGTGCCCGGTGGACTGTTTTTATGAAGGCCCGAACTTCCTCGTGATTCACCCGGACGAGTGCATCGACTGTGCGCTGTGCGAGCCGGAGTGCCCGGTGAATGCCATCTTCTCGGAAGATGAGCTGCCCGAAGACCAGAAGGAATTCCTGCAGATCAATGCCGATCTGGCGGAAAAGTGGCCGAATATCACCGAGATGAAAGACGCCATGCCGGACGCCGAAGAGTGGGATGGTGTGCCGAACAAGCTGGAGAAGCTGGTTCGCTGAATCAGCCTTTCCGGAAAAGGAAAAGGGCGGCATCCTGCCGCCCTTTTTTTCGAGTGATCCCTACCCGTTTGCGCTCACCTCGACATCCGTGTCCGCCTTCCGTTGCAGATCCATGTGCACTGCATTCCCTGCGACACACAAGCATCATAACAAGGCCGCAAGCGTTGCGGCGGTTACAGATTGAGATTTAACAGTAACTTGCAATGTGCACCGACAAACAAAACCATACAAATCATATAGTTGCGCATTTTTCCCGCCGATAACGGGCTACTCTCGCACAGCAAAAGACAGCTATTTCCTACACCCCCTGTAAGAAATCTCTTACACGCCAGGGCCCCGATGGACCCTGCCGAGGCATCCGGCCCGACGCAGGCCGCGCACCCGGCCGGATGCTTACAATTCGCCGCACCCGGTATGCATGTCTTTACATTATGCCAGCCTGATTTAACAGCGCCGTGCCCGGCTCCCGGTTAGCATTAATTCCATAGACGTCACCGCTGCAACGCACCGCAGCAGTGCATGATCCCCCCAAGGCGCTATGAAAGATAGCGCTCACAACCCCCCCTCTCCCCCCACTTTGGAGAGGGGTTTTTTTTGCCTGTTATTCCGCCGCCTGCAGCAACGCCGCCAACTCATCGGCCGCCTCCCGCAGCGCCACCTCCAGATCCTCCAGCAAGGCGCCCCGCACCGGGCTCTGGCGGCGCGCCAGCTCCTCCAGTTCGGCACAGAGCCGGGTGACCCGCACCGCGCCGAGATTGCTGCTGCTGCCCTTCAGGGTATGCGCTGCGCGACGGGCACTCTCTGCATCCCTCGCATCCGCCGCATCGTCCTCCCGGCATCGGCCCAGCGCCGTGCGCAATTCCTGCAACCGCGCCTCGGCATCACGCAGGTAGGCCTGCACCAATACAGGGAACTCCGGCCCCATGATGTCGCGCAGCTCTGCGATCAACTGCCGATCCAGCACATCGACCTCCCCCATGTCTTTCAACCTCACCATGCCTTGTTCAGGTAGCCCGCATCGAGCGCCCGCGTGACGGCCTGCAGATCGTCCACGTCCCAGAGGGTCGGCAGCAGCGCCACAGCCCCCTGCGTGCGCAAGCAGGCCAGTGTGTCCTCCAGCGCCCGGGCACCGCCAAACCGCGTGCCGGTCAGGCAAGGTGCGCCCGCCCAGGTCGATGGCCGGGCGCTGCCGATCAGCACATAGCCACCGTCTTCCGCCGGGCCTAGCACAAAATCATGCACGGCCAGTGCCGCGAACGCCATGTCCAGATAATCCTCATTCAGTGCCGCGCAGTCGCTGCCGATCAATACCACCCGGCGGTATCCCGCCGCATGGGCGCTGGCCAGGGCGTGTTGCATGCGCCAGCCCAGATCACCGGGCACCTGGGACAACCAGGCGACCCCGGCATCCGGGGCCAGCGCCTGCAAGGGCGCGGGGTCGCCCTGCACATGACAGCGTAGCGGCCAGGCTGTGGCGACGCACAATGACAAGGTGCGTGTCACCAGCGCCTGATGAACGGCAGCGGCGCCCTCCTCCCCGAGCGCAGGGCGCAGGCGGGTCTTGGCCTGACCGCTGGTCAGGTCGCGGGTCAGCATCACCAGGGTGGCTGTGTCATCGGCACGATCCGCCCGGTTGACGGAGGCCGCCGGGTAGTAGCGGGCATGGAGCTGCTCCGGCGCCACGCCGCGCCAGTAGGCCCAGCGCAGGCGCCACATCAGCAGGATGGTGCGCCAGCGCCCCTGTGTTTCCCAACGCCGGCTGTCTGCCCCCAGTGCCGGACTCAGCACAGCAGGCGCCGCCAGGCGCCGTAACCGCTTGCTCAGCGCCACATCTTCCATCAGGGGAATATCCGGATATCCGCCGCATCTCCGAAACAGCTGCCTTGATACCAGCAAACCCTGATCCCCCGTCGCCACCGACGTGAGGCGCGAGCGCGCGTTCATCAGGGTGCCGACCGTCGCCAGCAACGGGCCGGGGCCGGTCAGACGTACCCGAAAGAACGCCCAACCTTCCGTAGCACCGGTGCAAAAACGTTCCAGCGCGGCCAGGTGCACGTCGTCATAGCGGGTATCCGCATGCAGAAACCATAACCAGGGCGCGCGGGCCCAGGCGGCGCCACGATTCATCTGTCGGGCACGCCCCGGCTCGCTGTACAACACCTCGTCTGCCAGTGGCCTCGCCACCTCGGCGCTGCCGTCGTCGCTGCCACCGTCCACCACCAGCACCTGCACGCCGCGTGCCCGCCACGGCTGCAACGGCAGCAGCGTCGCGGCAAGCTGCGTTGCTTCATTGCGCACGGGAACAATGACGGAAAGCCAGGGAGGATTCATAACAGGCATCAACAAAAAGAAGCGCCTCACCATAGCCCGCCGGAGATAAACCGGACAAGCCCGGGGGTGGCACAATTTCGCCACCCCGCTACAATCCCGGTCCTCACCGATGAAAGTTGCGCCCCGGTAGCTCAGCTGGATAGAGCAAGCGCCTCCTAAGCGCTAGGTCGGAGGTTCAAATCCTCTCCGGGGCACCAGACATCCGTTCGCCGCACAGCGCCTTTGACGCTTTTTTTCAGAGCAGACACAGACAGGCGCCATCCCCGGGCGTAATCTGTAGCCATCGCTGGATCCATCAGGGAGAAGGACGCATGACGAACATTCTGGGTCTGATTGTGCTGGCGCTGGTGATTTACGCCATCGTCATGATCATTCAATCGCGCGCAGGCACTGCGGAGAAAGTACTGTGGGCCGTGCTGGTGGTCCTGCTTCCAGTGCTGGGTCTGATCATCTGGGCACTGCTGGGCCCGGGCAGTCCGCTGAAGCGCTGACCCTCAGGGCCAACCCGGCGGCACCTTGATGTCCGGGTGGTAAGGTCTGTCCTCCGGCAACGGCTGGTTGATCATCCTGCTCAGGCGATAAAGCGAAAAATACGGAATATCGCGCACCAGCATATTGGCCAACCACACAGGAATAGCCCCGCCCGGATCGGCGATCACCTCGAAGGTCACTGCCACGTCAGGGGCCTCCAGCGGCGTGAAACGCAGCTTACCCAGCATCTGCGGCATGCGCATGTAGCCGGGCAGCACCACGTCGGGGCGGTGAATGTCGTCGTAATGCAGCGTCAGGGTGTAATCCGACGGATCCTGATGCAAGCCGATATTCAACACCACATCGCGATTGCGCACCGGCCACGGCAAATAGGTGGTCAGATGAAGATCCCGATCATGGTCATGACGCCTGTCCAGCTCGGTGATGGCCGACACCATGTGCATCCAGCCTGCCACCGCTTCGTAATTGTCCAGTCGCGGAGCAATGCCACGAAAATCATCAATCCGCATCTGCGTTTCGCCACGAAAGGCGCGCAAACGCGATCCGTCACTGCTGGCGGCAAATACCCGAATACCCTCGCGGTCAGTAATCAGGGACCAGTCGCCAACCTCCGCCAGGGCATTGGCGCCATTCAGCGCGGACGCCCGGGCGGGCGCACCGGGGGCTCCCATCCCCAGAACGCACACCAGCGCGCACAGCACTGCCGCTGCTGACAGCCGGACCCGTTCCACTCCACCTCCAACCCTGCAATTCATCGCGGCACCCGTTACCGCTATCCCTGCCGCAATATTACGGCGCGGACCTTGTTATAGTTGTTCATGAATCATGCATGATGTCAGATTGCCACCATGCTGACAGTGGCCGCAAGTGCCGGGCAAAGTGTCAATAGCGGACGCCTGCCGACCAGGCCGCCACGGCGGCGCTGGCCAGCGCCACCACCAGCAGCTGCGTCTGCTGCAGGCGGGCCTTGCTCCAGGCTGCGGGCCATTGCGCCTTTTGTGACGGCAGCGCCTCAATCAGCGCGAGCCACAACACCGCCACCAGCAGCAATACGCCACCCATCGCCACCGACAGCATGGGCGCGGCCGCCGCCAGCAACAACGGCAGCATCAGGGCGAGCCCCAGTCCGGGCGCCTGCGGGTCGGGACTGTCCGCGGGCTCCAGGAACAGCGGCGACAGGTACAGCCCCCCGAGCAGCCACAGATAGAGTGCCACCAGCAAATTCACGCCACGGCCGAGCCAGAGGCGGCCTTGGTCTTCCGGCAACCAGGCGCAGATGCCCAGCAGCACCACCAGCAACACCAGCGCGTAGCATACCTTCAGCAGTTGCGCCGCACGCGGCGGCAATACCTGGCCCTGTTCAAGACGCACGTCTGTTGCCTCCCTTGTTTACAGATAGGGCTCTAGCACATAGGCGAACCCGTTGCGCAGGCGACGCAGATAGCCCTGCGATTGCATGTCTTCCAGACTGACGCGGCGGGCATTGGCGCGGCGGATGTCCATTTGCCGATTCAGCGTTTCAGCCAGCGCCTCGTCATAGCATTCCAGATCAAACTCGAAGTTCAGGCGCAAACTGCGGGCATCCCAGTTGCCGGAGCCCAGCAGGCTCCAGTTGCCATCGACAGTCATGACCTTGGTGTGATCGAACGGCTCGGCAGAAAAATACAGTTCGCAACCGTCGCTCACCAGCCAGGGCAGCATGTGCAGCGAAGCCCAGTGCACCAGCCGCATGTTATTGCGCCCCGGCAGGATCAACTCCACCCGGACCCCGCGCATGCACGCCAGTTGCAATGCGGTGAGCAGGGTCTGATCCGGCACGAAATAAGGCGTCACAATACGTATTTCATGCTGGGCGCTCCCGATGGCAGCCAGCAGCGTCAGGCGACGTTTGCCCAGATCGGCATCCGGGCCCGCACTGATACCACGCGCCAGCACCGGGCCACACTCCAGCGATCCCGCATAATCGGCATTGAGGTGTTCACGGCAGGTGAAGTACCAGTCTGCGGCAAAACTGCGCAGCAGGTGTTCCACCGCAGGCCCCTCTACCCGGGCATGCAGATCGCGAATACTGGCGGGCTCGCTGACATAACCACCGCGCAGGTTCATGCCGCCGGTGAAGCCGACCTGCCGATCGACAATCATGACCTTGCGATGATTGCGCAGGTTCATGTACGGCATCCGCCAGGGCGCCAGCGAGTAGAGAAAGCGTTCCACCAGCACGCCACGGCGACGCAGGCGACGCACGATGGACGGGAAGGTGTAGAGGGCGCCCATACCGTCAATCAGCACACGCACCTGGACGCCACGACGCGCCGCAGCGGCCAGAGCATCCACCAGTGGGCGGCCAGCGGCATCGTTACCAAAAATGTAGGTCGCCAGATAAATGGAATCCTCGGCGGCGTCGATGGCGGCCATCATGTCCGCCAGTGCGTCGGGGGCTTCCAGGGTGGTCACGGCATTGCCGTTCAGCAGGGGCAGGCCGGTCAGCCGCCCGGACAGCTCGGCCAGCGTGTGCAGGTGCCCGGGTCGCGGCCGCGGCTGGATGACCGGCACCAGATCGACGGAGGTGCCCGTCACGTCGGGCGTCAACTGGCGCGCACGACGCTGGATGCGATTGACCCCGAGCAACAGGTACAGCGCTGCACCGATAAGGGGCAACAGAAAGATAAGACCGGTCCAGGCGGCGGCCGCGCGAGCATCCCGCTTGTTGAGCACGGCATGAGACACCGCCAGCATCGCCACCAGCAGGCTGAACCCGGCTGCCAGCCCGGGCCAGTACTCGTATAACTGTTTACCTATGGGCGTCAGAAACCCCCAGACGCGATCGGTCTGCTCCACCCTGTCCTCTCCTGCTGTGCTCCTGCAATGGGCGTACAACAGCCTATTGTGTCATATCCATCGGTTTACGGGTGAAAAGCGATGACAAGCGTGAAAAAACAGATTAAAAATAGGGTCGTTATACAGCACACGAGCCAGCAAGGTTATGGGACGCCACCAGCACTTCGACGATTACGATCAGGACGAATGGCAGGAACACCACAAGCGTGAGACCCGGCAGAAGCAGCGCCGGGACGCTCAACGCAAGCGCCACCAGGACGAAGCACTCCCTGTGCCGCCTGGTGCAGAACGGCGTGGCCGGCGCGACGACGCCGACTACTGACCCGACGCCATCAATCCGCAAACCGCGCCGCCAGGGCATCCAGCACCGCCAGCGCCGGAGCATCGGCGGCGTGTAACCGGTAGCCAGCATGCCTGCGCGACCCGGCGGCCCGTTGCCAGCGCAAGCTCGCCGCCAGGCTCACTTCCCGCTGGCCCTCGACAGGCCAGGGCAGACTCAGCGTCAGCCAGACCGGATCGCCGTCACAGGCAGGCGCTTCACCGGATACACACAAGCCCCCCAGCGAAACGTCCGCAAGATGCCCCAGCACGCGGCCGGTATCCCGCTCACGCACCCGTACATTGACCTTCAGATGATCCCGATGCAGTCGCTGGTGCATGGCACACCTCCTCCATCCTTGATCCCAGTTTCCGCCCGGTTGCGGTACCATTCAAGTGATACGTTTCCGCTATCAAGTGTGCACAGGTGATGACCATGGCAGATCACGACCTGGACCTGTTCCGCTCAGAGATGGGCGATGTGAAACCGCTGGCCCCGGATAATCGGGTCACCGCGCGCGCCCAGAGCGCGCCCTCCCCGGCCCAGCTGGCCCGGCGGGAGGCTGCGGTGCGTGAACGGCTCAAGGACCCGAACCCGCTGACGTTACCGGAGCAGGTTACAGAAATCGGGCCGCACGATATCGTTGGCCACCGCAAGAACGGGGTGCAGGAAGGCGTGTACCGCAAGCTGCGGCTGGGCAAATACGAGATCCAGGCCAAACTGGACCTGCACCGGATTACGCTGACGGACGGCCGCAAGATGGTCCACGATTTGCTCACCGAAGCGCACCAGCGGGGCCTGCGTACGCTGTTGATCACCCACGGCAAGGGAATGCACAGCCCGCAGCCCGCGCGCATGAAAAGCTACGTGATGCACTGGCTGGCAGAATCGGATCTGGTGCTGGCGTGGCACTCGGCACGGCCGGAACACGGCGGTGCCGGGGCCACCTATGTGCTGGTGCGCAAATCCACCGAAGCGAGCCTGCGCACGCGCGAGGTCTACGCCGAACGCAGCCGCCGCCAGCGCGGCAGCTGAACGCTCAGCGGCGCAGGCGGTTCAGACCGTTGATCGCGGCCACCCGGTAGGCTTCGGCCATGGTCGGATAGTTGAAGGTGGTTTCAACAAAGTAATCCAGCGTATTGTGCGGGGCCGGTTGCGCCATGATGGCCTGCCCCACATGCACGATCTCGGTGGCCTGGTAGCCGAAGCAGTGAATCCCGAGTAACTCCAGCGTGTCGCGATGGAACAGCAGTTTCAGCATCCCGGCCTTTTCGCCGGTAATCTGGGCACGCGCCAGATTCTTGAAAAACGCCTGCCCGACTTCGTAAGGCACCTTCGCCTCGGTCAGTTCGTGTTCGGTACGCCCCACTGAGCTGATGCCGGGAATGGTGTAGATGCCGGTGGGCACATTGCTGACCTGGTGTGACGCGTCGCCACACAGCCCGGCCGCACAAAAGCGGCCCTGATCGTAGGACGCGCTGGCCAGCGACGGCCAGCCGATCAGGTCGCCCACGGCGTAAACGCCTGGCGCCGAGGTCTGATAGGTGTCATCCACCTGCAACTGGCCTCGGCCATTGGCCTGGATGCCGACCGTTTCCAGCCCCAGATCACGACTGTTGCCACTGCGCCCGTTGGACCACAACAGGGCGTCGGCACGCAGGCGCTTGCCGGATTTCAGCAACAGGGTGACGCCATCGTCATCGGCCTTGACCGCCTCGTACTCCTCGCCATGGCGGATGGTGCAGCCCTGCTCGCGCAGGTGGTAGCTCAGGGCGTCTGAAATCTCGGCATCGAGAAAGTCGAGCAGATGCTCGCGACTGTTGACCAGATCCACGCGCATGCCCATGCCGGTGAACAGGCTGGCGTACTCGCAGCCGATGACACCGGCACCGTAAATGATGAGGTTGCGCGGCGTGTGATCCATGTCGAGGATGGTGTCGCTGTCGTACACACGCGGATGATTGAAGTCCACATCTTCAGGGTGGTAGGGCCGCGAGCCCGTGGCCAGAATGATATAACGGGTTTCCAGCAGCCATTCGCGCTCCTGGCGGTCCTGCACCTGCACCCGGCCCTCACCCGCGATGCGCCCGCGCCCCTGGAACACCTGAACACGATTGCGGAAATAGAATCCGGAGCGCACCCGCACCTGGGCGCTGATCACATCACGAATCTTGTTGACCAGTTGCGGCCAGCCGACGTCCGGCATGTCGGCCACGCCCTGAAGCAGAGGGTTGCGCTGATGGCGGATCACCTGGCGCACCTGATGGCGCAGCGCCTTGGACGGGATGGTGCCCAGGTGAGTGCAACTGCCGCCCACCTGGGCCTGGTCTTCGATCATCGCCACCTTCATGCCGCTCTTGGCGGCACGCATGGCGGCGGCCTCCCCTGCCGGACCACTGCCAATGACAACCAGGTCCCAACCGGAAGAGGTATTCATACTGCGCTCCTGTGCCATCATTCAACGATGGCGACATTATACGCAGCTTGTCACCCTGCCTGCATTCGACCTTGGGCAGCCCCCCGGTAGCGCACGCCGACGAGCAACATGAGCCACAGCGTCAGCAGCCCGCCTGCGCCCACCAGTTCCCCCCCGGCCGCATTCTGTTGCGGGAAGGTGATCTCGAAACGCACGTCGGAAGTATCACCGCATTCATCGCGCAGCTGCACAGTGAAGGTATCGGTAAAGCGCTTGGTGTTATCGCCGTGGCGATAGGTCACCGTAAAGTCATCCATATTGAAGATCACGCCGGTGCCCTCGATGGTGTTGTCGAGCGCCCGGCGGGCAAACAGCGGCGACGCGTTCTCACGCAGACGCATGCTCACGATGTTGAAGTCCGATTCGCGTACGCCTTCATCCAGCAGGTGGACAGTCACCTCGCCACCCGGCTCGATACGACGCGAGATACGTGTGCGCGGCACGATCGGCGGCACATTGCTGATCGATACCGTCACCAGGCCAGAAATCGTCGTCGGTGTATTGTTCCATATCCGGGTTTCTTCATCGGTATCAGGATCAACCTGCAGGGTGAAGCCGTCCACATCAACCTCATAGCGGAAGCGGTCCTCGAACGGCAGATCCCCGCACGTCACCATCGGCGTGGGCTGGCGGAAGCGATAGACCACCACGCAATCGTCGTCGCGCAGGGCATCCGGATCCGTGGCGCCAGCGTTGTTCTGTGAGCCATCCAGGTTCAGGCCGATACCGCATTCACGAACCGGATCATCGATATCCGCAGCGCTGTGTTCATACTCATCACCGTCAGACAACACCTGGATCACATCGTCGTACTGCAACTGGACGCTGGTGTCGTCTTCGGGGTCCGCGCGGCGCTGACGGACAAACGCCTCACCCACGGTCTCGGCCAGTTCATCGCCATCGCCGGTGATCAGTGTCAGGGTGCCGGGGCGCAAGGCCACGCCGTCTTCCCCGGCAATATCGTTGGCCAGAACGTCAAGGCGAACCGTGCGAGTACGGCGGTTGGCGTTGTTGCCTGTACTGTCGCGAGCCGTGGGGCGCTGGAACTCGAAGGCCCCCCGGTCGCAGCGCTCACCCGCCGCACGGGACCGGCCGCGCAGGTCCGTGGTGCGGCACACATCCGGGCTGCCGGTGCCGCTGACCAGATCGGCGGGATTGGCCGCATCGACAATCAGGTCATCATCGGTGTCGGTGATCGGCAGATGTGGCTGCAACCAGTCTTCCTCGGCCACTTCATCGGCCATCACCAGCACGCCATTGTTCAGGGAGGCGACTATCGCCGCCCGTGTCGCGGTCTCGTTGCCGGTGTTGCCGTTGGCGGCCGTGGGCTCGCAGCTCGGATCAATGGCATCGGCAAACAGGTTGTACATGCTGCGTGTCAGGCGCCGGTCTCCCAGGCTGCACGCCTGAGTGGTCGCCGCGACGATGGAATTCGACAGCGTGATATTGCCCGCTTCCACGTTCGGATCCACCGGCAGGTTGCCCAGATCAATCTGGGCCGGGCCGCTGTTATCCACCAGTGTGGCGCTGATGATATTGGCGTTGCCGGCATAACCGTTGAAATCGATGGCGGCCCCACCCTGCACGGCGCTGTTCTCCACAAAGGTGTTGTTGATCAGCCGTGCGCGCATGCGCTGTCCACCGCGAATATCCAGCGCGCCCCCTACATCACCGGCGCTGTTTTCGGCAAAAGTGCTGTTGCTGATCTCGAGGTCATGGTCCTCGCGCTGCGCCACCATGGCCAGCGCACCGCCGTTACCGGTTGCCTGGTTGTCCACGAAAAAGGCATGGCGTATCACTACCTGACGCCGCTCGTCGGCACTGAAATTCAGGTAAATGGCCCCACCGTTCGCTGCACGGTTACCTTCCAGGCGCACATTGTCGAGTACCAGGCTGGTGAAGGCCTGTATCGCACCACCGTTGCCGGACTGGGCATCACCGCCCCGCAGCGTCAGGTTACGCAACGTCACGCGGCTGCGGTGTTCCAGCAGACGGAAATCCCCGCTCGCTTCGATAAACGTCTTGTCCGGCCCCTCGCCCTCGATCACGATGCGATTGCTCAACCCCACCTCAAGCGGCGCCACCAGCGTGATGGTGCCTTCCGGCAACAGGATGCGATCTTCTCCCGTCATCCCGTTGGCACACCCGGTGCCATTGGGCAGCTTGTCGATGGCGCTCTCGATGGCCTCACGCAGGCTGCACTGTCCGGCTACGGGTTCAGGATCGAGCGAGTCCGTATCCACGTTGACCTGAATGTCTGCCGCCTGCACCAGCACCGGCAACCCCAGCAACAATGCGCCAACGAGCTGCCGACGCAGGCGGCCGTTGCGCGCACGCCGCACCAGACCGGCCAGCAACAAGCCGAGCAACCAGAGCGGCTGCACACCGCCAAAGTCGTCGATATTACGGCTGCGGGTCATACCGGTTTCGGGACGCGCCAGTGCCGCCACGCGGCCACCGATATCGTTGTCACCAAAGGTTTCCCCGACAATGGCATCACGGTTGACGCGGTAGTCGAAGAAATCATAACCGTCGTAATGACGTGTAAAGCGGTACTCGAAACGCGGGTAGCCATCGTCATCAATCACTGTCGTGATCTCCGCATCACGATCGGAACGTCGCACCACCCACAGGCATGGCGTACCCGGGGCCAGCAGCGTGCAGTCAATGGTGCTGTCACGCAGGTCGTTGGCCACCACATCCAGCATCTCGGTGCGACCGATGACCAGATTGAAACTGTCTGGCTCGCCCTGCGCCCGGCGGAACTCCAGAGCACCGATGTCACAGCGATCCTCGCGGCGGAATCCACGCTGGTCGTCGGACTCACAGAGAAACTCGGCGCTGGTCTCCGGGCTGCCACCGTCTACCAGACGGGGCAAACCATTGAGAGTCGGGTCTGCTTCAAAGTTGGGCAGAAAACCGGGCAGATCGAACCGCGCGTCTTCATCAGTAATGGGCTCACATCCTGCCCCGCACGGGCCGTCCAGATTGCGCAGCACGCTGATATCCGCCGCATTGGCATAACCACTGTTGCCTGGGAACTGGAAGATGCCGGGATCAGGGCAACCGGAATCGCTGGTCGCTGTATACGCAAACAGAATGCCGTCCGTGACGCTGGGCTCGAGCCCGGCGCCAGCGCAGTCGCGCGGCAGGTTCGCCACCAGCACGCTGCTACTGACCACATCGTTTTCACCGATGCTGTCGATAAACAGGCCGCTGCCATCCGCATCGGCACTGGCGTTCTCCACCAGGGTCAGGTTGGCCAGATCCAGAATCGGGGCGCGTGCGGTCGGCTCGTCAGGATCGTCATCCTCCGCCATGCCCACATGGACCGCCGCACCGCCGACCCCGGCGGTATTGCGCAGCAAGGTGCCGTTGGCCATCAGCAAACGCGGGCTGCGAGTGCCACCCGGCAGGGTTACACCGCCGCCCTCGGCGGCGGCATGATTGTCGGCCATGTAAAAACGACTCAACGCGAGGATATTGCCGAAGTCCTCGTACACAGCAATGGCCCCGCCCTGCCCTGCGGCCACGTTGTGGGTCAGTCGGCTGTTCTGCAGCGTCACCGTGACGTTCTCGCGCACGAACAGCGCGCCGCCATGGCGCGCATGGCCGCCGCGCAAGGTCACTGCGTTGCGCGCGGTCAGGCGACCATCCAGTAACAGCAGCCCGCCATCCGGCGGCAGGATTTTCGGAATGGTTTCGTCTTCGTCCTCGAACTCGCCGGCTACGGGCAGCTCGGCCACGGGGACATCGCAGGTGATCTCCGCCGGATCCGCCGGGGCACAGCCATGCAACTCGACGCTGTCCAGGGTCAGCGTGGCGTTGCGACGTACCCACAGCACGCGCGCACCGCTGGCCGCACGGATCACCGGGTTCGGGGCCTCCTCGTTGTCGTCATCACGAAGCAGGGTCTCGATCCGTACGGAGGGATTGATAGCGCGCTGGACGACCTTCTGCTCACACTCGTCCCCTTCGGGCAGATCATCGGGATCACAGCCGTCCTCGGGCACGGGATCGCCATCCGCATCCACCTGCGGCACGTCCTTGATGAATCCTCCCAGCACCAGTTGGCTGTCCAGCTGATAGACCTCACCGGCCTGCAGGCGAATCACATCATTGCCCGTGCCCGCCGGGCAGGCGTTGCGTTCTTCCTGTTGGGTGATTGCTATCAAGGCATCGCGCAGGGAGCATTCGTCCTCCTGCGAGACATCATCAGGCGTGGAGATCAGGAACGTTGCTGCGTGCGCCCCGGTACCCAAGCAAAGCAGCAACCCCGCCGCAAGGGGTCGCAACCTGCGATAAGTCATACTGTTCTCCCGCAGCGGTGCTCCGCCGCGCTCTATTGTTCTTGTTAGGTTTGTAGTTGTTATGTAAAGCGATCAAATTCTAGCCAGCGGCCCGGATAGCCACTGTTGTAGTTTTGTAAATTACCACCCCAGCACTTCCTTTACAAAGGGAATGGTCAGGCGGCGCTGGCGCGCCAGCGCATGCTCATCCAGCGCCTCAAGCAGCTGCATGAGCGCTGCGGGTGTCCGTTCTCCACGCTGCACCACATAGGCCGCCACCTCCTCGCCCAGTACCAGCCCGCGGTGCCGGGCCCGGCGCTGCAGCAAGGCCGCCAGCGCCGCATCATCCGGCACGGTCAGGCGGTACACCGGCCCCGCGCCCAGACGACTGGCCAGGTCCGGCAGGGCAAAACCGGCTGCGGCAGGCGGCGCCAGCGCCGCAAACAGCAACCGCCCCTGCGCTTCCCGGCAGCGGTTATAGAGGTGAAACAGGGCTTCTTCCCAGTCCGGCAGGCCCGCCAGCGCGTCGACGTTGTCTACAGCCACCAGGTCGAACTGCTCGAACGCCTCCAGCACATCCGGTGTCAGGTGGACCATCTCCTCGCCGGGCAGCAGGCAGGCCGACTGCCCCAGCCCCTCGGCGAGGCGCACAGCGGCGGTCAGCAGATGGGTACGGCCGGTGCCCCGGGCCCCGTGCAAATACACCTGGCCCCATTCCCCGGAAACCAGTGCCTTGACGGCCTCTGCCAGTCCTGGCGGCCCGGCATAGGTGTCCAGGTCAAACCCTTCACGCAGGCGCAGGGCCAAGGGTAATTGTGCAGTCATCGCACTGCCGCCTCAGCTCGCACCCTGCCAGCACAGGCGCAGGACCTCACTCACCGCGCCGGGCTCCGGCAGTGCCGCCGGTGCCTCACGGCATGGCCCCAGTTGCCGATGCAGCTGCAACAGGCGCTCCAGCTGGGCGGTATCGCCCGAGAAATCCACCTGCAGGTTGACGGCCTTGCCGTCCAGTTTGCCCAGGCGTACGGCGCGGACCCCCGCCTGCTGGCCCACAAAACGCTGGACGGTATGCCAGGACTCAAGCCGCTCGACCCCTTCGATGCGCACCGTCAGGGCACTGGCTTCGGCGCCGCCACGCACGGCGTAGACCTCCGCCAGATAATCGCTCACGGCATCAGCCAGGGCCGCGCCCAGGCCGCTGTCGCCGTCGCCGCTGACCTCGCCGCTGCGCAGGGTGTTGCCCTCTTGCAGCAGGCGCCAGCGTGCGCCGGGGCGGCCACTGGTGTAGTACACCACCGACACCACCAGCGGTGCCTGGTACCGTTGTGAGGCGCTCTGGATCTGGCGATCAAACCGGCCGCGAATATCGGCCGCGCTGATGCGCGCGTGGTCCTCACTGTCCATGGCGGGCCACTGCAGCGGCAGACCACGCCAGGCCGCGCGCTCGCGCATGCCCCGGGCAAAGTCACTGTCGCTTTCGGCCGACACGATATCGCCCCGGTCCGGCGCTGCCCAGACCAGCACCTGTGGGCGGGCGCGCCCCCAGACCGGCGCACCGGCATTCGCCAGTTGTTCGCTGATGCCGCGCACATCAAAACGCGCCTGCAGGGTCAGATCATTATCCCGGCCACTGTAGCTGAACTGCTCCACCCAGTTGCCGGGGTGTTCCAGCAGTGCGGATGCCCCGGGCAGACCGGACACCTCGGTCTGCCCGCTGATGCGCACCAGCATCACCGACAGCGCTTCGCGCAGGGCCTCATTACGGGCGCTGGTGCTGCGATCAGCAACCGGCACTTCGACGGTGTTCAGCGCTGGCCCCTGAGCCAGTGCAGGCCCTGTCATTGCAACCAGCAGGCAGCCCAGCAGAGCGAACCACGCAGCCGGGCGCAGCAAGGCGCGGGCGTAAGGGCCCGGGCGAACAGGAGAAAAGACAGGTGGCGGGAAAACAGTATGCGTCATGACGTATCCGTCCGGTTTGCGGCGAGGCTCATTATCCATATTTCACAGCGGCGGAGCGACCGCCTGTATCAGGGTGAACACGGCTGTTCTGACCGGCAATCCCGACACAAGTGCCCACCGCCGGGGCCGCCATGCCGCACGCGCAGGCGATGACAATGCCGGGCACAGCGCCTAGAATGTGCGCCCTCGCCACCAGGAGCGTCCCATGACTGAAAAAAAGCCTCTCAGCTACCGTGATGCCGGCGTTGATATCGACGCGGGCAATGCCCTGGTCAAGAAGATCGGCCCCATCGCCAAGCGCACCCGGCGACCGGAAGTGCTGGGCGGTCTCGGCGGCTTCGGTGCCCTGTGTGCCCTGCCCGCCGGATATCGCGAGCCGGTACTGGTGGCCGGTACCGACGGCGTCGGCACCAAACTGCGTCTGGCCATGCAGCACGACCGCCACGATACCGTGGGCATCGATCTGGTGGCCATGTGCGTCAATGATCTGATCGTGGGCGGCGCCGAGCCACTGATGTTCCTGGACTATTACGCCACCGGCAAACTGGATGTCGACACCGCCACCCGCGTGGTCAGCGGCATCGGCAAAGGCTGTGAGCAGGCGGGCTGCGCCCTGGTGGGCGGCGAAACCGCTGAAATGCCGGGCATGTACGAAGGCGAAGACTATGACCTGGCCGGTTTCTGCGTGGGCGTTGTCGAACGTGACCGGATTCTCGACGGCAGCAAGGTCCGCGCCGGTGACAAGCTGATCGCGCTGGGCGCCAGCGGCCCGCATTCAAACGGCTACTCGCTGATCCGCCGCATTCTGGAGCAGGCTGATTACGATCAGGACACTCGCGTCGGCGGTGTACCGCTGATTGAAGCCCTGATGCAGCCAACCCGCATCTACGTGAAATCCCTGCTCAAGCTGCTGAAGGAAGGTGAAGTCCACGCCCTGGCACATATCACCGGGGGCGGCTTGCCGGAAAACCTGCCGCGCGTATTGCCGGAAGGCACCCGCGCCCGCATCGACAACGGCAGCTGGACCTGGCCGCCGGTGTTCCAGTGGCTGCAGGAACAAGGCCAGGTGGCCACCGCCGAAATGTATCGCACCTTCAACTGCGGTGTCGGTATGGTGATCGTGGTGCCGGACGGTAGCGTCGATCAGACACTGGCGCTGATGACCTCGTGCGGCGAAGACGCCTGGTTGCTGGGCGACATCGTCAGCCACGATGGCGACCCCGACGTGGTCATCGAGGGCAGCAAGGCGTGACACACCGTCTTGCCGTGCTGATCAGTGGCAGCGGCACCAACCTCCAGGCCCTGATCGACGCCATCGAGGCGGGCACCCTGTCCGCCCGCATCGTCTGCGTGCTCAGCAATCGCCCGGATGCCGGTGGCCTGGAACGTGCCCGCCAGCACGGGCTCGATACCCTCGAGATCAACCACCGCGACTACCCCAGCCGCGAGGCGTTCGACCAGGCCATGATCGCGGCGCTCGATCCCTGTGCCCCCGATACGCTGGTGCTGGCCGGGTTCATGCGTATCCTGACACCGGCCTTCGTGCAACACTACGCCGGACGCCTGATCAATATTCATCCGTCCCTGTTGCCGCGCTATCCGGGCCTGAACACCCACCAGCGCGCACTGGAGGCCGGGGACCCCGAACACGGCTGCTCCATCCATTTTGTCACCGATGAACTGGACGGCGGCCCCCTGATTGCCCAGGCGCGGATCCCGGTGCAGGCGAACGATACACCCGCAACTCTGTCAAAGCGGGTACAGGCCAGCGAACACCAGCTCTATCCGCAGGTGCTCGCCTGGCGCGCCGAAGGCCGCTTGCGGCTGACTGACCACGGAGTGGAACTGGATGGGCAAACACTTCCTGAGCAGGGTTACCAGTGGCATCACCCTGATCTCGCTGAGCGGCCTGCTGGCGCTGAGCGTCAGCGCTGACACCTCAAAAGAAAGCACTCCCCCGGCGATTCAGCCGTTCAGCATGACATATGGCCTGAGCGGGTCCGGTGTGCCCTTTTCCATAGCCGCCGAGCGCACGCTGGAAAAACGCAGCGACGGCTCCTGGAAAATGGAAATCCGCGCGCGCAACCTGCTCGGCTCGATCCGTGAAACCACCTTCTTCACCTGGGAAGACTGCATCCCGCAAAGCACCGTTTATGAATACCGCCGTCGTGGCCTGGGGCGTACCCGCGAAGCCCGCCTGGAGCTTGATCGTGATGCCGGCACCGCCCTGGCGCGCCGCGACGGCAGCGACGATCGCACCTACGACATTGGCGGCAGCACCACCGATATCCTGTCACAAACCCTGGGCCTGCAATGTGCCCTGATGCGCGGCCAGCGCGACAACATTGCCCTGGATGTGGCCAGCGAGCGGCGCCGCGAAGACATGGTCTATCAGGTTATCGGCGAGGAAAGCGTTCGCGTGCCCGCAGGCCGCTTCAACACCCTGAAAGTGGAGCGCGTGCGTGACGATGACAGTGATCGCCAGACCCTGTTATGGTTTGCCCCGGAGCTCGGCTACGCCCTGATCCGCATGGTGCAGGACGAGGGCGACGGGCAATACGAACTGGTGCTTCGCAACCCATAGGCGTCGCTGCATGCGCATGTTCCTGTTTTACCGGTCAGGGTTTGCCTGGCCGGGCCTCGTCCTGCTCACGCTCGCTTTCACGGCACCCGCCGTTACCGCCGACACCGCCCCGGACGTGAAAACAACAACAACCTCCGAGCGACCGGCCAGCAAACCTGTCCGCACACGCACCCTGCAGCCCTTCCGCGCCGAATATCGCGTCAGTGTCAGCCGCGTGCCCACACCGATCCGCGCTGAACTGGTACTGGAAGCCGGCGACACAGATGGTGTGTATCGCATGCAGATGAGCGTCGACTCCCGGCTGATGCAGAACACCGAACTGAGCATCTTTCGCTGGGAGGACTGCCAACCCTACACCCAGCACTACATGCACTACTTCCGCGGCTTCCGCCGCGAGCGCGATCACTTCATGGATTTTGTCTGGGACAGCGACACGCCCCGGGTGATCAACGCCAGCACCGGCAACGGCGAAGAGGAGCTCTCCGAGTACGATATCGAACCCGGCACGGTGGACGAACTCACCATGATGCTGATCGCTCCCTGTCTGATGACCGACGAACAGACCGAATATTCGGTCACCACCGCCTATGGCACACGGGTACGCGAGCATCACATCCAGGTGGTGGGCCACGAAACCCTGCGCACCCCGCTGGGTGAGGTGGAGACCGTGCGCATCGAAAAACGTCGCGATGCCGACAGCAGCCGTTACACCGTCTTCTGGCTGGCGCCGGAGCTGGACTACATGCTGGTGCGCGGCCGCCATGTGGAGAGCCGCGGCCTGTACGGCGAGTTACGTCTGGTGGATTACGAGGGACCGTTCAGCAACGCCAGCGAATAACCGCCGGCGTTGCTGCCGGTTGATCAGGCGCGCGGCAGGGTGACGCCGCGCTGACCCATGTACTTGCCGCCGCGATCCTTGTACGAGGTCTCGCACACTTCATCGGATTCCAGGAACAGCATCTGTGCCACGCCTTCGTTGGCGTAAATCTTGGCAGGCAAGGTGGTGGTATTGGAAAACTCCAGCGTCACATGCCCCTCCCATTCCGGTTCCAGCGGCGTCACATTGACGATAATGCCGCAACGGGCATAGGTGGACTTGCCCAGGCAGATGGTCAGGACACTGCGCGGAATACGGAAGTACTC
>PNLU01000039.1 GCA_013823245.1 Alcanivorax sp.
GCGCGTACTTCACCAGGGTGGCGATGGTGGCGTCAGAGGTTTTTTCACCGCGAATGATTTCCACCAGGGGCATCATGCTCACCGGGTTGAAGAAGTGCATACCGGCAAAGTTTTCCGGTTTCTTCAGGGCGGTGGCCAGGCGGGTGATGGAAATGGTGGAGGTGTTGGAGGCCAGCACGGCGCCGTCTTTCAGGTGGCCTTCGGTTTCGGCCAGCACGGACTGCTTGATCTTCTCGTTCTCGACCACGGCTTCCACGACCACGTCCACGTTGCCGAAGTCGCCGTAGTTCAGGGTCGGGCGAATGGCAGACAGGGTCTTGGCCATCTTCGCTGCGTCCATTTTCTTGCGCTCAACGCGCTTGGTCAGCAGCTTGGAGGCTTCGCTCATGCCCAGGTCCAGTGCCTTGTCGGCAATGTCCTTCATGATGATCGGGGTGCCTTTCAGGGCGCTCTGGTAGGCGATGCCGCCACCCATGATGCCCGCGCCGAGTACGGCGGCCTGGTTGATATCCGCGGCGCCTTTCTTGATGTGCGCGCCGTTGGCTTTTTTCACTGCCTGGTCAGCCAGGAACAGGCCGACCAGTGCGGTCGCCTGGGAGGTCTTGGCGACTTTGCCGAAGCCTTTGGCTTCTGCTTCCAGGGCTTTGTCGCGGGTCATGCCAGCGTGCTGCTGCATCACGTTCACGGCAGCCATCGGCGCCGGGTAGTTCTTGCCCGCTTGCTGGGCCACAAAGGCGCTGGAGGTCTGGAACGCCATCATGCTTTCCAGCGGCGGCAGTTTCAGGGCGACCAGTTTTTCGTTGCGCTTGGCCTGGTGATCGATCTTGCCAGCCAGGCACTCTTTCACCAGTGCGATGGCGGCATCACGCAGGGCGTCAGGGGCTACTACGGCGTCAACGACGCCGTCTTTCAGGGCTTTTTCCGGCTTGTGCTGGCCACCGGCGGCAATCCACTCCACGGCATTGTCCACACCGATCAGGCGCGGCAGGCGCACGGTGCCGCCGAAGCCCGGGTACAGGCCCAGCTTCACTTCCGGCAGGCCGACTTGCGCTTCAGTGCTCATCACGCGGAAGTCGCAGGTCAGGGCCATTTCCAGGCCGCCGCCCAGGGCGATGCCGTTGATGGCACACACGGTGGGCACCGGCAGGTCTTCGAAGGCGGTGAAGACTTCGTTGGCCTTCAGGCACCAGCCAGCGATTTCCTCTTCGGTCTGCTTGAACATGTCGGTGAATTCGGTGATGTCGGCGCCGACGATAAATACGCCTTTGGCGGACGTCACAACCACACCCTTGACGCTGCTGTCGCCTTTCAGGGCGTCTACAGCCTTGCCGAGATCTTCGATGGTCTCGCGATTGAACTTGTTAACGGACTCGCCCTGAAGATCGAACTTCAGCTCGGCGATACCGTCATCCAGAAGCTGGGCGCTGACGGCCTTGCCTGAATAGATCATGTTGGTGCTCTCCCAATGAAAAAGCGCATGGTCCCGTGAATTCATGTGAGTGTTTGCTCACGTTTTGGCGGGCACTACCACCATCCGATACAAACCGGGTGGCCAAGTATAGGCAACCGCGGGGGGACTTTGACCCCCCCGGGGTTGGTTTTTGTGACCGTGGGGTTCTGCGCGGTCACGGGGCCGTCATGCGTAGTGTTGAAAGAGCCGCTCAAGCGTGTCGTGCATTTGTGTGATGCCCGGTTCTTCCACTGGAAAGTGTCCGGCGCCTTCCAGTTCGATGTAGGTCTTGTCTGCGGCGATGCGCTCGAAAAACGGCAGGCTCATGCTGGCGGGGGTCCAACGGTCGTCACCGGGATGAATCAGCGTGACCGGCACGGCGCTGAACTCCTCGGGCGCCACCTCTGGTACGGAGAACAGAAAGCTGCTCAGGAAGCCCAGGGCCACGCGACCGCCACCGCCTCGCACATCGGTGCTGCACAGGTGCGACAGGCGCGGATCGTTGGCGATGCGGGTCATGGGCACCAGCCAGCGCAGCGGCACGCGCAACCGGCTCAGGCGCGGGCCGAGTCGCCGCATCAGCGGGCGCAACAGCCGCAAGCTGGCAGCGCCGCCCCAGCGGGACAGCGCAGGCCAGGTCACGGGGTCGGCCGGGTTCAGCAGGCAGGTGGCCACCAGATGCGTGACGGACGGAACGCCCGCCCGGGCAATGGCGGAATAGCCCAGCAGACCGCCCATGCTGGCGCCCACCACGATCAGGGGGCGGGGATCAGCGGCGCTCTCGGCGCGCAGCAGGTCGGCCACGCAATCCACCCAGTCCGGATAGCGCACAGCGGCGGGGTCCGGCACACGGGTCTGGCCATAGCCCGGCAGATCCGGCGCCAGCACGTCATAGCCGATCTCGGCGGCCAGCGCGGCGGCAGGCCACAGCGCACCGGAGTGACCACCGCCGCCATGCAGGATCAGCATCCTCACCGGGGCCGCCGGATTGGGTGCCCGGGCGATATGCAGCGTCATGTCCCGCCACGGCCACCAGGTCGCTTGAGGCAGGGCGTTGGCGCGTGTTCGCCAGTGTGGTGGCAGGCAGGCGGTGTAGTCGCTGTGATCATAAAGCGTGGTCATTGATTGCTCCGGATTGACGGGATAGGCCGAGCCAGTGATTATGTGAGCAATCCTCACATTTATCCGGGGCCACCACTACTCGCATTCCGCCTATGCCAGCCAACCCGCACCACTCCCGCGCCACGCCGCGAAAAATGCCACGTCAGCGCCGTTCCCAGGCCACCTGGGAGGCGATTCTGGATGCGGCGGCTCAGGTTTTTGGCCAACAGGGCTATGCCGCCACCACCAACGCGGTGGCGGAACGCGCCGGGGTGTCCATCGGTTCGCTGTATCAGTATTTCCCCAACAAGGATGCGTTGCTGATGGCATTGGCAGAGCGCCATATCGGCGAGGGGATGGCGGTGTTGCAAGATACCTTTGCCAGTTTGCTGCGCGACGAGCCGGATCTGCCGGAGACGCTTCACCGCCTCATCAGCACCACCGTGGCCCTGCACGAGCAGGACCCGGCCATGCACCGGCTGTTGTTTGACCAGACGCCACGCACGCCGGATGCGGTGGCGCGCTTCCGGCAACTGGAGAACCTGTTGGCAGCGGCAGTAGCGCAGCAGTTGCAGCGCCTCGGGGTGGGCGGCCCGCATCCACAAGCGCGGGCCTTGTTGCTGGTGCAAGGATTGGAGGCGCAGATACACGGCGCCGTCCTCGCGCCGCCCCAGGGCATCAGCCGCCAGGCGTTGGTCGACGAGGTTCAATCCCTCTGGCTAAAGGCGCTGGCTTGACCCGGAGGGGCATAACCACCTCACCAACAAAGCAGGGCGCCAACCCAATCAAGTTGTTGCCCTGATTTCTGTGTTTGAGGCGGGACCGAAGGTGGTGTGCGGAGTAAGATAGCGGTCGCAATACATTAAAGGTGTTTGTTCGTTGAAATCCGCCATGCCTGCCTTGCCCTCCATTCGCCGTCGCTCTGCGGACGATATGCCCATCTTGCCGGACCTGCCTGCTGTACTGGCTCGGGTACTGGCTGGCCGTGGTGTTACGGTGCCAGAGGAACTGGATCTGACCCTGCGGCACTTGCCTGCGCCGGACAGTCTGCCCGGTATCGCCGAGGCGGTGCCGCTGTTGCTGGCGCAGCGCGCCCGTGGAGGGCGGGTGCTGATCGTGGGCGATTATGATGCCGACGGTGCCACCGCCACCGCGCTGATGCTGCGTGGCTTGCCGCTGCTGGGGTTTGCCCAGCCGGGCTTTCTGGTGCCGGATCGCTTTGTATTCGGTTATGGCCTGTCGCCGGCGATTGTCGAGCTGGCCCGGGCCGAGGCGGCGCCGGATCTGATCATTACCGTCGATAACGGCATCGCCAGTGTTGAGGGTGTGGCGGCGGCGCGGGCGGCGGGCATTCAGGTGCTGATTACCGATCATCATTTGCCGGGTGCTGAATTGCCGCAGGCGGAGGCCATCGTCAATCCGCGTCTGGCGCCGGAGGGCCCGGGCCAGAATCTGGCCGGGGTCGGGGTGGCGTTTTATCTGTTGCTGGCGTTGCGCGCGGCGCTGCGCGAGCAGGGCGATGCCGCCGGGCAGGCGCCGCTGGCGGATCTGCTGGATCTGGTGGCCCTGGGCACCGTGGCCGATGTGGTGGCGCTGGATCAGGTCAACCGGGCATTGGTGGAGCAGGGCTTGCGCCGTATTCGCGCCGGGCAGTGCGTGCCGGGCATTACCGCCCTGCTGGAAGTGGGGCGGCGCGAACCGGGCCGGGTCGTAGCGGCGGATCTGGGCTATGCCGTGGGGCCGCGCCTGAATGCGGCCGGGCGGCTGGATGACATGACGCTGGGCATCAATTGCCTGCTCACCGATGACCGCGAAACGGCGCTGGGGCTGGCCACCGAACTGGACACCATCAACCGCGAGCGTCGCGGTATCGAGCAGGGCATGCGCGATGCGGCGATGGAAACGGTGCAGCGGCTGCGCCAGAAGCACGAGACACTGCCCTGTGCGCTGTGTCTGCACGATGACCAGTGGCACGAGGGCGTGGTGGGCATTCTGGCGTCGCGGGTGAAGGAAGCGACGCACCGCCCGGTGGTGGCGTTTGCACCCGCACAGGAACGCGGCCTTTTGAAGGGCTCGGGGCGTTCGATTCCCGGTTTGCATTTGCGCGATGTGCTGGATCGCGTGGCCACGGCCAACCCCGGTTTGCTGCATCGTTTTGGCGGCCACGCCATGGCCGCCGGCATGACGCTGGCGGCCAGTGATCTGCCAGCGTTCGAGATCGCATTACGGGCGGCGGTGGACGAGTTGTCGTCCCCCGCGTTGTTCGAGGAAGTGGTGGAAACCGATGGCCCGCTGGCGGACGAGGAGCTGCATTTACAGCACGCGGAGTTGCTCAGCCATGCGTTTCCCTGGGGGCAGGGTTTTCCCGCGCCGACTTTTGATGGCGAGTTCGAGGTGATCGAGCATCGTGTGGTGGGCGAGCGGCATCTGAAGCTCACGCTGGGCTTGCCGGGCACCGGCGGCATTATCGACGGGATTCATTTCAATATGGCGGTGGATACCTTGCCGCAAAGGTTACGGCGGGTGCGCGGGGTGTATCGGCTGGAGGTGAATGTCTGGCAGGGGCGGCGTAATCCGCAACTGGTGTTTCAGTATCTGGAGGTAGTGGCCTAGCGCACCAGCAGGCCAGCCAACACCAGGGCGAGCAGAATAAAGAGGATGATGGGCCAGCGTTGCAGGTGACGTTCCAGCTTGAGCGCGACATCGCCGATGCGGTGCAGGTGGTCGTCCTCCCACTGCACCACCTTCTCCCAGCGCCAGTCTTTCCCCGGCCGCCGTGCCCACAGCCGCCCGATCCCCCGCAGCACGCGTTCAATCACCACCACAATATCCCCCGCCGGCACCCCCGCCCGGACCACCCCCGTAGGCTGGGCTGAGCGCAGTGAAGCCCAGCACCCCCCACCGATGATCAGCCCCACCACAACCGGCCAGAACAACCCGAAAAGATCCCCGGCATCCCCCCAGCGAGCACCCCAATCCGCCCCCATCCCCGGCACGGCCCACATCACCCCAGTCACACTCGCCAGCACCGCCACCATGGTCACGCCCTGCATCAATCCGGCGGGCATCTTGTCCCCGGCCTCCCGTTGCAGGCAGAACATGAAACGCAGCATCAACAGCGTGGTGCCCACGGCGGCCAGGCTCAGCCACAGCATCAGCCCCGGGAAGGCGAGATCGTAGAGCCCTGCCTTCATGGTCAGCTTGGCGGCGGCGCCGGTGGTCAGCGGCAGGCCCGCCAGGCTCAGGGCGGGCAGCCACAGCAGTGGCCGCCAGCGTGGCGCCAGGCCGTTTACACCGAGGAACAAGGTGCCCTTGGCCAAAGCGTGGTGCAGGGCATAGAGCAGCGCCGCCGGGCCCAGCACCGGCCATAGCCCCGGGGCGATCAGCCCGGCGGCCACGATCACGGTAATCAGCCCCATCTGGCTGATGCTGGAATAGGCCAGTACGGCTTTTGCCTGCTGCTGGGTCACGCCGATCAGCGCGCCGCCGAGCGCGGCGACCAAGGCGGCAATCAGGGCGATTTCGGCCCAGGGCAGAGTGATGATCCCCAGGGGCAGGGTCAGCAACCAGCCGAGCAATCCAGCCTTGATCATGGCGCCGCTGAGCACGGCGCTGGCGGGTGTGGGCGCCACCGGGTGCGCCAGGGGCAACCACATATGCAGCCCGGCCAACCCGGCTTTGACACCAAAACCCAGCCACAGGAGGGCCGCCAGCCAGGCGCCGTGGCGGTGCCCGGCGATGGCGTCGGGCAACACCTGTAGAGCGGGCGCGCCAGCGCCCGCAGCAGCGAGTATCAGACCCGACAGAATCAGCATCTCGCCGATCACGGCCATCACCAGATAAATGCGCCCGGCGCGGCGGGCGGCGGCGCGCCCGGTGTGCACCACCAGGCCGTAACCGGCAAAGGTCATCAGTGCGAAGCAGGTGTAGAAGCCCGCGATATCGCGGCTCACCAGCAGGCCGAGGTTACCGGCCAGGGTCAGCAGCCAGAACACCTGGAAGCGGCGTGCCGAGCCGCCGGGCTGGCCGCCGTCGTCGGGGGTTTTTTCGTCGGTCGCCAGGGGGTAGCGCAGCGCATAGAGCCCCGCCAGCAGCCATAGCAGCGCGGTGGCGACGAGCAGTGCGCGGGCCAGGCTATCCAGCAGCCAGAGGCCACCGAACAGCACGCCGGGCAGCATCAGGCTCAGGTCCGCCGGGGCGAGCAAGGCGAGCAGCAGTGCGGGCAGCGGGGCCAGGGCCGTGAGGCGGTGCAGCCACGGATGCCAGCGGGCAGGCAGCACCCAGGCGCAGGCCAGCAGCAGGGGCAGCGCCAGGGTCAGCAGTGGCAACAGCAGGGCGGCGGCGCTCATTGCAGGTACTCCCGTGAGGCCACCAGTTGCGCCCACGACAGCGGGCTGAACGGCAGCCCCGCAAACAGCCCGGCGCCGATGATGCACAGGCCGGTGGCCACGGCGGGCCAGAGCAGCCAGCCACTGGTTTCAAAGCGGTCGCTCAATGTCTGCTCGGCGGGCCAGTCCCCGCGTTGGGGGCGGAACCACAGGCGGTGCACGATGGGCAGGAAGTAACAGGCGTTCAGAATCGACGAGGCAATCAGTACCCACAGCGCCCAGTGCATGTGCGCGGCGATGGCGCCGGTGCCGAGGAACCACTTGCTGATAAACCCGGCCAGCGGTGGCGCGCCAATCATGCCGAAGGCGCCCAGGGTGAAGGCCGCACTGGTCAGGGGCATGCGCCGTCCGGCGCCGTCGAGTTCATCGATGCGATGCACGCCCAGGGTTTCGGCATAGTTACCGGCGCAGAAAAACAGGGTGATTTTCATGAAGCCCTGATGCAGCAGATGCACCAGGGCGCCGATGGTGCCCACCGGGCCGAACAGGCTGATGCCCAGGGCGATATAGGACACCTGACTGATGGTGGAATAGGCCAGTCGGCGTTTCAGTTCGCTTTGCGCCAGAGCGCGCAGTGAGCCGTACAGCACCGTGATAGCGGCGGCGATCCCCAGGGGCATCAGCAGATTCAGGCTGGCGGCGAATTCGATGCCGTAGAGGTCATAGACCACGCGCACGATGCCGAAGGCGCCCGCCTTGACCACGGCGACGGCGTGCAGCAGGGCGCTCACCGGTGCAGGCGCCACCATCGCCACCGGCAGCCAGCCGTGCACCGGCACCATGGCGGCTTTCACGGCCAGCCCGGCAATCAGCACCGCGAAGACCAGCGACAACTGGCCGTGCAGGGCTTCCGGTGTATGCCGCAGCAGGCCGCCTTCCTGGAATTCCACATCGCCCACCAGGCCGTACAGCCACAACACGCCGCCGAGCAGCACGGCGCCGCCGGTCAGGGTGTAGATCAGATAGGTGCGGCCTGCCTTCAGGGCTTTTTCGGTGCCACGGTGGGTCACCAGCGGCCAGGTGGACAGCGTCAGCAGTTCATAGAACAGCAGGAAGGTGAACAGGTTGCCCGCCAGGGCGATGCCCATGGTGGCGGTGACGCACAGGCTGAAGAAACCGAAAAAGCGGCTGCGGTTGGGGGAGTTTTCCAGATAGCCGATGGCATACAGGGTGGTGAACAACCACAGCACTGAGGACAGCCCGGCGAAGAACATGGCCATGCCGTCGGCGCGCAGAATGAAATCCACGCCGGGCAAAATGGTGTAGCGCAGCTCGAATTCCATGCCGCGCTCCACGCCGATCACCATCACCACCACCAGCACGATCTTGATCACGGCGCCGGTCAGGTTGAGCAGACCGCGAGTGATATGGCGGTTTTCCGGCAGGGTAAAGATGATCAGCGCGGTGACCAGCGATGACGCCAGCACCAGCAAGGGCATCCAGCTGGTCCAGTGACCGCTCATACCGCACCCCCGATGAGCAGCGACAGCACCGGCAAGGTGCTCAGGCCGAGCAGCAAGGTGAGCAGGGACAACAGAAAGGCGGACATCTTCTGCAGCCGGGGCGGGTGCTCGAACACGTCACGCTCCGGGCCTTCGCGGAAGGCCTCGCGCAGCAGCTTGAGAATGTAGGCGGCGCTGAGCAGGCCGCCCGCAATCAGCACCACCATCCAGACGATCGCGCCGCTGCCCAGCGCACTGCTTGCCATCAGCCACTTGGCGGCAAACCCGGCGCTGGGCGGCATGCCCATCAGGCTGATGCCCGCCAATCCGAGGGTCAGCAGGGTCAGTGGCAGATGGCGGCTGGTGCCAGTGAGCTGGCTGATGCGATCGCTGCCGGTGGCGGTGATCAGGTGCCCGGCGACCATGAACAGGGCGGCCTTGGCCAGGCCATGGGCAAGCATCTGGTAGATCAGGCCCTGGTAAGCCAGTTGCCGCAGCAGCGGGTCGTCGGCCAGCAGCAGCGGAAACGCGAGCAGCAGGTAGCCGGTCTGGGCCACGGTGGACCAGGCCACCAGCAATTTCAGCCGGGTCTGGCGCAGGGCCAGCACGCTGCCCCACAGGATAGCGAGGGTGCCGAGTGAGGCCATGACCAGCGGCAGCGCGGAATCGGAAAACGGAGGCGCCAGCGTCAGCCAGTGGCGCATCATCACGAACACCGAGGCTTTGACCACCAGCGCGGAGTGCAGCACGCTCACCGGCAGCAGGGCATTGGCGTGGGCAGCGGGCAGCCAGCCGTGCAGCGGGAAGACGGCGGCCTTCAACGCCAGCCCGGCCAGCATCAGCGCAAAGCCGGTGCCGGTGGCCGCATTCGCGCTCGCCACCTCGGCCAGCGCGGGCAGGCTCAGGGTGCCGTACTCGGCAAACAGCAACCCGGCGCCCACCAGATAGGCCATGGAGCCGAGCAGGGTGGCAAAAAGATAGCGCAGGGCGGCGGCCAGCGCCTCCGGTTTGCCGGACAGCGTCATCATCGCCACGGCCACCAGCCCGAGCACTTCCACACCGATATACAGCGTCAGCAGATCGGTGCCGAGCCAGACCAGATTCAGCACTGCCAGCAACAGCCAGGCCAGCGGCCAGAACGCATCCGGTACGCCGGGGCTGCGGCGCAGGCCACTGTGAACAAGCGTGGCGGTGCCAACCCAGCAAGTCAGCAGCGCCAGGGTCATGGCGGCGCCGTCGGCCTGCAATAGCCAGTGGGTTCCGGCCCCCAATGGCAACTCGATCAGGGCATCACCTTGCGCACCCACCTGGCGCCACAGCGCCAGGGTCAGCAGGTTCAGGGCCACCAGCAGCAAGGTCTGCATCGGTGCCCAGAGCGGATGTTGCCGGGGCAGCAGGCTGAGCAGGGCGGCCAGCAGGGGCAGGGCGATCAGTCCCGTCACCATCATGGGTCCAGGTCCGGGTCCGGTGGCGGGGGCAGGTCGGTATGGCCGCTTTGCTGCTGCCACAGGCGCAGCAGGAACAGCCCGAGGGCGGTGGCGCCCAGAGCCACCAGCATACCGGTGAGCACCAGCAAGGCCGGGGCCAGGCCACGGTCGTTGCCGGACAGCGCCAGCACCATGAGCAGGGCGCCGCTGCCGGTTATGTTGAAGGCCAGCAGGCGGCGCAGCAGGTGTCGGGCAAACAGGAAGCCGGTCAGGCCGATCAGCATCAGGCCGCCCCCGGCGATCATCCAGACGTCGGTTACGCTCATGCGTCTGGCTCCCGCTGCAGGCGGCGCAGGCCGCGATGACAGACCAGCCCGATCAGGCCAGCGCCGAGCAGGATTTCAGCCAGCGCCAGCCAGGGCCAGCCGAGCAGGGCCCAACTCAGGGCGAGCAGCAGGAAAAAGGTTTGCAGCAGGACAATGGCATGGCGCAGGCGCGGATGGAGCAGGCAGGCCAGGGCGGTGAGCCACAGGCCTGCGGTCAACACTCCGGCCAGCAGGGTCATCCGTGCGCCCTGCCTCAGCCTGCGCCGTCGTCGGGCGCCTTGCCGTCATCGGCAGGGGGCTTGTTGCGATAGCGCTGTGGTGCAGCCAGGGTGTGGGTGTCTTCGTCGTACTTGCCCTTGAGCTCGTCGCGGACGATCTTCGACCACATCGGCACGCCGGTGAAGTAACCGGCGCGGGCCAGCACATGGGCCGCTACCGGCGAGGTCAGCATGATGAATAACGTGGCCGCCAGCGCGCGCGCGGTCACGCCGGTTTCGCCAAAATGCACGGCGACAGCAATCATGATCAGGCCCGAACCCAGCGCGCCCGCCTTGGTGGTGGCGTGCATGCGCATCAGCAGGTCAGGCATGCGCAGGGCTCCCAGCCCGGCCAGCAGCATGAACAGGGCCCCCGTCAGCAGCAGGCCTGCAGCGATCCATTCAGTCATCATCGCGATGGCCCCCTTTTTCCAGATAGCGGGCAAAGCCCACGGCGGCCAGGAAGGCGGTCAGCGCCAGCACCAGGGCCACATCCAGAAAGGCACTGTGGCCCGACTGAATGGTATAGAGCCCAATGAACGCCATGGTCAGCAGGGCCATCAGCTCCAGCATTACCACACGGTCGGGCAGGGTCGGGCCCAGCACCAGGCGGATAAACGTCACCACCAGCGCCAGGCACAGAATGATGAAGCTGATCCACACCACTACATCCATCATCGCAGCAGCTCCAGAACCCGTTTCTCGAAATACTTGATCTCCTCGCGCGCCGCTTCCGGATCGTCCAGGTACATCATGTGCACGTACAGCACCCGGCGATCGGTGGACACGTCCAGGCTCAGGGTGCCCGGCGTCAGGGAAATCAGATTGGCCAGCAGGGTGATCTCGCCATCAGTATGCGCTTCCAGTGGCACGGCAATCACGCCGGGGCGCATGTAGTCCGTGGGCGTCAGCACGTCGTAGGCGACGCGGAAATTTGAGCGCACCAGCTCCTTGATAAAGAAAAACAGGAAGCGGATCACGCGCGGCACTTTGCGGATATAGCCAGAAAAACGCGGCACATCGCGCAGCGTCACGCCCAGCAGCAGGTAACCCAGCAGGAAGCCGATAGCGAGGCCCGAACCGGTAAAATTACCGGTCATGGCCACCCAGATCAGCGCCAGCATGATGTTCCAGGTCAGACCGTTCATGGTGTCACCCCCAGCACGGCCTGGATGTAGCCGTCGGTGTCCATCAACTGCTCCGCCGCCATCATGCAGATCCGGAACAGCGGCTCCATGGCCAGCCCCATGAAAATGGTCAGCCCGGCCAGCATGATCACCGTGGCATACATCATGCGCGTGCCACCCCTGAACTTGCGTGGCGGTTTGATATGACAGACTTCCTGTTCTTTCCAGAACACTTCCGCCCAGATCTTGACCATGGAATAGAGGGTCATGAAGCCGACCGCCAGTGCCGTGGCCACCAGCCACCAGGCGTATTCCTCCACGCCCGCGCGAATCACCATGAACTTGGCGAAGAAGCCGGACAGCGGCGGCAGGCCCGCCAGGGAAAACGCGCAGATCAGGAACAGCAGCGCCAGCATCGGATATTGCCGATACACGCCGCCCAGTTCCTTCAATTCGTAACTGCCCTTGAAACGGAATACCAGGCCGCTGATCAGGAACAGGCCGGACTTGGCGACAATATTATGGGCAATGAAATAAATACCCCCGGCCAGCGCGAGCGGCGTGAACAGCGCCAGCCCCATAAGCATGTAGCCGATCTGGCTGACGATATGGAACGACAGGATACGCCGGAACTCGAACTGCGCCGCCGCTCCCAGGACCCCGGTGACCATGGTCAGCCCTGCGATCCATACCATCAGCGACTGCGACAGCGTGCCCTCGAACGGGAAGATCAGGGTGAAGAAGCGGAACAGCGCATAAACCCCGACCTTGGTCAGCAGCCCGGCAAACAGCGCCGACACCGCCACCCTTGGCGTGTGATAGGACGCCGGTAGCCAGAAGAATAGCGGGAACGCCGCCGCCTTGATGCCGAACGCCATCAGGAACAGCATCGACACCACGGTGATCATGGCGGTGTCTTCCAGCTCGCCGATCTTCATGGCGATGTCGGCCATGTTCAGCGTGCCCATGAGGCCGTAGAGCAAACCGATGGCCGACAGGAACATGGCCGACGACACCAGGTTCAGGGTCACATACTTGATCGCCCCTTCCATCTGCGCCCGTTCGCCGCCCAGAATCAGCAGCGCAAACGAGGCCACCAGCATGACTTCAAACCACACATACAGGTTGAACACATCGCCGGTGAGGAAGGCGCCGTTGACGCCCGCCAGCAGCAGGTGCATCAGCGGATAGAAACCGAAATGCTCGTGCTGTTTGCTGACCGAGCCGAGCGCATAAAAGGCGGTGGTCACGGCACTGACGCCGGTCATCAGCACCATGAAGGCGGCCAGCATGTCGCCCACCAGCACAATACCGAACGGCGCGTGCCAGTTGCCCATGTGCATCACCAGCGTGCCTTCACGCCAGATCTTTTCCATCAGGAAGCCGGAGGCGATCAGCAGGCCGCTGGAGCCGAGCACGCCGATAATGCGCTGCGCCTTGCGCGAGCGCCAGTAGATCAGTGACAGCGCACCTGCCAGCAGCGGAATGACAATCGGCAGGGCCAACAAGGTCGGGGACTGCATCAGGTATCGGTGTCCTTCATCTGGTCCATGTCATCGGCCTGCACGATTTCGTAGGCGCGGTGGATCAGTACCACGGCAAAGGCGAGTACGCCGAAGCCGATCACGATCGCGGTGAGGATCAGCGCCTGGGCCAGCGGGTCGGCCACGGCGCCTTCGGGTGCCAGAGCGCCGTAGGGAATCAGCGGTGGCGCTTCACGGGTCATGCCCGCCGAGGTAAAGATCAGCAGGTTGGCGGCGTTGGACAGCAGCACCAGGCCGATCACCAGCTTGACGATGGAGCGGCGCATGATCATGTAGATGGCGGCGGCATAGAGGCCGCCGACCAGAAACGACATCAGGGTAATCATTCTTCTGCCTCCGCCAGTGACAGCACGATGGTCAGCACGGTCCCGATCACCACGGCATACACGCCAATATCGAACAGCAGCGGCGTGCCCAGTTTGGTTTCACCCAGAATCGGCAAGGTCAGCTCTACCCACTGCGAGGTAAAGAAGGCGTCGCCCATGAACACGCCCGGCACGCCGGAAACGGTGGCCAGGAACAGACCCCAACCGAGCAGGTCGCGCGGGTCGATATGGATCAGTTTGCGGGTAGATGGCACATCGGTGAAAAACAGGTGCAGACACACCGCCGCCGCCGCCACCAGCCCGGCAATAAAGCCGCCACCGGGTTCGTCATGCCCGCGCAGCAGCAGGAACACCGAAAAGATCAGCAGCAGCGGCAGCAGGAAGTAGCCGGTGGTGCGCAGTACCAGAGACAGACTGTTCATGTGTCCTTGTCCTCCGCACGGAAGCGAATCATCGCCAGTACACCGATGGCCGCCAGGGCCAGTACGAAGATCTCACCCAGCGTGTCCAGGGTGCGGAAATCCACCAGAATCACGTTGACGATATTGCGGCCGTAGGCGGCCGGGGCACTTTCCGCAATGTGATATTCGGAAATGCTCGGGAAGTAGTAGGTGTTGTTCACGCTCAGCATCAGCAGCGTCATGGTGGCGCCCACCGCCAACGCCAGGCCGGCATCACGCAGGCGCAGATGGGTGGGCGACAGCTTGATAAAGCGCGGCAGGCGGAACAGCACCAGTACCAGCAGGATCACGGTCAGGGTTTCGATCAGTACCTGGGTGATGCCCAGGTCCGGGGCGCTGAACAGCACATAGACCAGCGCCACGGTGAAGCCGATGGCGCCGAGCGAGGCCACCGCACTGAGGCGCGACGACGTCAGCACGGCCATCAGCACGGCACTGGCCAGCACACCGGCCACCACCACTTCATACAGCCGCAGGTCGCTGAAATCGAACAGCAGCGTGATGTGATCACGGAAGGCAAACAACTGGCTGCCCACCAGCACAATGGTGCTGCCCAGAATGATCATCAGGTAGTAACGCAGGTAGCCGTTCTGCAGCATGCGGGTTTGCCACGCCGACAGGCGGGTGATGCCGTCGATGCTGCGCTCGTAAATCTGCTCCGGGCCGATCTTCGCCAGCAGGTCCACGAAGCGGGTGCCGCGCCGGAACAGGGCCCAGCCTGCATACAGCAGCAGGCCCAGCGCCAGGCTGGCGGCGCTGAGCATCAGTGGCAGGTTGATGCCGTGCCACAACGAAATGGACTTTTCCACCGGCGCGCCATTGACCGCGGTGATGGCAGCGCCCAGCAGCCAGCTCTGGGTCTGCGGTGCCGCCAGCCCGAGCAGCAGGCTCAGGGTGGCGAGTACTACCGGCCCGGCCAGCAGGGCAGGCGGTGCTTCGTGGGGCGACTTCTTCGTTTGCACCCGCTGCCCGTACCAGGGCTTGAGGCCGACAATCGCCGCCACGGTCACGCCCATGACCGCCGAGGCCACGGCCAGGGTGGCGAGGATACCGCTGAACAGGGGCGCGTCCAGCACGGCTTCGAACATCAGTTCCTTGGCGACAAAACCGAACAGCGGAATGATGCCGCCGAGCGACAGCGCCGCCACCCCGGCAAACAGCGCGGTCACCGGCATCGCCTTGCCGAGGCCGCCGGTGTCGAGGAAATCCTTGCTGCCGGTTTCATGGTCGATGATCCCGGCGACCAGAAACAGCGCGCCCTTGTACAGCGAGTGCGCCAGCAGGAACGCCATGGCGGCGGTCAGGGCGAGTTCGGTGCCGATGCCGATCAGCATGGTCAGCGTGCCCAGGGCCATCACCGTGGAATAGGCCAGCACGCGCTTGATGCCGGTGCTGCGCACCGCCAGGAAGACACCGAGGAACATGGTGAAGGCGCCCGCCAGGCCGAGCACGGCGGTCCACAGTTCGGTGCCGCCCAAGGCCGGTTGCAGGCGCGCCAGCAGGTAGACACCGGCCTTCACCATGGTGGCCGAATGCAGGTAGGCGGACACCGGCGTCGGCGCCGCCATGGCGTTGGGCAACCAGAAGTGGAACGGGAACTGGGCCGATTTGGTGAAGGCGCCAACCACGATCAACAGCAGGATCGGTGCGTAGAGTGCGTGGCTGGTCAGGGCCTCCCGCTCGGTGAGCAGTTCCGACAACTCGTAGCTGCCGCCAACCATGCCCAGCATCACCAGGCCGGTCATCAGCGCCAGACCACCGGCGACGGTGACGAACAGCCCCTGGCGGGCCGACAGGCGCGCTGGTTTGCTGGCATGGTTGAAACCGACCAGCAGATAGGAGGTAATGCTGGTCAGTTCCCAGAATACGAACAGGCTGATCAGGTTGTCCGAGAGCACCAGGCCGAGCATCGAGGCCATGAAGCACAGCAGCAGCACGTACAGCCGACCCTGATCGCGGTGACCTTCCAGATAGCGGCCTGCGTAGGCGACGATGAAGAAGCCGATGCCGGAGATCAGCAGGGCGAACAGCAGCGACAGGCCATCCAGACGGAAGGCCAGGTGGATGCCCAGGCTGGGGATCCACTGCCAGGATTGCAGCAACACCTCGCCATCGTGGCCGACAGCGCGCAGGTGGCTGGCGAACCAGATGAACAGGGCAGCGGGGAGCAGTGCCAGCAGCCAGCCGCCGAAGCGGGGTTGCAGGCGATGCACCAGAGGGGCCAGCGCGGCCACCAGAAAACCGGAGAGTACGGCAAGCAACATAAGGTCAGCCCAAGGCCCGAATTAATCAGCGCGCCGTTATCCTATCCAAAAGTCTAATGCCTTGGCAAACAGGAACGGCCGCGTTAAGTGCTCGAAATTACTTGTTTTTTCATAGCGGTGCCCGGTGGTTTTTGCTTCAGGTCAAGGTGCGGCATTTCGTCCCTTGCACATATATATAAGCATGGCATACTGCCCGGCGCTGAGGGGGGCGCAAGCCCTGATATCCGGGCGTTTCCTTGACGGGCGATTTCCGTGAATAGTCTGCTGATTGTCCTGTTGCCGCTGTGCGGCGCCTGCCTGCCTCGACTGGCGCAGGGTCTGGGCCGTGCCTGGTGTGCCCGTATTACCGTGTTGCCGGTGCTGGTGGCGCTGGCGTTGCTGCTGCAGGCGGCGCCGGACGTGCTCGGCGGCGAGGGCCTGCGTTTCAGTGTGCCCTGGCTGACCCAGCTGGGCATGGCGCTGGCATTTCGTCTGGATGGTCTGTCCTGGCTGTTTGCCCTGCTGATTCTCGGTATCGGCGTCCTCGTGATCCTCTACGCCCATTACTACCTGGAAAAGAACGATCCGGGCGGGCGCTTCTACACGCTGCTGTTGCTGTTCATGGGCGCCATGCTCGGCCTGGTGCTGGCGGACAACCTGCTGCTGATGGTGCTGTTCTGGGAGCTGACCAGCATCAGTTCCTTCCTGCTGATCGGTTACAGCTTCCAGGATTCCGGCGCACGCAAGGGTGCGCGCATGGCGCTGGCGGTGACCGGCGCGGGCGGCCTGGCGTTGCTGGCCGGGGTGCTGCTGCTCGGGCAGATTGTCGGCAGCTATGCGCTGGACGATGTGCTGGCGGCGGGCGACCAGATTCGTGCCCACAGCCTGTACCCGCTGGTGCTGGTGCTGGTGTTGCTCGGCGCCTTCACCAAGTCGGCCCAGTTCCCGTTCCACTTCTGGCTGCCTCACGCCATGTCGGCACCGACGCCGGTGTCGGCGTATCTGCACTCGGCCACCATGGTCAAGGCGGGTGTGTTTCTGCTGGCGCGGTTGTACCCGGCCTTGTCCGGCACTGAGCTGTGGGGGTTGCTGGTCACCGGGGCCGGTCTGGCGACGCTGGTGTTGGGGGCGGTCACGGCCCTGTTCCGGCACGACCTCAAGGGCTTGCTGGCGTTTTCCACCATCAGCCATCTGGGGCTGGTGACCTTGCTGTTCGGTCTGAACACGCCGATGGCGACGGTGGCGGCGCTGTTCCATATCGTCAACCACGCCACCTTCAAGGCATCGCTGTTCATGGCGGCGGGCATCATCGATCATGAAACCGGCACCCGGGACATGCGTCTTCTGGGCGGTTTGCGCCGCTACCTGCCGCACACAGCGTTACTGGCCACGGTGGCGGCGGGGGCCATGGCCGGGGTGCCGTTGCTCAACGGCTTCCTGAGCAAGGAAATGTTCTTCGCCGAAACCGTGCAGGCGCGAGTGTTCGGCACCTGGCACCTGCTGGTGCCGATTCTGGCCACCGTGGCGGGCAGTTTCTCGATTGCCTATTCGCTGCGTTTTATTCGCGATGTGTTTTTCCGCAGCACGCCGGGCTGGTTGCAGGACAAGGCCCCGCACGAACCGGCGCGCTACATGCGCGTGCCGGTGGAGATTCTGGTGATCCTGTGTCTGGCGGTGGGCATGATTCCCATGTTCATGGTGGGTGCGCTGCTGGCCACGGCAGCAGCGGCCACGCTCAACACCGAGGCGCCCGCGTTCAGTCTGGTGCTCTGGCATGGTTTTGATACGGCGCTGAAGATGAGTCTGCTGGCGCTGGTGGCCGGGGTGGTGATCTATCACTACCGCAAGACGCTGTGGCGCTGGCATGCCCGCCTGCCTTTGCAGGATGCCCGCCATGTGTTCGAAGGCGCGTTACAGGCGCTGGGCCGGGCCGGGGAAGCGGTGGCGACCGGGGTCGTCAACGGTTCCCTGCAACGCTACATGCTGGTGCTGTTGCTGGCGGTGGTGGCGCTGCCGGTATGGGCGTTGTGGGGCTGGCCGCACTGGACCGGCGTGTCCGGGCTGACACCGGCGGACCCGGTCACGGCGGTGGGCGCGTTTATTCTTTGCGCGGCGGCCATCGGCACCGTGGTCAGTCATCACTACCGTCTGGCGGCGCTGGTGCAGTTGTCCGCCGTGGGGCTGATGGTGGCGCTGGCGTTTGCGCGCTTCTCCGCGCCGGATCTGGCGCTGACGCAGATTTCCGTGGAAATCGTCACGGTGGTGTTCCTGATGCTGGCGTTGTACTTCCTGCCGCAGTACGCCGGTAACCGTTCCAGCCGCGCGCGTCTGCTGCGCGACGGGGGCATCGCGGCCGTGGTCGGCGGCGGTGCGGCGGCGCTGGCGTGGGCGGTGATGACGCGGCCGCTGGACAGTATTTCCGGTTTCTTTATCGACCAGGCGGTGCCCGGCGGTGGCGGCACCAATGTGGTCAACGTGATTCTGGTGGACTTCCGCGGCTTCGACACGCTGGGCGAAATTTCCGTGCTGGTAATTGCGGCGCTGGGTATTTATGCGCTGCTCGACGGTTTGCGCATCGACGCACCGGGGCGGCCGCGGGGCGAGTTGATCAATCCGCACCCGATGATCATGACGGTGGTATCGCGGCCGATGCTGCCCATCGCGTTGGCGGTGGCGCTGTATATCTTCCTGCGCGGCCACAACCTGCCCGGCGGTGGTTTTATTGCCGGTCTGATCACGGCGGTTGCACTGATCCTGCAATTTGTAGGCAACGGTGTGAACTGGACACAGGAACGGCTCGGAGTCCGTTATCACCCGGTGCTTGCCGGTGGCCTGCTCATTGCCCTGGCCACGGGTGCGGGCAGTTGGCTGTTCGGTTATCCGTTCCTGACGTCATCGCATACGCATTTCCATGTGCCTGGCATTGGCGAGATCGAGTTAGCCACAGCCATGCTGTTTGATCTCGGTGTTTATCTGGTGGTGGTGTCGAGCACACTGCTGATCATCGGCAAGCTCGGCAGCATCAGTGCCGTGCCCAAGACCACGGAGGCGAGTCACTGATGGAAGCGCTGATGGCCGTGTGTATTGGTGTGCTGACCGCGTGTGGCGTGTACCTGATGTTGCGCGCCCGCACCTTCCCGGTGGTGATGGGGCTGATGCTGCTGGGCTACGCTGTCAACCTGTTCCTGTTTGCCATGGGGCGTCTGGCCACTGAAGCGCCAGCCGTGATCGGACGTGCCGAGAGCCATGCGGACCCATTGCCGCAGGCGCTGGTGCTGACCGCTATCGTGATCGGTTTTGCCATGACTGCGTACGTGGTGATTCTGGTGATTCGTGCTCGCAAGACGCTGAACCATGATTACGTGGATGACCGGGTCAATGAACGGGCGCACGGTGCGCCGGAGAAAAGTCAGGGGACGCGGTCGTGAGTGCACACCTTCTGATCCTGCCGATTCTGCTGCCGCTGCTGGCGGGGGCCGTCCTGTTGCTGTTCAGCGGTGCGCGCCTGGCCTGGAAGCGACCGCTGAACCTGATCGCCTGTGTGCTGCTGCTCGGCGTGACGCTGGCGTTGCTGATCAAGGCGGCGGGCGGTGAAACTCAGGTGTATGTGCTGGGCGACTGGGCGCCACCGTTCGGCATCGTGCTGGTGCTCGACCGTTTCAGCGCGTTGTTGCTGGTGGTCACGGCGGTGCTGGCGGTGCCTGTGACCCTGGCCATGAGTGCTGGCACGGACCGCAGCGGCCAGAATTTTCATGCCCTGTTGCAGTTCCAGTTGATGGGGCTGAACGGCGCCTTCCTGACCGGTGATCTGTTCAACCTGTTCGTGTTTTTCGAGGTACTGCTGATTGCCTCTTACGCGTTGCTGGTGTTCGGCGGTGGCCGGGCGCGGGTGGCGGCCTCAATGCATTACGTGTTCCTGAACCTGGTCGGTTCAGCGGTGTTTATCATCGCGGTGGGGTTGCTGTACGGGCTGACCGGCACACTCAATATGGCGGACATGGCGCAACGCCTGGCGACCTTGCCCGCCGAAGATGTGGCGCTGGCTCGTGCGGCCGGGTTGCTGCTGTTGCTGGTATTTGCCATGAAGGCGGCGCTGTTGCCACTGGGCATGTGGTTGCCCGCCGCTTATGCCTCGGCGGCGGCGCCGATTGCTGCATTGTTTGCGATCATGTCGAAGGTGGGCATCTATGCCATCTTCCGTGTTCATGGTCTGCTCTTCGGTGACCACGCCGGGGCGCTGGCCGGGCTCGGCCAGACGCTGATCGGGTGGCTGGCACTGGGCACACTGGTGCTCGGTGTTTGCGGCATGCTCGGGGCGCGATCGTTGCGCAGTCTGCTGGCCTGGCAGGTCATGGTGTCGGTGGGCACATTGCTGGCGGGTTGGTCACTGGGCACGGCGGCGGCGTGGCAGGGCGCGTTGTTTTATCTGGTACACAGTACCTGGCTGACGGCGGCAATGTTCCTGGTGGCCGGAGTGGTGGTTTCACGGCGTGGCATTGCGGAAGATGGCTTCATGATCAGTCAGCGCATTGCTTCACCGGCGGTTGGCCTGGCGTTTCTGGCCGGGGCGGTGGCGCTGATCGGTTTGCCGCCGCTGTCCGGGTTTGTCGGCAAGGCGTTGCTGTTGCAGGCAGCGGGCACCGCCGAGGCCCTGTTCTGGATACTGTTGCTGGTGGCCGGGCTGGCGGCACTGCTGGCCTTTACGCGGGCGGGTTCCACCTTGTTCTGGCGCGGCGAACCGGCGACACCGCGTTCCAGTGCCGTGCCGATGCCGATGGCGCCGGTCTGGATGTTGTTGCCATTGTCGTTGCTGCTGGTACTGGCGGGCGATCCGGTCCTGACCTACCTTGAGGCCACGGCCGAGGCGTTGAAAACACCACAGGCCCTGATTGATGCCGTGCTCGGCGCACGCGCGGGAGGATCGTAATGGCTGCACGCAGCTGGTTGCCGCATCCGAACCTGACCCTGTTCCTGTTCATCGTCTGGGTATTGCTGATGAATACCCTGTCGGTGGGCGTGGTGCTGCTGGGCGCCTTGCTGGCCTGGTGGCTGCCGAGTATCACCCGTGCGTTCTGGCCCGAGGTGCCGCACGTGAACAGTGGCTGGAAGTTGTTTCGCTTCATGCTGCTGGTGCTGGGCGATATCGTGCATGCGAACATGGTGGCGTTTCGTCTGATTCTGGGGCCGACGCGCAAATTGCATCCGGCCTGGATCGAAATGCCGATTGATCTGGATGATCCCTTTGCCGTGACGGTGCTCGCCAGCACCATTTCCCTGACACCTGGCACGGTCACGGTGGAAGTGGGGCGCGGCCATCACAAGCTGCTGATTCATGCACTCAATGCGGAAGATCCGGACGCGCTGGTAGCGCATCTGAAAGCCCGCTATGAAACGCGCATCAAGGAGATTTTCGAATGATCGCGGCGGTGATTCCGGTGGCACTGGCGATGATGTCGCTGGCCCTGTTGCTGAATCTGTTTCGTCTGTTGCGCGGGCCGGAAATCACGGATCGCATTCTGGCGCTGGACACCATGTACATCAATTCCATTGCGTTGATCGTGTTGTACGGCATCCAGCAAGGGTCAGACCTGATTTTCGAAGCGGCCATGCTGATTGCGGTCATGGGCTTTCTGGGTACAGTGGCGGTAGCCAAGTATCTGCTGCGGGGAGATATCATCGAATGATGGCGACGGTGATCGAGTTTATCGTGGCGGCCCTGCTGCTGGCCGGGGCGGCGTTTGCGCTGGTCGGGTCCATCGGTCTGGCGCGTCTGCCGGATTTCTTCCAGCGCCTGCATGGGCCCACCAAGGCCACCACCCTGGGAGTGGGTTGCACGGTGCTGGCGTCCGCGTTCTATTTTTCCTGGCTGGAAGGCGGGATCAGCCTGCACGAGTTGCTGATTGTCATGTTCCTGTTCATCACTGCCCCGGTGAGTGCACACACGGTGGCGCGCGCCGCCCTGCACCGGCACGTGAAAACGTCCTCCAGAACCCGGGGTGAGCCCTGGAAGCACTGACGCGCGCCGGATTCCCGGTAAAATTTATTTAAACCCTGATCTGAACCGTTCCCCCTTTGCCCCGGGTGCAGTACAACCTTAATCATCCACGATTGAGGGGACTGACGATGAGCAAAGGACGGGTTTTACTGGCAGGGTGCGCAGCATTGATGATCGGCGGCCTCGCGCCGCTGGCCCAGGCGCAGGATAACGGTGCCCACCCGCCTCGCTTCTATGTCGGCCTGGGTGCCCAGGACCTGCGTGGCTTTCGTGACGATGGGCTGTATGACGGCCTGACCCTGAACCGTGAAGATGATACCGGCGGCATGCTCTATGCGGGCGTCGAAGTGCTGTCGTGGCTGTCGCTGGAAGCCACATTTCGCGATCTGGGCGAGTACCGTGCCGACGGTGCGCGGCAGGAGTTCGGTGCGCTGACTGTGGATGCCCTGTTCCTGACGCCGCCGGTGGCCGGACTGAGTGCCTACGGCACCCTGGGCCTGGCCGGAGTGGCCAGTGATATCCGGCTGCCGGATACGCGCCGCGACAGCAGCGATGCCGGCGTGCATGTGGGTGTGGGCGCGCAGTGGCAGGTGCCGAAAACGCCGATCGGCATCCGTGCTTCGGTGTCGCGCATTTATGCGGATGCGGAAATTTACCGGGGTATCGATGTGGGCGGGCAGCCGTTTGCCGACTCGCAGGATTACCGCTTCCGCTTCACCACCGCGCAGGTGGGTGTGCACTATCGGTTCTGAGTGAGGCGTTTCTGAGTGAGGCGGTTCTGAGCTGACTGCCTACAAGCGGCCACCCCGGCGCAGGGCCAGATAAGCCTGATTCAACCGCCGGGGCATCTGCTCCGGTGTCCCCGCGGCCACCACCACTCCCGCATGACGCAACCGCGCGT
>PNLU01000040.1 GCA_013823245.1 Alcanivorax sp.
TTCATCCACCGCCGGGGAGGCCGCCACGGCAACCAGATTCATGTCCCGGTCACGCAGCATTTCAAGAATCAGCGCCAGTTCGACGACCGAGGCGCCGTCGGCAGGCAGGTCCAGCACAATGGGGACCTGGCGGAGCCAGTCCGGCGATTCGGCCAGATTGCGGTCCAGTTGGGCGCTCAGGGAGTCAGTATCGAGGGTTTTCAGATGCAGGACCGTCATCATCAGCATGCGGCCCTTGAATTCAAGAACGGAGTTTTCTTCAACCACGGCGGTCATTCAGATCTGCCCTGAAAAAAAAGATGATCCCCGATGGAGCCTTCACACGGTGCAAAGGTTCTCGGGAAAATGTAAAAAAAGGAAACGGTGTGACCGGGTCTGCCGGAAGAACCGGTCGCCCCGGCCTGTGACGGACCGGGGCGTGGAGGGGAGTGATTCAGATGTTCCCTTACTTGCTGCCCAGACCAGCGAAGATACGGTCGCGAATGTCCTGCATTGAGCCGATGCCGGGCACGCAGATATAAACCGGAGCCTTGTCGGTGCCTTCCACGGCGGCCAGCTTGCGGTAGAAATCCACCAGCGGACGGGTCTGTTGCTGGTAGACCTCCAGGCGCTTGCGCACGGTTTCTTCCTTGTCGTCATCGCGCTGCACCAGTGGGTCGCCGGTCACGTCGTCCTTGCCCTCTTCCTTCGGCGGGTTGTGGTCGATGTGGTAAACACGGCCCGAGGCCGGGTGGACACGGCGGCCGGACAGGCGGGCGATGATCTCCTGATCGTCCACATCCAGCTCGACCACGAAGTCGATATCGATACCGGCATCCACCAGCGCCTGCGCCTGGGGGATGGTGCGCGGGAAACCATCAAACAGGAAACCGTTGGCGCAATCCGGCTGCTGGATGCGCTCCTTGACCAGACCGATGATGATGTCATCGGACACCAGGCCGCCCGCATCCATGACCTTTTTGGCTTCCAGGCCCAGTGGGGTACCTGCCTTGACCGCCGCGCGCAGCATGTCGCCGGTGGAAATCTGCGGGATACCATACTGCTCCATGATGAACTGCGCCTGGGTGCCTTTACCGGCCCCCGGCGCGCCAAGCAGGATAACGCGCATAGAACTCTCCATCTGTGGCCCAGGGCCCCGAAAACGCGCCACTTTACCCGCAAGACCGGCGGTGGACAAGCGCCGCCACCTTGGAGGATGGTCGAACAGGGGCCGCCTTCAGCGCAGGATCACGCGGGTTTCTTCACCACCGAACGGCACCCGCTCGGCCTCGAATTCACTCTGGTCAACGCCCGCTGCGGTGCGCGGGCTGTAGCGTGCGCCCGCCACCAGTGCCTGATCTGCCCCGGGATAGGGCTGCAACCAGTCCTGACCGCGCACGGTCACGCGTACCGGGAAACGCTCCGCCAGCACCCGGCGTGCCGCCAGGGGCTGGCCGGGGTTGTCAGGATCACGCAGGAACACGAACAGTGACCCACCCGGCGGCACATCACCTTCCACCTCGACGCGGATGGCGATATCAGCAAAGCGCGGCGCATTGGCCAGCTGATTACGGGCGAACGCCAGGCTGCGGCGCAGCACCGGCGCCGCCTCACCCTCGTCGTGACGGCTCAGCAGCTCGACCCAGGCCTGCTCGGCCAGCGCGTAGTCGCGATTCTGGCTGGCGCCCATGCCCAGCAACATCCAGGCGCCATCATGGGTGGGCTGTTCACTGACCACACCGCGCAGCAGCGTCTCAGCCTCGCTGTTCATGCGCCCCTCGCCTTCCTCGATCAGGCTCTGGGCAAGCAACATGCGTGCCGACACGCTCTCCGGCGCAACCTCCAGGGTCTTGCGCGCCGCGGTGACCGCCATATTCGGTGCACCAAGTTGGCTGTACAGCAGCCCCAGTGCGTACCACCCCTCGCGGGAGGGCGTTATCACCAGTTGCCGCTGCAGTACCCGTACCAGCGCGGCCGGGGGAATATCCTGCGGCAGGGCCTGGGGCGGCTGCCCGGCCACCAGCTCCGCCGCAACCGGGCGCAGTGCCGCATAATCTTCCAGCCACTCCCGGGTATCGGCGTGGTAACCCCAGCCCAGATACACCAGGACGCCCAACAAGGGCGCCAGCACCCCGGCCAGCAGGACCGGCGCGCGCAGGGGCTGGCCCTCGCGCCGTGCTTCACGGGCCCACAGCCACAACAACCAGAGCAGGGTCAGGGTGGCAATGGCGCCACATAACAGAAACAACATCATCAGCGGGTCTCCGGTGGCGGCAGGTCCTCGTCATCCTGATCGGCAGCCTGGGCCGCCCGGCGCATCAGCCGGAACACCAGCAGGCCACCCAGCAGCAACACGATACCCGGCCCCAGCCACAGCACGGCCGTGTTCATGGCCAACGGCGGCCGGTAGCTGACGAAATCGCCGTAGCGGGCGCGGAAAAAGTCCACCACTTCCCGATCGCTATAGCCCTCGCGAATCATCTGCGCCGTGCGGGCGCGCATGTCGCCGGAAATGTCCGCATCGGAATCAGCGATGCTCTGGTTCTGGCATTTCGGGCAACGCAATTCCTGAGTCAGGCTGCGAAAGCGCGCTTCCTGTTCGGGCGAGTCGAATTCATACACATCGATAGCGGCCATTACCGCCAGCGGCAGTGCGCACAAGAGCGCCACCAGAGTACGGCGCAACAACAGGGTCATGGCGTTTCCTCCCGGCCACTGTGATAGGCCTCATACTGGGCCATCAGCGGCACGAATTTCTCTTCCCACACCTGGGCATTCACCTCACCGGCGTGACGCAGCAGAATCTTGCCTTCCGGGCTCACCAGGAAGGTTTCCGGCGCACCGTAAACCCCCAGGTCCAGCGCCAGATTTCCCTGCTTGTCGACCACCACTTCAGTGTAGGGATTGCCCAGTTCGGCCAGGTAACGGCGTGCCTTGTCGTCGTCATCCTTGTAATTGACGCCAACAATGGCCACACCGGAGCGGGCCAGCTCAATAAAATAAGGATGCTCGACATAACAGGTCGGGCACCAGGTCGCCCATATATTCAGCAGCGACCAGCGTCCCTTGAAGATCTCCTGGTCGTACTGATCGCGATTCGATGCCAGCGCGGGCAAATCGAACTCCGGCACACTGCGACCCACCAACGCAGACGGCATCGCCTCGGTATCGCGGCCCAGATTGGCATTGAGCAGTAACGCCAGGGCAACAAAGACCACCAGCGGAATCACACCCCACAGATACTTCATGCGGCAGCCTCCTGATGCATCGGTTTACGGTAGCGCTTGTCGGCCACCGCCAGCAGCCCGCCCAGACCCATGATCAGGGCGCCCACCCAGATCCAGCGCACGCCGGGCTTGAAGTAGACCCGCACCGCCCAGGCGCCCGGCGCATCCAGCGGTTCGCCCAGTGCGACATAGAGGTCATTGATCACGCCAGGTCGCAATGCCACCTGCGTCATCACCTGTCCGCCAACACGATAGGTGCGTTTCTCGGGGAACATGGTGGTGACGTGCCGACCGTTGCGGCTGACTTCAAACACCCCGCGAATGGCGTCGAAGTTCGGCCCGGCGCGGTTGCCGATGTCGGCAAAATGGAAGTCGTAACCGCCGACATTCACGGTATCACCGGGCACCATGCGCACGTCACGCTCGATCTCGTGGTGCGTGACCATGACGATACCCGCCACCAGCAACGCCAACCCGCAATGCGCCAGCACCATACCTTTATAACCGCGCGACAATCGCCCGAAGCCACGCACCAGACCCACCCGGAACGACAACGCCTTGCGCACCGCATCTTCCACATGGGCAAACACGACAAACATCACGGCGATGAAACCGAGCGTGCCCAGCCAGCCCGTGCCGCCCGGTAACCAGCCCGCGACCAGGCCGCCGACCACCGCAGCGGGCACCAGCACATAAAGACGACGCTTGAGCGGGTCCGGTTGCTGCGATTTCCAGTTGCTGAGCATGCCCGGTACCAGCAACGCCATCAGAATCAGGGTCAGCGGCACGAAGAACTTGTTGAAGTAAGGGGCACTGATGGAAATGCGCAGGTCCATCGCATCGCCCACCAGCGGGAACAGGGTACCGAGCAGCACCACGAAGGTGGCTGTGAGCAACAACAGGTTATTGCCCAGCAGGAAGGTTTCGCGCGACAACATGCGGAAGCCGGACGTGCTGCGCAGCGACGGCGCCCGCGCGGCAAACAACGCCAGTGAACCACCCGCCACCAGCGCCAGGAAGATCAGGATGAAGCGCCCGCGCTCCGGGTCATTGGCGAACGCATGCACCGACGTCAGGATGCCGGAACGCACCAGGAAGGTGCCCAGCAGACTGAGCGAGAAGGTGAGGATGGCCAGCAACACCGTCCAGGCGCGGAACATGTTGCGTTTTTCTGCCACGGCCAGCGAGTGGATCAGGGCCGTGCCCGCCAGCCAGGGCATCAACGACGCGTTTTCCACCGGATCCCAGAACCACCAGCCGCCCCAGCCCAGTTCGTAGTAGGCCCACCAGGAGCCCAGCGCGATACCGACCGTCAGAAACGCCCAGGCCACCGTGCTCCAGGGCCGGGCCCAGCGCGCCCAGGCCGGGTCCAGCCGCCCGGCCAGCAGCCCGGCCACGGCAAAGGAAAAGGCCACCGAGAAACCGACATACCCCATATAGAGCATGGGCGGATGCACAATCAGACCCGGGTCCTGCAACAGCGGGTTCAGATCGCCGCCGTCAATGGGGAACCAGGGCAAGGTGCGGTCAAACGGATTGGAGGTGAACAGCATGAAGCTCAGGAAGCCGATGCTGACCATGGCCATGACGGCCAGCACCCGCACCACCATGTCGCTGGGTACGGAACGACTGAACCAGGCCACGGCAGCACCCCAGCCCGCCAGCATCCAGACCCAGAGCAGCAGCGAGCCTTCATGCCCGCCCCAGATGGCGGAAATCCGGTAGCCCCAGGGCATGGCCGAATTCGAATGGCCCGCCACATAGCTCAGCGTGAAGTCATTGAAAAAGAAGGCATAACCGAGGGCAAACAGGGCGCCGGAGAGCAGAACGAACTGCATCAGCGCCAGCGGGCGCCCGGTGGCGATCAGGGCCGTATTCCCGCGCCAGGCGCCCCACAGGGGCAATACGGCCTGCAACAAGGCCAGCGCCAGTGCCATCCAGACTGCAAAGTGTCCCAGTTCAGCTGTCACGCTTGCTCCTTCGGGGTCTGAGAGCCCGATCATGTCTGCCACGCGGGTCTCTCGGGCCGCAGGGCGGGGGGTGGGGTCAGGGCATGGGGGCGCGACGGATCACACCAGTGGTGTACCAGCGCACAGATCCATTGCCTTCGGGGCTGCATAGCTTGGCGCAAAAACCGCGCTATTTCAATCTTTTGCGGCACTTTTCCCGGCCCGAAACACCCTGACATAATTCTGCGGCCGAGTGACGCGCCCCTGTCATGACGCCTTTGCTATGATACGCGCGCCCGCTTCATGGTTGCGGCAAGGAGATCAACACACTAATGGCATCACGACAAAACAGCTACGACCGCGAGGCCCTGCTGGCCTGCGCACGGGGTGAACTCTTCGGCCCCGGCAATGCCCGTCTGCCCCTTCCCAATATGCTGATGATGGACCGCATCACCCATATCAGCGACACCGGCGGCGCCTATGGCAAAGGCGAGATCCGTGCCGAACTGGATATCCATCCGGACATGTGGTTCTTTCAATGCCACTTCGAGAGCGATCCGGTCATGCCCGGTTGCCTGGGTCTGGATGCCTTGTGGCAGCTGGTCGGCTTCCATCTGGGCTGGCTTGGCCACCCGGGCCGCGGCCGCGCCTTGGGCGTCGGCGAAGTCAAATTCTCCGGGCAGGTCCTGCCGACCGCCAAACGCGTGACCTACCAGCTGGATATTCGCCGGGTCATTGCCCGCAAGCTGATCCTGGGCCTGGCAGACGGCACTGTGTACGTTGACGGCCGCGAGATATACGCTGCAAAAGAATTGCGCGTGGGCCTGTTTACCTCCACTGACGGATTCTGAGGATTTCTGGCAATGAGAAGAGTCGTGATCACCGGTCTGGGCATCGTATCCTGCCTGGGCAATGATGCTGCCACCGTCACCGATGCGTTGCGCAAAGGCCGCTCCGGCATTCGCAGCAAACCCGAATACGCCGAGCGCGGCATGCGCAGTCAGGTTGCTGGCTGGCCCGAGATCGATCTGGACAGCCTGATCGACCGCAAGACACGGCGCTTCATGGGCGATGCAGCGGCTTATGCCTATGTGGCCATGCAGAATGCCATGGAAGACGCTGGCCTGACCCGTGAGCAGATTTCCAGCCCGCGTATTGGCCTGATCGCAGGCTCCGGCGGCGCTTCAGCGGCCAACCAGGTGGAAGCCATCGACATCGCCCGCGAGCGCGGCGTCAAGCGGATGGGGCCTTATATGGTCACCCGCACCATGGCCAGTACCGTATCCGCCTGCCTGGCCACGCCTTTCGGCATCAAGGGCCTGAACTACTCGATTGCCTCCGCCTGCGCCACCAGCGCGCACTGCATCGGTGCGGCCATGGAGCAGATCCAGCTGGGCAAGCAGGACCTGATCTTTGCCGGCGGCGGTGAGGAAGAACACTGGACCATGAGCGCCATGTTCGACGGCATGGGCGCCCTCTCCACCAAGTACAACGACACCCCGGAAAAAGCCTCCCGCGCCTATGATGCAGACCGCGACGGCTTCGTGATCGCCGGCGGTGGCGGCATGGTGGTGGTGGAATCCCTGGAGCACGCCCAGGCACGTGGCGCGAAAATCTACGCCGAGCTGGTCGGCTTCGGCGCCACCTCGGACGGCGCCGACATGGTTGCCCCCAGTGGTGAAGGCGCCACCCGCTGCATGCAGCAGGCCATCGAAGGCCTGGAAGGCCCGATCGACTATATCAACGCCCACGGCACCAGTACCCCGGTGGGCGATGTGGCTGAACTGAAAGCGATCCGCAATGTGTTCGGCGATCAGATTCCGCCTGTCAGCTCCACCAAGAGCCTGTCCGGCCACTCGCTGGGCGCTGCGGGTGTGCAGGAAGCCATCTATTGCCTGCTAATGATGCAGGAAGGCTTTATTGCGGGCTCCGCCAACATCGAGACCCTGGATGATGCCGCCGACGGCATGCCGATCCAGCGCCAGACCGAAGAACGTGCGCTGAACCAGGTGCTGTCCAACAGCTTCGGGTTCGGTGGGACGAATGCTTCGCTGGTGTTGCGCCGCTTCAATGACTGAGCAAAGAGCGAGCACAAAAAAAGGGGCCTTCCGGCCCCTTTTTTACCACCTCTGAATTTAGAAGCGGTGTTCTGCACCGATACCGACCACGGCAAAGTGGCGGTCACCGTCCACCTCCTGGCGAGTGGTGTAGATGTAGGTCTTGGTTTGCTGACCGAGCATGTAGTCAGCGCCGATAGTGGCTTGGCGAGCACTGAAGTTACTAGTGCCCTGCAGTCTGAAGTCTGTCTGGCCGTACTGAGCCTTGAGCTTGATCATATCGCTCAATTCAAAGCCCGCGCTCAGCAGGTACGAGCGGTTCTTGTCGCTGGAACCGTTATCTTCAGCTTGCTGCAACAACAGACCGACCTCAAGCGCATCCATGTCCATGCCTGCGACCACGCGGTAGATATCGTTGGAATCACCCAGACCGATGCTGGAAACACCAACATCATTAATGTTGTCTGAATAGGCGTCGCTCAAGTACAGACCATTACCGACTTGGGTGCCGTAATTGTTCTTGTCATAGGCAACGCCCGCGTAAAACCCGTCCATATCGAACATTGCAGAGACTGAGAAGGTGTCGAACAACTTGTTGTTGTCAACACCACTGCCCGTCACATCAGCATCGTTCTCTGGCGCTACGGTTGCCACTGTTATGGTCAGCATGTCAGCAATCTGAGGGGTGGAGTACTGAATGATGTTGTCAGCCCGCCATTCGCCCGCAACGATGTTGGCGAAATCCGCATAGCGCATGTCGCGGAACTGATCTACGCTGGCGCCCATTGCGCGCAACGGTGTATCGAAGCGGCCAGCCTGAACCGAACCGAAACCGCTCTCGATACCGACAAAGCTGTTGCGCGTGAACAGCAGATCGTCGCCGGTAACACCCTCATCAACATTCACACCGAACTCGAGCTGATAAAACCCGCGCAAACCGGCGGTCAGGTCTGCTCCACCGCGAACACCGAAGTAAGACTTGTTGGAATTGAGCTGGTAGGTACCACTCTGTTCATCGTAGCCGATACCACCGGGAACACCCGCTTCCTTACCATCGAAGTGATCAACTGAGAGATTAATACGGCCGTACAGTTCAGCATTGGCCAGTGCGGACACCGGGGCGGCGATCGCTGCGCCCACGGCAAGTGCAAGCAACTTCTTCTTCATTGGAGATCTCCCTGATATTGCATTGGTCCTCATTAATATTAATGGCCGGTACCTGCATACCGACTCACCCGACTATATGACAGAACTATTTCAGGACACAAGGACATTCAGTATGAGTATTGTGTCCCAACTACGGGTCAGCCTTTTGTGCTACGGCACATGCCGGGCACACGGTGCCCACCAGAAGATGATCCCGGCGTGAAGAACCCCCTGGACCACGCTGGCGGCCGGCTGTTTAACAGTATTTAACAAAAAAAGCCCCGCATTGCGGGGCTCAAGTATCGGACTTCAGAGCAGATCAGAAAGCGACCTGAGCGCGCAGCGCCAGCTGCTTGGACTTGTCACCGGTCACGGTGTTGTCGCCCATGGTGTAATTGAGCATAAAACGCAGGGCCGGGTTGACGAAGTAGTTCACGCCCAGCGTAGTGGATTCGGCTTCAACGTCCGTCAGATCCTTGTTTTCGATGTAGTCATAACGCGCTGTCAACTGTACCACATTATTACCCCGGGGCGAGCGAAAGACGCCATTGCCAGTGCTGTAAGGTTTCATCTGACCGGTCAGAGTATAAGCACCCTGCACATAGTAGGTCTGCACTTCCTGATCAGTCCCCGTAACCTGAGCAAAATCAGCAATGGCATATTCAGCTTGCGCAAAGAATGCGCCTGCGGAAATGGCGGCTTCCAGACCGATGGTGTTAACGCTTTCACCGTCTGCAGTGCCAGCAATGTTCTGCGACGGGCCACGACGTCCTGCATAGTTGGCATTGGCATTGAACGTCGGTGTATTCAGATTGCCATTCTCGAGGGAGTAGGACAAGCCCAGATGCACAACCATGTCATCCTGCATGATCGGGGCAAAGGTAGCGCGAGCAGAAGCACCCAGACCTTCATTGCGCGGGGTATCAGCCGCTTTGGTATTGAAGCCAGCCACACCGAAGGTGTACTGATTGCCCGACATCAGGTAGCCCACGCCCTGCTGGAACTGACGGCCAGAGTATATGCCGGTGGCTGAGGCAAACGGCCGCTCCATCATGAGGATATCGTTGGAGCTGGTCATTTCTTCCATGCTGCGATAGGGCTTGAACTGACCAATGGTCAACCTGCCCGGGCCAACGCGGGTAGCGATGAACATATCACGAAAGCCGGAGCCAGTCGTGCCGCTCTGGCCAGCAAAATCATTTTCAAACTTGTATTCCCAACCATAAAACTTGCCCTGCATGGTCAGGCGGGCACGACGGAACTCGGAACTGCTGGTTGAGTCAACGATATCATTATCAAACATGTAAGCGTCAAAATGGATACGGCCGCCTACGGAACCCTGGAAGCTACCGTCATCGGAGGTAATACGCAGGCCACCACGCGTTTCTGCTACGTCGGCCACTACCAGACCCGGCATGGCAACCATGGTCCCCACTGCAAGTGCAAGCAGCTTCTTCTTCATTGGGTGTTCTCCCTCAAATAAAGCATTACATACATCATCTGGAGACGCAGCCACATGCTGCGACTGAGACGAGTATGGGAATGAGGGATGACTGTCAGGTTGCTCTTATATGAACTTTTTGTTACGCGGGAACTATCCGTACGATTGCTTCCAAGCCCAGATACTTTGCCGCGCGGGTCAGGGCGCTCAGACGCCTAACCTTCCCCCCGCTTTGCAGCGTGCCAGAGTGCCTCAAACCTGTCGACATCCAGCGCCGCCAGCGTCGTGCCATCCGCTGCCGCCAACGCCTCCATGGCACGAAAACGACGCTCGAACTTGTGCGTGGCCCCACGCAACGCCTGTTCACCGTCCGCCCGCACATGCCGCGACAGATTCACCACCGTGAACAATACATCACCCAACTCATCCACGATCGCGTCCTGGTGTCCCGCCACCATGGCCGCTTCCAGCTCATCCAGCTCCGCCCGCACCTGCGCCAGCACCGGTGCCGCCTGCGGCCAGTCAAACCCCACCCGCGCGGCCTTTTTCTGCACCTTCGCCGCCCGCTGCAACGCCGGCAACCCCGCCGGCACCCCATCCAGCTGACTCTCGCGCAGCGTGCCCCGCTGTGCCTGTTCCGACGCCTTGGTGGCCTCCCAGGTGTCCTTGATCTCGGCCAGACTCACCCCCTGCCGGTCACCAAACACATGCGGATGCCGGCGCACCATCTTGTCAATCAACCCACGGGTCACGTCATCAAAATCGAACAGCCCCTGCTCTTCCGCCATGCGCGCATGAAAGATCACCTGCAACAGCAAATCTCCCAACTCATCACGCAGCCCCTCATGGTCTCCCGCTGCAATGGCATCGGCGACTTCAAAGGCTTCCTCGATGGTATAGGGCGCAATACTGGAAAACGTCTGCTGCAGATCCCACGGACACCCCGTCTCCGGATCACGAAGACGCGCCATCACTTCAAGCATCTCTTCGATACTGCTCGCTTCACCCATAACTGCTCCGCTTTTTTCGTGACGGCAACCCCGAACGCAGACAGGCCCTCGGGGGCGGGTACTGCTTTTCAGGACTGTCGAGAGGCATGGATGCCGAACGCAAGCCTACAGGGACGTATTCACGGCGTGTCCTGAAAAGCAGTACCCGCCCCCGAGGGCCGTGACCACCGCTCCCTGCCAGATACGATGCTTCATTTTTTGTAGCGTCGTACTTCAAGCACCCCAGGCAACTGATCCATCCGCGCCAGCACCTTACCCAGATTCCCCAGACTGGAAATCTCGATCGTCAACAACATCGTCGCCGTATTGTCATCCACATGCGATTCCGTATGCGCCGCCGTCACATTGACCCGCTCATTGGCCAGCACCGACAACAGATCACGCAGCAACCCCTGCCGGTCCCACGCCCGGATATAGATATCCACCGGATAACTGATCCGGTCCGCATGCCCCCAACTCACCTCGATCACCCGCGCCGGATCATCCGCCTGCATCGCCAGCAGGTTCGGGCAAGTCGCCCGGTGCACCGTCACCCCGCGTCCCACGGTGATGTACCCCATGATCGGATCACCCGGAATCGGCTGGCAGCAGGCCGCAATATGCGTCATCAGATTGCCGACACCCTCGATGGTGATGTCACTGGCATCCTCGCGCCGCGCATCCCGCGACTTGCGCGGTACAAACTCCAGTTCACGCTGTGGCCCGTCCGCTTCCAGCAGCCCCTGCACATGATTGACCACGCTCGCGGGGCGCAGATCGCCCGCGCCCAGTGCCGCCAGCACATCTTCGCCGGTTTTCAGGTTGAACTGCGGTGCCAGCAGGTCCAGGTCAATCTGGCCCAGCGCCAGCCGCGATAACTCGCGCTCCAGAATGGCCTTGCCCTGGCTGATATGCGTGCCACGATCCTGGCGTTTGAACCAGTGCTGGATACGCGCCCGCGCCGACGCCGTGTGAACATAACCCAGTGACGCCGTCAGCCAGTCGCGACTCGGGCCACCCTCGCGAGTAGTCAGAATTTCCACCTGCTCGCCGGTTTGCAGCGTGTAGTTCAACGGCACGATGTGCCCGTTCACTTTCGCGCCCCGGCAGCGGTGCCCTACCTCGGTGTGAATCTGGTAGGCAAAATCCACCGGCGTGGCGCCAGCTTCCAGGTCCACCACATGCCCTTCCGGCGTAAACACATACACGCGCTGGCCGGTTTCCTGCATGCGGAAATCGTCCACCAGATTGGCAATACTGGTTTCACCCAGTTCGTCATGCCATTCCAGCACCTGACGCAACCAGGCAATCTTGTGCTCGTAATCGGCCCCCTTGCGGCGCGGACCGCCTTCCTTGTAGCGCCAGTGCGCACACACCCCCAGTTCGGCATCCTCGTGCATGTCGAAGGTGCGAATCTGCACTTCCAGCATCTTGCGTTCCGGGCCTACGACGGCGGTGTGCAAACTCTGGTATCCGTTCTCCTTGGGCGTGGCAATATAGTCGTCGAATTCCTTCGGCACATGCTGCCACAGGGAATGCACAATCCCGAGCGCCGCATAGCAGTCACGCACGTCGGGCACACGGATACGCACTGCACGTACATCGTAGACTTCATAGAAATCCAGATGCTTCTTCTGCATCTTTCGCCAGATGCTGTAGATATGTTTCGCCCGGCCGTCCACCTGAGCACCGTGAATGCCGGAGCGTTCCAGATGACCCTTGAGTTCACTGATGACGTTGTCGATATACTGCTCACGGTCGAGGCGTTTCTCGTCCAGCAGGCGGGCAATTTTCTTGTAGGCCCCGGGTTGCAGGTAGCGGAACGACAGATCCTCCAGCTCCCACTTCAACTGGCCAACGCCCAGGCGGTGCGCCAGCGGCGCATAGATATCGAAAATCTCGCGCGCAACCTTGCGCCGACGTTCTTCATCGGCATCCTTGAGCGCACGAATGATGACCGTGCGCTCGGCCAGCTTGAGCAGTGCCACGCGCACATCGTCCACCATGGCGACCAGCATCTTGCGAACGTTATCGAGCTGCCCTTCCTGCTGCCCCAGCACCGGCTTGCGGGTCGGATTGAGCACGGCACTGATGGCCGCCATGCGCAGCACGCCTTCCACCAGGCGCGCAATGGTCTGACCGAATTCGCGTTCGACTTCCAGCAGGGAGAGGTGGCCTTCGCGCACGGAACGATAGAGCACCGCAGCGGGCAGGATTTCGCCATCGGCGCGCAGGTCGGCCAGAATCTCGGCCATCTCCAGGCCGATGCGATAACAGCCCATGCCGTAGGGCCAGCGGCGCCCGGCCAGATCGCCGGCTTCCTCGCACTGGCGCGCGCGATCACAGGCCCGCATCAGCAGATCGGTGTCCTGCAGGTGGCAACGGCTTTCCACGCTGGCCAGCCAGGTGGGCAAATCGGTGTATTCTCCGGCCAGCGGCGGCTGGCGGCGGACGGTGACCATGCTTCTACTCCCTTGCGCCGGGCACCGGGGTCAATCTCTCGGGATTGGCCGCCAACCGCCTTCAGCGCCGCTCGAACAGGGCAATGGACTCCACATGCGTGGTGTGCGGGAACATGTCCATTACCCCGGCACTCACCAGATCATAGCCCAGTGTCCTCAGTTCTCCCGCGTCCCGGGCCAGGGTGGCCGGATTGCAGGAGACGTATACCAGTTTGCTGGCCCCGAAATGGGGCATCAGGCGCACCATTTCAAGCGCCCCGCTGCGCGGCGGGTCGATCAGCACCCGGTCGAAGCGGCTGTCGGCCCAGGCCTGGCCGCTGATGTCCTGGCTCAGGTCCCAGGCGTGAAAGGCCACATTGTCCAGGCCGTTGGCCCGCGCATTCTCATAACCCCGCGCCACCATGGTCTCGCTCAGCTCGACCCCCACCACCTCGCGGGCCCGCCGGGCCAGCGGCAGGGTGAAGTTGCCCAGCCCGCAGAACAGGTCCAGCACCCGGTGATCCGGCTGGATATCCAGCAAATCCAGTGCCAGCGGCACCATACGCTGGTTGATATCGTGATTCACCTGGGTGAAGTCGTTGGGATGAAACGCCATGCGCAGGTCAGCATCGGGGTGCCGGTAATGCAGGCGGGTCGGTTGCGCAGCATCTTCCGGCGGCGCCACCCGGTGCACCGTGCTCTCGTTGCCCGGTTGCAGGTAACAGTGCCAGCCCCGGGCCACGCAGAAGTCGATCAGGCGCTGCTGGTCGGCGGCGCTGAGCGGGTCCATGTGGCGAAACACCAACGCAATGGCATCCTCGCCTGCGGCCACCTCGATCTGCGGGATACGGCGACGACTTTCCAGACTGTTGAGCAGGGCACGCAGGTCCATGAAGGCATGGCCCACTTCCGGAATCAGCACTTCGCAGCCCTTCAGGTCTGCGAGGAAGTTGCTGCGCTTCTCGCGAAAACCGACGAATGCCGTCTCCCGGGCATCCACATAGCGCGCGCCAAGACGCGCCTTCGTGCGATATCCGGTGCGTGGGCCGAGCAACGGTTCGAGCCAGGTACGCGGGGTCAGGCCGCCAAAGTGATTAAGCTGCTCGGCCAGCACTTGCTGCTTCATGCGAATCTGCGCTTCGGGATGCATGTGCTGCAGGCTGCACCCCCCACAGAGGTCTGCATGGGCGCAGGGCGGCGTCGCCCGGTCAGCGGCCGGTTGGCTGATGGTTTCCGCTACCCCTTCATCGAACTTGCCGCGACGCCAGGTATAACGAAACTCCACCGTTTCGCCGGGCAGGGCATTGGCAATGAAGGTTGTCTTGCCATCCAGGCGTGCAATCCCTCGGCCGTCATGCCCAAGCGCCTCGATCCGAGCAGTGAAAGTGCCCTCCGGCAAGGGCTTGCGGCGTTGACGACGACCCATCAGCGTTTCTCTTCCGGCGCACGGAACACTCCGGTGGACAGGTAACGGTCGCCACGGTCGCAGACGATCGCCACGATCACCGCATTTTCCACCTCACGGCTGAGCTGCAGGGCCGCAGCAATGGCCCCGCCCGAGGACACGCCGCAGAAGATGCCTTCTTCGCGCGCCAGGCGACGCATGGTGTCTTCCGCCAGTTGCTGGCTCATGTCCACCACCCGGTCCACCCGGCTGATATCGAAGATGCTGGGCAGGTACTCTTTCGGCCAGCGGCGGATGCCCGGAATCTGCGCACCGTCGGTCGGTTGCAGACCGATGATCTGGATATCCGGATTCTGTTCCTTGAGGTATTTCGACACCCCCATGATGGTGCCCGTGGTGCCCATGGAAGAAATGAAATGGGTGATACGACCGCCGGTATCACGCCAGATTTCCGGGCCGGTGGTCTCGTAGTGGGCGAGCGGGTTGTCCGGGTTGGCGAACTGGTCCAGTACCCGCCCCTCACCGCGCGCCTGCATCGCCTGGGCCAGATCGCGGGCCCCCTCCATGCCCTCTTCCTTGCTCACCGAAATCAGCTCGGCGCCATAGGCCGCCATGGCGTCACGGCGTTCCTGGCTCTGGTTGGCAGGCATGATCAGCTTGATCCGGTAGCCGCGCATGGCCGCCGCCATGGCCAGGGCGATACCGGTATTACCGCTGGTCGCCTCGATCAGCGTATCACCCGGGCGGATCTCGCCACGGGCCTCGGCTTTGATGATCATGTTCAGGGCCGGGCGGTCCTTGACGGAACCGGCCGGGTTATTGCCCTCCAGCTTGGCCAGAATGACATTCGAAGTGTCACCCGGCAGACGCTGCAGACGCACCAGCGGCGTGTTGCCAACGGTGCTCTCGATCGTGGGGCTCTCGATACCGGGGTTTGGAGTGGATGCGCTCATGGGCGCCATTGTAGGCGCCACCGCGCCCTGCCGCCAGCAGAGGTGATGCCGATCCTGAGGCCGTGCATAATGCCGCAATGACTGATATCAACCTGCGCACACGTATCCTCCTGCTGACCGCCGTACCGGTAGTGATTGCCGCACTGGCGCTGGGCGGTTATGTGCTCTCCAGCCGCGTCAACGAGATCCGTGATAACACCCGGAATCTGCATCGCCTGATTCTGGACAGCTACGCGGCGCAGTTGCAGGCCCTGGACAGCGCTGATCTGGCGGGCCACCAGCGCGTCATGCAGGCCCTGCTGAACGAAGCCGATGTGCGCGCCGCCACCCTGCGCCAGGGTGCCGACGCCGTGCATGCCGGGCCACGCATGCACCCGCTGGGCAGTGAGGAACAGACCTTCAGCAGCCTGTCCGCCGACACCCATATCCTGCCCACCGGCGATACCTGGCGCTGGCGGCAGCAGTTGCAGGCCAATCCGGAGCGGGTGCTGGAGATCGAGTTCTCCGGCCATCGCCAGCGTATCGAGATGCTGGAAACGCTCCTGACCCTGGTGCTCAGCACCCTGACCATCATCGGCCTGGCCCTGATTCCGGCCCTGCGCTTCAGCCGTCGCATGACCGCCCCGATGACGGCCTTCACCGATACCCTGCACCAGATTCGCGACGGCGCGCTGGACAGCCGCGTGCATGTCGGCGCCGGGGGCGAACTGGGCCAGCTGGAACGCGCCATCAACGCCATGGCCGAAGCCCTGCAGGAAGCCCAGACCGAATTGCAGCAGAACGTGGACCAGGCCACCGAGGACCTGCGAGAGACCCTGGAAACCATCGAGATCCAGAACATCGAACTCGACATGGCCCGCAAACAGGCGCTGAAAGCCAGCCAGATCAAGTCCGAGTTTCTGGCCAACATGAGCCATGAAATCCGCACCCCGCTGAACGGCATCATCGGCTTCACCCGGCTGCTGCTGCGCTCGGAACTCAGCCCGCGCCAGCGCGATTACCTGAGCACCATCCGCAAGTCCTCCGAAGCCCTGCTGTCGATCATCAACGACATCCTGGATTTCTCGAAAATCGAGGCTGGCAAACTGAGCCTGGACCGCGTGCCCCTGAACCTGCATGACCTGATCGAGGAAGTGCAGACCATGCTCGCCCCGCTGGCCCAGGAAAAGAGCCTGGAACAGGCCGCCATTATCTACTCCGATGTGCCGCTGCACCTGCTGGGCGACCCGCTGCGTATTCGCCAGGTCCTCACCAATCTGGTCAACAACGCCATCAAGTTCACCGAGCGCGGCTCGGTGGTGGTGCGCGCCATGCTGGAGGAAGAGCGGGACCATATGGCCACCGTCAAGATCGCCGTCACCGACACCGGCAGCGGCATCGGCGAAGACATGCAGAAGGAGCTGTTCAGCGCCTTCACTCAGGTCGACCAGAGCAGCGCCCGGCGTATGGGCGGCACCGGCCTAGGCCTGGCCATCTCGAAGCGTCTGGTGGAAGAAATGGGCGGCGAAATCGGTGTCGACAGCACCCCGGGGCGCGGCTCCACCTTCTGGTTCACCCTGCGCGTGGAAATCGACGAACACACTCCGGTCACCGACAGCTTCCGTGCTTTTCGTGGCGCTCGTGCCATCCTGATCGAGCCCAACGAACACGCCCGCCTGGGCCTGTATCACATGCTCCGTGCCTGGGGCCTGGAGGTCACCACCCTTCAGGCCCTGGATGCCCTGCTGCCAATGCTGCAGGACCAGAGCCTGCCCAATGCCGATTTCGTCATCATCGGCATGCCACCGGGCCACGACCGGGATGAAGAAGTGCGGCACGCCGCCGACCTGCTGTGCGGCCAGCAGCAACGCCCGTTGATTGTCCTGTGCAACCAGGCCGACCGACTGGGCCGTCACCTGCCCGAACACCCGGCGTTCCAGCGCGTGCTCGGCAAGCCCGCCACCCGCATGCGTCTGTATGACGCCCTGCTGGAACTCAGCGGCCAGGAAACCGACAGCCGCGGCCAACGCAGCGGCGAGCAAGGCGCCGACCTGAACCTGAACGTCATGGTGGTGGACGACCACCCCGGTAACCTGCGCCTGGCCACCGTATTCCTGGAAGAAATGGGCGTGCGCGTCTGCGCCTGCCACAGCGGCGCCGACGCGATTGCCGCCTTCACCGAACAGACCTTCGATCTGGTCTTCATGGATATCCAGATGCCGGACATGGACGGCATGCAGACCACCCGCGAGCTGCGCAACCTGGAACGGGATCTGCGCCACACGCCGATCATCGCACTGACCGCCCACGCCCTGGCCAGTGAGCGCCAGACGCTGCTTCAGGCCGGCATGGACGATTACCTGTCCAAGCCGGTCAGCGAAGGCCACCTGCGCCACATGCTGGAAAAATGGGTATCACGACCCGAAGCCCGGCTCACTGCCACCCGGCCTGCCGAGGCTCCGCCATCAGATGAGGCTCCGTCGTCAGAGGCACCGTCGTCAAATGAGGCACCGCAGCCCGATAATGACGACGCGCCCACCGCCCTGCCCGACGACGACACCCTGCCCGTATTCGACCCGGCCCTGGCCCTGCACCGCGCAGGCGACCGCCCGGCCCTGGCGCAAGAGATGCACAGCATGCTGCTGGCCAGCCTGGACCAGGATGCCCCACGCATCAGCGCCCAGGCCGAATCCGGTAGCCTGACCCCGTTACTGGAAAGCGTACACAAGCTGCACGGCGCCACCCGCTATTGCGGCGCGCCACGTCTGGAGCGGGCGGCCCGAACGCTGGAAGAAGCCCTGAAAACCGATGCCCCGGAGCATGAGCGCAGCAATGCCGTGGACCGCCTGCTGATGGAAATTGAAGCCGTCAGAACTCAGGCGCCGGATTCGATCACCGCGAACGCCAGCACGTAATCCTGCTCGTCACTGATCGACACATGCGTGCGGCAACCGCCCCCGGAACGCTCCAGACGCGCCGCGCCAGCACCGAACCAGAACACCTCGGGCCGCCCCAGGGCATCCGGCAGCACCGCCATGTCACGCCAGCTCAATCCCTGACGCAACCCTGTGCCCAATGCCTTGAGCAGCGCCTCCTTGGCCGCAAACCGCTTCGCCAGCCAGCGCACCGGGTCCTTGTGCGCACGCCAGATCTGCAATTCATCGTCGTGCAACAACCGCTGCGCCAGCGCCTCACCTCGCCGCCCGCACGCTGCCTGCATACGGGCGATCGCCACGATGTCCGTGCCGATCCCGACAATCACGCCCGCCGCCCGCCGCGCAGCGCCGCCTGATCGATCAACGCCCGCATGCTGCGCACCGCTTCGTCCAGCCCGGTAAGCACCGCGCGGGCAACAATGGCGTGGCCGATATTCAATTCGTGGATGCCAGGCAACGCGGCAATATCCTGCGTGTTGTGATAGTGCAACCCGTGCCCGGCATTCACGATCAGACCGTTTTCCTTGCCCAGATCCAGGCCGGTGTGAATACGCCGCAATTCCTCGATGCGCGTGGCTTCGTCTTCTGCTTCTGCGTATTGCCCAGTATGCAATTCAATCGCGGCAGCACCACAGGCCACGGCGGCCTCGATCTGCGCGGGCACGGCATCAATAAACAGCGATACCTGAATACCCGCATCATTGAGACGGCCGCAGGCGGCTTTCAATTCCTCGAAATTCCCCACCACATCCAGGCCACCTTCGGTGGTGAGTTCTTCGCGCCGTTCGGGCACCAGACAACAATGCGGTGGCCGCAGGCGGCAGGCAATATCGAGCATTTCGCGGGTGGCGGCCATTTCCAGATTGATCCGGGTCTGGGCGGTCTGCATCAGCAGTTCCACATCCCGGTCGTTGATATGACGGCGATCTTCACGCAGGTGCACGGTAATGCCGTCGGCACCGGCCTGTTCGGCGATCAGCGCGGCCTGCACTGGCTCGGGATAGCGGGTACCGCGCGCCTGGCGCAGCGTAGCGATATGGTCGATGTTCACGCCCAGCAGGACACGTTGCATGATGAGTCGGTTTCCCTTGGTCGTCGGATGGAGGCTCTGATTTGTCAGTATAAACCCTTGGGCTGGGCGTTGTCGGTATGGACCATTGCTTCTTGCATTGGGTGGTTATGGCGCGCAGGGGTGGGTGGCCCCTTTCAGGACACGCTGCAAGTACATCCCTGTAAGCTCTCGTTCGGCATCCATGCCTCTCGAAGGTCCTGAAAGGGGCCACCCACCCCTGCGCGCCGTCACGTTTATCCTGCTCAACATACTTTAAGCCAACTGAAGGCTCTGTTCGCGCAGCGAGTCGGAGCGGGCGAGATCGAAAGCAGGAACAAAATCGTCAGTTGGCTGGAATTTATTAACCGGGCTGCACGTGACGGCCCTCGGGGGGCGGGTAAAGGGTTTCTGGACCTTCGAGAGGCATGGATGCCGAACGAGAGCCCCCAGGGACGGGTTTACGGCGTGTCCAGAAACCCTTTACCCGCCCCCCGAGGGCCATAACCACCACAAACAAAAGAATGGAACCCAGCCGGAAAGCATCAACGAAACAGCTCACGACTGACCAAAGGCCGATCACCGAGCAAGGGCGCAAGGGCCTGGCGCAGCAGGTCGCGGGCGACGCGGCGGGCGGTGTCGTGCCAGTCGCCGGCGGCGATGGCCAGCAAGGCATCGCCGGGGAAGCCCTTGGGGTCGGGAATCAGGCCGAGGGTGGTGTCGAGGCGGTAGGCATGTCCGGCGTTTAGCGGCTCGCCTTCCGCGTCATGGTCGAGGGAGAAGCCATAGCCCAGGGCATCCAGCAGCGTCAGCTCGAAACGGCGCAGCAACACATCCTGCGGCATGTCCGCATGGGTCAGCAACGACAGCGTTGCCCGGTACGGCTCCAGCAATTCCGGGTGCGGATCGAAGCGATGCAGCACCCGCACCAGAATTTCGTTCAGATAGAAACCGCAGAACAGCGCCCGGCCCGTCAACGGCAACGCCGCCCCTTCCGCTTCGCAATGCGTCAGCGTCAGCAACTCGCCCCGGCCACTGAAACTGGCCAGCAACGGCCGGAACGGTTGCAGCAGCGTGTTGCGCCGACCACCACGGGCGACCGCACCGATGCGGCCACGCCGCTCACCGAGCAATTCCAGGATGACGCTGCTGTTGCGATAGGGGCGGCTGTGCAGCACCCAGACGGCTTCCAGGCCACCGGGGCTGGCAGGCGCGTCCGTCGCCACCCTGTTCAATCGCCGTAGCCCAGCGAGCGCAGCGCGCGGGTATCGTCGGACCAGCCGGAGCGAATTTTTACCCACAGCTCCAGCATGACCTTGCGATCAATCAGCGCCTCGATATCCTGGCGCGCTTCTGTGCCGATCTTCTTGATCCGGTCACCGCCGCTGCCGATCAGGATTTTTTTCTGGCCACGACGCTCCACCAGAATAGCCGCGTTGATGCGCGTGACCGTGGGCGTGTCTTCCCACAGCTCGACCTCCACCGTGATCTGGTGAGGCAGTTCCTGGCCCAGTTGGCGAAACACCTTCTCGCGGATCATTTCAGCGGCAATGAAACGCAGGCTGCGATCCGTGATCTGGTCTTCGTCGTACCAGAAATCTCCGGCGGGCAGGCGTTTGACCAGCGCTGCTTCCAGAGCGTCCAGATTATGCCCCCCCAGCGCGGACACGGGGATGACATCGGCAAAATCATGCATTGCTGTCAGGCGCTGGATATGCGGCAGCAACTCCGCCTTGTCTTCCAGGCTGTCGACCTTGTTGATGATCAGCAGTACCGGCACCTCGGCGCGCTTGAGCAGCGATAGGACGTGTTCGTCTGCCTCGGTCCACTTGAGCGCGTCGACCATGAAGCAGATCAGGTCGATGCCCGCGAGCGCGGTCAGCGCCGACTGGTTCATGGCCTTGTTCAGGGCGCGCTGGGCATCCTGATGGATCCCCGGCGTATCGGCAAAGATGATCTGGTAATCGTCGCGCGTCAGGATGCCGTGGATGCGATGCCGCGTGGTCTGCGGCTTGCGCGACGTAATACTGATTTTCTGCCCGATAAGGTGGTTCATCAGGGTCGACTTGCCCACGTTCGGGCGGCCAATGATGCTGACCACGCCGCAGCGGGTGGTCGGGGCGGACTCAGTCACGCGAGGGCTCCTCAAGCCAGGCCAGGGCCTGGGCGGCAGCGGTCTGTTCGGCCCGGCGGCGGTTGCTGCCCCGGGCGACTTCCTGATGATCATACCCCGGCAAGCGACAGATCACCTCGAAGGTCTGGCGCGGGGGCTGGCCACTGATGGTCAGCACATCGTATTCGGGCAGGGGGTGCTGGCGGGCCTGCAACCATTCCTGCAACTGGGTCTTGGCGTCTTTCACCGTTTCCGTGGGCGACACGCTGTGCAGGCGCTCACCGAACCAGGCCAGCACGCGCTCGCGGCAGACCTCGGGTCCGGCATCCAGGCGCACGGCGCCGATAATGGCTTCCAGAGCATCCGCCAGGATGGAGGCGCGGCGGTCGCCGCCGCTCTTCATTTCTCCGCCGCCCAGGCGAATGCAGGCACCCAGATCAAGCTCACGGGCCACGTCGGCCAGGGTCTGGCCGCGCACCAGGGCCGCGCGCATGCGGGTCAGTTGGCCCTCGCTGGCCTCGGGGAAGCGCTCGAACAGCCAGTGCGCCATGATCTGGCCAAGTTGGGCGTCGCCCAGAAATTCGAGCCGTTCGTTATTCAGCTGGCGGTGGGCGCTACGGTGGGTCAGGGCCTGCTCCAGCAGGGCCGGACGGGTAAAGCGGTAACCCAGCCGGTTGCACAGCCGGGTCAACTCAAGGTCGGTCATCGGGTGCTTTTCTCGTAATCCTTCTGGAAGGAGATCACGATATCAATGTTGCCGAACAGCGGCTCACGCACTTCGTAATCCAGGCCGATGTACAGGCGCCCGCCATCCTTGCTGATGGCCAGATCCCGGGACGAGATGGCGCTGACGTTGTTGACCGAGAA
>PNLU01000041.1 GCA_013823245.1 Alcanivorax sp.
TTGGCAGAAAGACGATTTTTCGGCCCTGTTGGCGTATGCAACAAGCCACAGCAAATTGGTGGCGGTGACCTTGAGATCTCGCAAGGTGTATGTGGGGCTGGTGGCGCGCACTAATGAGCCCCATTGGGAATGCTCGCATATCACGTTGCTACCGCTCTACAGTGGATTTCGACGAGAGCGCGACCTGAAGCTTCAGCTGACCAATCGATACGAAGAGGTGTTTGATTACTTCGAGCGTGAGTCCAGTGAAGAAAGGCAGCCCGACGGAATCAAGGATTTCTATGTTGTGGCTCCGCTTTCTGACATCGTCTCATCCCACGTCTTTAATCCCGAGATTTACAAACGGCTCGGCGAGGAATCCGTCGTGTCATCAGTGCTGGATTTGCAGTAATGATCGGGGCGCCAGAGGCGCCCCGGTGTTTCAGGCGGTGAGCCGCCCCTCACGGTAATCCCGCAGGGCCTGCTCGATTTCCTCTGCCGTGTTCATGACAAAGGGGCCGTACTGGACGATCGGTTCCTTGATCGGTTTGCCGGCAATCAGCAGGAAGCGGGCGCCGTCGGGTCCTGCATTGACCTCCAGCGTGTCGCCCTCGCGCAGTATCGCCGCGTGGTGCCGAGGCACTTCGCGTCCGCCGATGGCGGCGCTGCCTTCGAAGACATAGATGAAGGCATTGTGCGTGGCGGGGACCGGCAGGGTGGCCTGATGACCCGCTTCAATACTGACATCCCAGTATTGCGGGTCGGTGGTGATGCCCTGATCGGGGCCATGAATTGGCCCCTTGACCACCTGCGTTGCCGTTGCCAGCTCGCCAGCAATAATGCGCGCCGACACACCGTCTGCAACAGACGCCACGGGAATCTCGTCGGGCTGGATATCCCGATAGCCTGCCGGCTTCATCTTTTCCTTCGCGGGCAGATTCAGCCACAGCTGGAAGCCACGCATGCGCCCTTCGTTCTGCTGCGGCATTTCCGAATGAATAATGCCGCGTCCGGCGGTCATCCACTGCACGCCACCGGATTTCAGATCTCCGCGATTGCCGAGATGGTCCTCGTGCAGCATGTGCCCGTCCAGCATGTAGGTGACGGTTTCAAAACCGCGATGCGGATGGGACGGGAAGCCGGCGATATAATCGGCTGCGTCGTCGGATGAAAATTCATCCAGCATCAGGAACGGGTCCAGACGCACATGGGCAGATTGTCCCAGGCTGCGCTTCAGGCGCACCCCGGCACCGTCGCTGGTGTCGCGGCCGGGAATCAGGAAATGCAGGGCTCTGGCTTGCATGATGACCTCCTCGGGCTGGGCCCGTTCGTTACGCTTCCCGGGGGCCCAGACGATCGCGATCATGGGGTTGATCGAACGTCAGTGCCGGGCCCATGGAAACAATGCCGTACTTGTTGATGGTCGGGTGGCTGCGGAAATAGTGATGACGGATATGCGTCATGTTCACCGTGTCTGCCACGCCGGGTGTCTGGTAAAGATCGCGCACGTAATGCGTCAGGTTCGGGTAATCCGCGATGCGCTTGTGATCACACTTGAAGTGCGTTGCGTACACCGGATCAAACCGCACCAGCGTCGTGAACAGGCGCCAGTCGGCCTCGGTCACGCGGTTGTCGACCAGGAACCGCTGGTCGCTCAAACGCTGCTCCAGACGATCCAGGGCAGCAAACAGCGTGGTCACGGCATCGTCGTAGGCCTCCTGACTGGTGGCGAAGCCCGCCTTGTAGACACCATTGTTGACCTCGTCATAGATCCAGCTGTTGACCTCGTCGATGTCGGCACGCAACGCCTCGGGATAAAAATCCCCGGGCGTGGCGCCGACTTCGTCAAAAGCATGGTTGAACATGCGAATGATGTCGGCAGATTCGTTGCTGGCGATGGTTTCCCGCTCGCGGTCCCACAGCACCGGCACGGTGACGCGGCCAGAGTAGTTGGGGTCAGCCTTGAGATAGACCTCGTACATGCGCTTGAACCCGTACAGGGCGTCGCCGGTGGCGCCCGGGAAATCGGTATCCAGCGGCCAGCCTTCGCTGAGCATCAACGGATTGACCACCGACACGTCGATCATCTTGTCGAGGCCCTTGAGGGCGCGAAAGATCAGGGTGCGGTGGGCCCAGGGGCAGGCGAGCGACACATACAGGTGGTAACGACCGGGTTCGGCCTTGAAGCCGCCCTCGCCGTCGGGTCCGGGGCGGCCATCGGCGGTAACCCAGTTGCGAAACTGCGCGGCGCTGCGCTCGAAGCGCCCGCCGGTCTTGTCGGTGTCATACCACTTGTCGTGCCAGACGCCATCTACCAGAAGTCCCATGGTGTTGCTCCCTGCCGGCGTTGAACGGGCCGGTCATCGGTGAGTGGTGCGGCGGAGAATCGCCACGCTCTGCAATCAAGAATACATCTGTCCGGTGAATTAAAAAGACCATATGATGGTGGTATTCTATCGAAATGACTGATGTTTCAGGATGTCGTGATGACGGAACCCCGGATAACCCTCGAACAATGGCGCGCACTGCTGGCGGTGGTGGATGCCGGGGGCTACGCCCAGGCGGCGGAGGCACTGGGCAAGAGCCAGTCGGCGGTGAGCTACGCCATCCAGAAGCTGGAAACGACCCTGGACCTGCGTGTATTCACCCTCAAGGGCCGCAAGGCGGCGCTGACACCGGCCGGTGAGCTGCTTTACCGCCGGGCCCGCGCGCTGCTGGGTGAAGCAGAGGCTCTGGAGCAGGCGGCGGCGCACCTGAGTCTGCGTCACGAGGCGGCCATCGAGTTGGCGGTGGAGGCCCTGTTCCCGAACTGGCTGATGCTCGATTGCCTGGCGGAGCTGGGCGACGCCTTCCCGGACACCCGGATCGAGCTGCATGAAACGGTGCTGACCGGTACGGAAGAGGCGTTGCTGGAGCGCCGGGTAGACCTGGCCATCGCCGGACGTATTCCGCCCGGCTTTCTGGGAGACCACCTGATGCGGGTGCGCTTCGTACCCGTGGCGCACCCGGACCACCCCCTTCACCAGTTGGCGCGCCCGCTGGACTTCAACGACCTGCGCCGCCAGCGGCAGCTGGTGGTGCGCGACTCGGGGCAGCGCCGTACCGACGCGGGCTGGCTCGGGGCGGAGCAGCGCTGGACCCTCAGCCATGTGTCCACATCCATTCAGGCGGCGTGCCGCGGGCAGGGATTTGCCTGGTATCCGGAAGAGAAGATCCGGCGTGAACTGGCCGCCGGCACCCTGAAGGTGCTGCCGCTGCGCGAGGGCAGCGAGCGCTTCGCGGACCTTTATCTGGTGTACGGCGACCGGGACTATGCCGGGCCTGCCACGCGGCAACTGGGCGAAATTCTGGCGCGCCGCACGCGCAGCTTGTGTGAAACCGAGGAGGCATTCCATTGACGACAGATGATGATCTGACGCCTTTGCCCACGCTGGAACCGGGCCAGTACCGGCATTTCAAAGGGGGCCTGTATGACGTGCTGGGTGTGGCGCGCGACAGTGAGATGCAGGTGCCGCAGGTGGTCTATCGTGCCTTGTACGGTGAACGGGGCCTGTGGGTGCGCCCGCTGGCCATGTTTACGGAACTGGTGGAGCGTGATGGTCAGATCAGGCCCCGGTTTGAACGGGTTGTGTCAGACTGAACGTTCACGCCGGGGAGCAAACCGCACCTGATACACTCTAACCATCAAGGTTTTTGTCTGCCTGAACAGGGAGGCTTCATGAAACAGCGTGTTAAACACCACTGGGCACCGGGTGCCATGTTGCTGGCGCTGGCGGCGCTGCTCACCGGCTGCGCCACCGTAACCATTGACCATGACCGGGGCGCCAGCTTTGCGGGCCAGAACAGCTACGCCATCATGCCCCACACCGAGGACCAGGGTTATCTGTCGCTGGATGCATCGCGGATCGAGCGCAGCCTGATACGGGAGCTGGATGCGCGTGGTTTCCAGCGTGTACCGATGGACGAAGCCGACATACTGGTGCGCTACGATATCGTGGAAGAGATCCGCAATCAGTCTTCCGGCTTCAGTTACGGCTTCGGCTTCGGGCGTAACAATCTGGGGCTGGGCATGGCAACGGCACCGGATTCCCGCCAGATCAAGGAAGGCAAGCTGGTGGTGGAGTTCGTGACGCCGGATGAACGGCGCGCCATCTGGCGAGGGGCCGGGCGCCGTAACCTCACCGAGGGCATGAGCACAGATCGACGAGAACGCCTGATCGACCGTCTGATCACGGATATGCTGGCTAAGTACCCACCGGGCTGACACGACTGAGCGGCAGGGCCACATGGAAGGTGCTGCCCTGTCCCGGCGCACTGTCGAACCAGATTCTGCCCTCCATTTTCTCAATCAGCTCTCGCGAGATCGCCAGGCCCAACCCGGTGCCGCCCTTGTGTTTGATGTCCGAGCTGTCCGCCTGAGTGAACTTGTCAAAGACCCGGGGGTGGAACGCCGGGGGAATGCCCTCGCCGAAATCCTGCACGGACACGATCGCTTCATGTTTGTCGCGGCGCGCCCGAACAATCACCTCGCCGCCCGGGTGTGAAAACTTGGCGGCATTGGAGAGCAGATTGGCCATGATCTGCTGGAAGCGTGCACCGTCAATTTGCACGGTGGCAGGTTCGACGCTCGCCAGCCGGAAGGTCACGGAGTACTTGTCGGCATAGCTCTTGTTTGCCTCCAGTGATTCGTTCAGCGTCTGCAACAACTCAGCGGGCTGGCAGTGAAGGCTCATCTTGCCGGAAATAAGCTTTTCCATGTCCAGCAGATCGTTGATCAACATGATCAGTCGTTCGCTGTTGTTGTAAGCGATGGTCAGGATGCGCTGCATCTCACTGGGGATTTCGCCCAGAGCTCCCTTGGTCACCAGTCCCAGCGAACCAAAAATGGCCGTCAGGGGTGTGCGCAGCTCGTGGCTGACAGTGGAAACAAAGTTGCGTTTGAGAATATCCGAGCGCATTTCCTCGGAAATGTCCTGAATGATGGAGACCATATAGCTGGGTCGCTCATCGGCGTCATACACCAGCGACATGCTCTGTAGCACCCAGACGTCGTGCCCGAACTTGTGCAACAGGCGTTTCCTGATCTGGAAAGCGGTCAGGTCGCCGCGCAGCAGGGCTTCGGTGCGGTGCATCTCTTCGGCCCGATCTTCCGGGTGCGTGATATCCCGGCAGTCCTGGCCAATAAGCTCTGAGCGCTTGAACCCCAGCATTCTGCAAAGCGCGGTATTCATATCCAGCCATTCGCCGCTGGCGCGAATGATCGCCATGCCCTGGGGGGCGGTCTCGAACGCCCCTTCAAAGCGCTGTTCGCTCTCCGCCAGTTGTTCGGTCAGCAGACGCTTGTCAGTCACGTCCCACATGAAACCATCCAGCCACTGCGAACCGTCGCGGGCATCAATGGTCAGAGACCCCTTGTCCTGAATCCAGACCAGGCTGCCATCCTTGTGGCGAATGCGATAAAAAATTTCGTAGGGACGCTTGCGCAACAGCGCGTCGCGGATGCCTTCGAGCGCGCCGGTGTCCTCCGCCAGGATCAGCTGATTCAGGGAACCATGGTGGCCGCGCTCCAGCTCTTCCGCCTTGAAGCCGGACAAATCAGCGATGCGCTCACTGACATAATGAAGCGTGCGAACATCATCGTGGCGGCAACGGTACACGGTGCCGGGCAGGCGTGACAGGATGCTGCGAAAACGCGCTTCACTTTCCGCCAGCGCCTCCTGCGTGGCGATGGACTTGGTGATGTCGGCATGTGTGCCGAACATCACGATCGGTGCGCCGCTGGCAGAGCGCGTCATGATCTGTCCGCGATCATGCACCCAGATCCAGTGCCCGCCCCGGTGGCGCATGCGGTACTGGAACTCGTACCGTTTGGTCTGGCCGCTGACATGTTGCTTCAGTGCGGTTTCACAACTGGCTCTGTCTTCGGGGTGGATCAGGGACATCCAGTGCTGAAGGTTGACCGGCGACAGGTCGCTCAGCGTATAGCCCAGCATTTCGACCCAGCGGGCATTGAGTTGCACGCTGTCCGTCTGGATGTTCCATTCCCAGGTGCCGATCGCCGTGCCATCGATAATGCTCTGCAGCCGCCGGGTCTCTTCCTGCAGCGCCAGCTCCATGCGCTTGCGCTCCGAGACGTCGGTGATGAAGCCATGCCAGAGTACGGCGCCGTTGCGCAGCGGTTCGGGATTGGCATAGTCTTCAAGCCAGATCATGCCTTTGCGGGGATGGAAAAAACGAAACTCATGCCGCATGGGGGTCAGTGATGTGCGTGAGGCCTCGGTGGAGCGGCGAACATGGTCCAGATCATCCGGGTGGATACGGCTCAGCCCTGACTGGTCACTGAGGCGCAGAGCCTCTTGCGACAGACCGGTGGTCTCTTCAAGACCGGAACTGACGAAAGGGAAATGGCCGCTGCCGTCGGCTTCAATCACATATTGATAAACCAGCCCGGGCACGTTGTTGGCCATCTTCTCCAGCTTGCCGGTGGCGCCGCGATGCTTTTCATCGGCCAGTCGCAGCGCCATGGCTGAGGCCACCCAGTTGGCCATCAGCGAAACGAACTCCCGCTCCTCATCGGTAAACCGCTTGTGTGGCTGACGGGAAAAGAAGGCCAGCGTGCCGAACGCGCGCCCCTCAATCATGACGGGAATGCCGATGTAGGCTTCCAGACCGAAAGCCTTGTAGGCCGGGTGGCTGGCATAGCGGGAGCGGCGGGTGTTGGAAACTGCCCAGAGGGTGTTGTGTTCCAGAATGATGGAACAGTAGGTTTCCGACAGCGGGAACATCTGCCCGGAAGACCAGAGCGCCTGATCGGAAGAGTGGGTGACCAGACGGTATTCACCGGCATGCACGTGACTGATGATGCCGTCGTCCAGTTGAAGATAGCGGCGCCCGATATCCAGCGCGCCACGCAGCCGCGAGTCGAGGTCGTCAGCCCCCAGGCTGCTGATACGGTTGAGTGTCAGCAGGGCAGCATGTTGCCGCCGTAGCGCCCTGGCCTGGCGGCCATAGATCAGCCACAGCGCTACCAGCGCAGCCGCCAGCAGCGATCCCGTTAATAAGTACATGCCCAGCATCAGCGGGCTCCGCAAGCAAACAGGGTACCGGCGTCCGTCCAGTGTGAACCGGTTCACGCATCATATAAGCGGGCATCAGGCGGGTAAACAGTGCCGTGCTGCCGGGAAACCCCGGCAGCAGGCAAGGGCAGGTCAGCGGGACAGCAGGGCCATTTCCAGATCGCGGTCACTGATCATCCACCAGAGCCCGTGGCCCTGGCTGGCATCAAAGCCGATGACCGGCTCATCGGCGCAGCCCGGATCGCGCGGCGCGCCACCATCAAGCCAACTCTCATGGAAGGCCCCCTCGATGATGCAGTCATCAGAACCGGCCGCCGCCCAGCCGGTTGCCGTGCGAATGCCTGGTATCAGCGCGCGCCCGGCCAGGGTCTGGGGCACACGGAAACTCAGGGCGAAGGCATCGGTGGGGGCGTCGCGGATATCCCACTCGCCGGTGGCGTGAGCAGGCAGAGCGTGCGGCGCCTTGGCGGAACCGTCCGGCTGGCTGCCCGGTCGGCCAGCATCAGCGGTCATGTCACGGCGGCCGCCCCAGGCGTTGTTGTAGATGCCATTCTGGCCGCCGGTACCGCTGATCACGAGAATGCTGGACGCGGTATCGGCCTCGGCAGGCAGCCAGCTCAGCGTGACATGCTTCTTCATGTCGATGGTGGTTTCCGGCACGCGCACCTGCTCACCGTCTACGACAGCACGCTGGTTGCCATTGAGGTTTGGCGTCCAGGCCTGGTGGTACTGATACAGGTACTGATAGGTCAGGCGCAGCAGGTCCATGCTCGACGTGGCGCGGCTCCAGTCCGGGGTATAGCCCATGGTCCGGGTCACGGAATCCACGCGGTTGAAGGTGTTGTTGATACCGGCTTCCAGACGCGCAATGGCGCCATCGGGGCCACGGCATTCCGGCGTGCGATAGGTGACGTCGTGGTCCAGCACCGGCCGCGTGCCAGCGGGAATACTGTTGGGATAAACGATCTTCTCGCAACGGTCTGTGGTGCGGCTGAAGCGATCGAACAGGATCCAGTCCGGGTCGGCCAGCGCGCCGCGGTCACCCAGATCATTCTGGACGGTGTGTTCGGCATACCAGGCTTCGTAGTCCACACGTGGACCGTTGAAGCTGAGCAGCGCTGCATTGATGTCGTAGGCGGGCGAGCCATTGCTCATGGAATTCGACTTGTGCTGGATGATGCGCTGCACCAGTTCGCTTTCACCCCAGCGAAGCTCATAGCCCTTGTAAGAGGCATTGCCCGACATGATCTGGGTGAAATAGGGCAGACGATAATTGCCCCCGGTCTCGGTCCAGGATTTGTTGATGGCGGTGAAAGGTCCGTGCACGACGCTGCGCTGATACTGATGCTCATGCCCCTGCACCCAGATGACGTCATTATCGATAAAGACGCGGCGGATTTCGTCATACTGGTCCTGCAGGCTGTTCTCGCCTCGCTGGCCGCTGACGATCTGTTCGCGCACCTGCCCGTACTTGGCACCAATCAGGCCGTCGTGGCTGCCGATCACGATGTGATCCACCTCATCCCGGTGCCGCTCGATGGTCTCGCGAATCCACGGGAAGGCCCCGGCCAGGCCCCAGTAACGAATATTGATAATCAGCACGTTGCTGCGGATCACCGAGTAATTCAGAAACTCGGCATAGGGCATATGCTGCGCGTCTTTCGGAATGTAAGGGCGCATCGCATCAATCCAGCGCACCGTATGCGCCCAGCTGTCTTCATGGTTGCCCATCAGTGGCAGAATCTCGATGCCCTCGGCCTTGTACTTGTCGGCCACCGACAACCACTGGGCAAACTCTTCCGGTGTACCGTTATTGGTCAGATCCCCCACCGCAATGACCACGTCGGCGCCCAGCGCCTTGTGCTTGGCCAGCACCGCATCCATGGCATAAACCGCGACATTGGGGCCGTCCCCCTGGGTGTCGGGCAGCAGGCCCAGGCGCAGCGGCGCCGGTGCCGCTGCGCCGGGAGGTGTCTCGTTATTGTTGCTGGAGGAGCTGCCACCGCAGCCACTGAGCATGAGCATGACGGCCGTTGCGGCCGCCAGCGAAAGGCGTATGTAACGCATGATGAATATCCCCGAAGTCAGAGTAAGCCATTCTGTTTGACGTGATGTTCACGCCCGGGGTGATTCTGGGAGGTTGCTGTAGTCGTCTGATGAACAGGGGGTTAAGAATGTGTGGCGATAAGGTGGGTGGATTTGTGACAGTTGTTCCGGGGCGTCCTGTGTTAGTCCGACAGCCAGGTCACCTTGCCCTCGCATACCGTCAGGCGCACGGTGCCGGGCAGTTCGATGTCGAGCCAGGGGGAGTTGCGCCCGGCGGACAGCCAGTCTTCGGCGGGCAGGCGGGTAGCGTTCGGGTCGATCAGGCAGAGGCTGGCCAGCCGACCTTCTTCCAGGCGTCCGGCGCTGACGCCCAGGCAACGGGCCGGAGCGGCGGTGATGGCATCCAGCGCTCGGCGCAGGGGCAACTGATCGCGTTGCACCAGTTCAAGCACCAGCGACAGCAGGGTGTCCAGGCCGGAAATGCCGGGCCGGGTGGACGGGAACGGCGCCAGTTTGGCGGAGCCGCCCAATGGAATGTGCTGGCTGCTGATGGCGTCCACGGTGCCGTCGATCACCCCCTGCATCAGGGCATCGCGGTCGGCGCGGCTGCGCAGGGGCGGGCTGATGTGACAGAGACTGTTGAAGCCTTCGATGGCGCTCTCATCCAGCAGCAGATGGTGAATGCTGACATCTGCCGTGACGTTGAGGCCCTGTGCCTTGGCATGGCGCAGCAAGGCGACGCTGGCGGCGCAGCTGAGCTGATGGAAATGCGCCCGCACCCCGGTCGCTTCCACCAGCAACAGGGCGCGGGCGAGGTCCACGGTCTCTGCTACGGAGGGAATCCCCGGTAGCCCGAGGCGCGTGGCCACAGGGCCTTCGTGTGCACAACCGCCGCTGCTCAGCGCGGCGTCCTGGGGCCGGAAAACCACCGGCAGATCGAAGGTCGCGGCGTATTCCAGGCTGCGCTTGAGTATCAGAGCATCCTGGACCCGATGCCCCGCATTGCTGACGGCAATACAACCGGCGTCGCGCAGTGTGGCCAGTTCAGCCAGCTGCTGGCCTTGCAGGCCCTGGGTCAGCGCGGCCATCGGCATGACCCGGGCAAAGCCCGCTTTCATGGCGCGTTCGCGAATCAGCCGGACCACGGCGGTGCTGTCGATCACCGGGTCGGTGTCCGGGGTGGCACAAAGGTGGGTAATGCCCCCGGCGGCGGCGGCGCGGGTTTCGCTGTGCAGGCTGCCGGTACGATGGTTGCCCGGTTCGGGCAGCCGCACGCAGGTATCCACCAGGCCGGGCAGCAACCACAGGCCGTCGGCGGCCACCAGTTCGGCGCCGGGAGCATCCAGGCTGGCGCCGATGCGCAGCAGACGGCCGTCTTCCACCAGCAGGTCGGCCACTTCGTCGCGGCCGCTGGCCGGGTCGATCACCCGGGCCTTGCGAATCAGCAGGTCAGCGCGCGGCTGCATGGTCGCCTCCCCGGCTGCGTTGTTCGGCTTCGCGTCCGCTCATGCACATGGACATCACGGCCATGCGCACGGCGATGCCGAAAGTCACCTGATGCAGAATGACCGAGCGTTCCCCGTCGGCCACTTCCGAGGCAATCTCCACGCCGCGATTGATCGGGCCGGGATGCATGATGATGGCGTCCGGGTGGGCCTGCCGCAGGCGCTCGTTGTTGAGGCCGTAAAGGCGGAAGAACTCGGATTCGGACGGGAGCAGGGCGGAGTCCATGCGTTCCTTCTGCAGGCGCAGGGCAATCACCACATCCACATCGCGTAGGCCCTGGCTGAGGTCGTCGTACACACTGACCCCCAGGCTCTCGATATCGGCGGGCAGCAGGGTACGTGGGCCGATCACCCGCACTTCTTCGGCGCCGAGAATATTCAGGGCATGAATCTGCGAGCGGGCCACGCGGGAGTGCAGGATATCGCCGATGATGGCCACCTTGAGTCCGGCAAAACCGCCCTTGTAGTGGCGAATGGTGTACATGTCCAGCATCGCCTGGGTCGGGTGTGCATGGCGGCCGTCACCGGCATTGATGATGGCGACCTCGGGGGTGGCGTGGCGGGCGATATAGTGCGGTGCGCCGGAGTCGGCGTGGCGCACCACGAACATGTCGCTGGCCATGGCCTCCAGGTTACGCAGCATGTCCATCAGCGACTCGCCCTTGCTGGTGGCGGATCGCGCGATATCAATGTTCAGCACATCGGCAGACAGGCGCTTGGCGGCCAGCTCGAAGGTGGTGCGGGTGCGGGTGCTGGCCTCGAAGAACAGGTTGACCACGGTCTTGCCGCGCAGCAGCGGGACTTTCTTGATGGCGCGGTCGCCGACATCAACGAAGGAGGCGGCATTATCGAGAATCTGTTCCAGAACGGAGCGGGGCAGGCCTTCAATGGAAAGAAAGTTGCGCAACTGGCCGTCGCCAGTGAGTTGCAGCGGGTCCGTGGAAGGCTCTGCGGTCATGTTGGCCCTTGTTTTCCGCGCTGTGAGTATTCGATGACATCCGCGGTCAGTGGCGCGGGTCCGCGTAATTCTACCCGTTGTCCGGGGGGCAATGCCACGTGCGCGCCACAAATATCCGCACTGATCGGCAGCTCGCGGCGGCCAATATCGAACAACACCGCCAGGGTAACGCTGGCGGGGCGCCCGTAATCGAACAACTCATTCAACGCGGCGCGGGCCGTTCGCCCGCTCATCAGCGCGTCGTCCACCAGCACCAGATGCGCCGCATCCACATCGAAAGGCAGAGCCGTGGGGCGGACCCGGGATTGCAGGCCCCGGTGAGAAAAGTCATCGCGGTAGAAGCTGATATCCAGTGTGCCCAGTTCGGTGGCCGGTCGCAGCCGCTGATGCAGGGCATCGGCCACCCAGGCGCCGCCGGAATGGATGCCGATCAATGCATAGTCGCCGATGCCGCGGTCAGACAAATGGCTGCGCAACTGCTCGGTCATGCTGTCCAGCAGCGCATCAATCTGTGCAGCGGTGTAATGGGTTTGCGGGGCCTGTTCGGTCACACCGGTTCTCCTGCGCCATCGGCGAGATAGGCTTCAATCAATATGACGGCGGCCATGCTGTCCACGCGCGAGTCGGGTCCGCCGCGCCAGCGGTCGCCCATGCGGTCGCGGGCTTCGCGCGTGGAAAGGCGCTCGTCCACCAGCATCACGGGGGTGCCGAAGCGGCCTTTCAGGCGTCCGGCAAATCGTCTGGCACGGCGACTCAGTTCACTTTCCGTATCGTCCATGTTGAGGGGCAATCCTACCACCAGCAAGTCCGGCTGCCATTCCGCCAGCAATGCGGCCACCTGCTGCCAATCTGGCACGCCATCGCGGCAGGGCAGGGCCTGAAGCGGAGACGCGCTGCCGGTGATGGACTGCCCTACCGCCAGCCCGATCTTGCGGGTGCCGAAATCAAAGCCCATCAGGGTGCGCGGCGGTGTCATGGGGTCAGGCATGTCCGGTCTGGGTGGACAGCAGGTGCAGATCGATGCCCAGCTGGCGGGCGGCGGCGTGCCAGCGCTCACTGAAGGGCACCTCGAACAGCAGGCGTACATCCATCGGCGTACTCAGCCAGGCGTTATCGGCCAGTTCCGCATCCAGTTGGCCCGCATCCCAGCCCGCATAGCCCAGCGCGATCAGCGCCTGCGGCGGACCTTCGCCCAGGGCGATGGCCTCCAGCACATCCCGTGAGGTGGTCATGCGCAGGCCGTCCGGCAGCAACGCCGATGAATCCCAGGCGCGTTCGGTGGCGGGGTGCAGCACAAAGCCGGTATCGGTCTGCACCGGGCCGCCATAGACCACCGGGTGGTCGCGTTCCATCTGCTCACGCAGGTGGGCGCGCGGGGTGATGCCGAGGTCATCGAACAGGCGTGTCAGCGGGAAATCCAGCGGCCGGTTGATGATCAGCCCCATGGCGCCTTCATCGTTATGTTCAACGATATACGTCACCGTTTGCTGGAAGCCGGGGTCGGCCAGCTGCGGCATGGCGATCAGAAGCTGATGTGCGAGTGAGGATGACATCGGTGCAGTATCGGCGGCGGGCCGGTCACGGGCAAGTGAAGTGCGCTTCAGTGGCTGGTGACAATCTGGTCGGGGTCGAAGCGCCAGGTGCGAATGATCTCCAGGATATCGGCTTTTTCGCGCATTTCGCGGGTAAAAGGCGCGAACGGCGCCGCCAGGCGCACACTCTGGACGGCGGCCTGGTCGAGGAAGCCGTGCCCGGAGGACTGCAGCACTTCTACATCCCGCACGCTGCCGTCGGCGTTGAGGGCGACCATCAGGCGCACATTGCCGAAAGTCTGCCGGGCCAGCGCCTGGCGCGGAAAGTTGCGTGTGCCGGCTTCCTCGACATCGCGCCGGAAGGCATCGATATAAAGTGCCTCGTAATGCGCCTTGGTGGACACCGAGGTGAGCCGGTGGATGCGCGGCCGCTTCGCATAAGCCTGGCGCTGGTTGTCCAGCCGGGCCTGCAAGCTGGCAATTTCCTGGCTCAGCGCATCCAGTGATTCGGTCTCGGCCTGGGGCAGGTTCTGTGGTGTGTCAGGTTGCTCCGGCGCGGCATTCACCTGCCAATCGGACAGCCCCTGGGTGGTAATCACCAGCTGCTGCGGCACCCGTTCACTGCGCTCGATCACCGAAGGCGCCTGCAATTGCACCCGTTCGATCTGTTGATCGGCAAAGTCGGTCAGCTCTGTGGTGGTCAGCTCGGCCTTGTCCGACTGGTCGCCGGAACCCTCCTGGTTGGCCTGGGCGATGAAATCGGCGTCCTCCGGTGTCGTGTCGCTCTGATGGTGGGCCAGGGTGACATCCAGGGTGCGTGTGCCTTCACCCGGCCGCTCCGGTGCAAAGCCGATGCCGAAGATCACCGTGGCATGGATCGCCACGGCCAGGAACAGTGTGAAACTGAGCCGGTCGGCGGACGACACCGGTGCGGGGGCCTGAACCACGATTACGCCCCGGTGTGGCCGCGTTGTGTCGCGCGGATGTCGAGCAATACATCGAACAGGTCGCCCGCGATATTGATGCCGAAGTGCTTGTCCAGCTCACGGATGCAGGTGGGGCTGGTCACGTTGATTTCGGTGAGGTAGTCACCGATCACGTCCAGGCCGACAAAATAGAGCCCCTTGCGCTTGAGGGTGGGCCCCACCTGCTCGCAGATCCAGCGATCACGGTCTGTCAGCTCCCGGCCTTCGCCGGTGCCCCCGGCGGCCAGATTGCCGCGGAACTCGCCCTCGCGTGGAATCCGCGCCAGCGCATAGGGCACGGGCTCGCCATTGATCATCAGGATGCGCTTGTCGCCCTGGGTGATCTCGGGGATATAGCGCTGCACCATGATCGGCGTGCGGCCCTGCTGGGTCAGCACCTCGATCACGACACTGATATTCGGGCTGTCCCGCTGGACCCGGAAGATGTTGCTGCCGCCCATGCCGTCCAGCGGCTTCATCACCGTGTCACCGTATTCCTGCACAAAGTCGCGCAGCAGGTCGGCGCGGCTGGTCACCAGCGTGGGCACGCAGCACTGGGGGAACTCGGTGGCGAACAGCTTTTCGTTGCAGTCACGCACGCTGCCGGGGCGGTTGACCACCAGCACGCCCTCGCGCTCGGCTTTCTCCAGCAGGTAGGTGGCGTAGATGTATTCGTTGTTGAAGGGCGGGTCCTGGCGCATCAGCACCATGTCCAGATCGGCCAGGTCCAGGTTGCGGGGCTCGCCCAGGGTGAAGAAGTGGTCCAGCGCGTCGGTCACCGACACCGGGCGGGCGATGCCCCAGGTGCGGCCATCGCGCACGTACAGGTCGCCGGGCTCCATGTAGAGTGGCGTCCAGCCGCGGCGCTGGGCCTCCAGCAGCATGGCGAAGGTGCTGTCCTTCCAGGGCTTGATCCGGGCGATGGGGTCCATCACGACCCCGATGGTCACTGACATGCTGGTTTCCGTGGCTGGGGAAATCCCGCTGATGGTAGCAACCGGCGCCCGTCTGTGGGAGCCTTTTCTCAACGCTACCAGGGTTTTATAGATTGAATGTGGAATCTATGTTAAAAGATTCTGCCAGGGTGCGAAGAACCGGGCAGTGTGGCCCGAACAGAGAATAAAAGGCATATAAAACAAAAAGTTAGCCTCCAATTTGGCTCACGGTTAAAGGCAGTTTCCATGACTGACAATTTCCAGGATCTCAAGGTGATGGTGATCGACGACTCCAAGACGATCCGTCGCACCGCAGAAACCTTGTTGCAAAAGGCAGGCTGTACAGTCATCACCGCAACGGATGGCTTTGATGCGCTGGCCAAGATCGCCGACACCCGACCCAACATCATATTTGTGGATATCATGATGCCGCGCCTGGATGGCTATCAGACCTGTGCGCTGATCAAGAACAACAGCGCCTTCAAGAGCACACCCGTCATCATGCTGTCGAGCAAGGACGGCCTGTTTGACAAGGCCAAGGGGCGTATCGTGGGCTCTGATGAATACCTGACCAAGCCGTTCTCGAAAGAAGAGCTGCTTGGCGCCATCCGCGCGCATATGGCTAACTAGGGCTTTCCGGTCAGGCCGGACAGCGGAAGCAAGAGGATATTATGGCACGCATTCTGATCGTGGATGATTCTCCCACCGAGACCTACAAGTTCAGGGAGATCCTCGAGAAACATGGGCATGAAGTGCTGGAGGCCGCCAACGGCGCCGACGGCGTGGCGGTGGCTCGCGCCGAGCTGCCGGATCTGGTGCTGATGGACGTGGTCATGCCGGGGCTGAATGGCTTCCAGGCGACCCGCCAGCTGACCAAGGGTGCCGACACCGCGGACATCCCGATCGTGATCGTGACCACGAAGGATCAGGAAACCGACCGCGTCTGGGGTAAGCGCCAGGGCGCCCGGGACTACCTGACCAAGCCGGTGGACGAGGATGTACTGATTCGCACCGTGGACCGACTGCTCGCGGGCGACTGAATGATGGTGGCGGGGAGCACACGGGGATGAGCGCAGCATCGGCGGCCTACATCAAGCTGGCGGAATACTACATCCGCTGCCGCGACAAGGCTGCGGAGTTGCCGTCGAAGGAAGATCTGGTCGCCTACTGGAGCGGCATCGGGTTCATGCTGGACGGGGTGCGCTATGTGGCGCCACTGGATGAAGTATCCGAAATCCTGAAAGTGCCGTCCTACACCCGGGTTCCCGGTGTGCTGAGCTGGATGAAAGGCGTGGCCAACGTACGCGGTCGCCTGATGACCGTGATGGACCTGACCGGTTTCCTGAACAAGACAAGCACGTTGCAGGAGCGTCGCCGCCGCCTGCTGGTGATTGACGAAGGGGACCTGTACACCGGCCTGGCCGTGGACGACGTGCTGGGCATGCAGCATTTTCCTGTGGACGGTTACAGCGCCGTGGCCACAGCGGCGGATGAGGCCGTGGCGCCTTACATCCGGGGAAGTTACACGCGAGATGACGGCCAATGGGCCGTTTTCAGCTTGTTTCAGCTGGCGGATGACCCGCGTTTTCTGCAGGTGGCCCGCACAGGGTGATCGGGGGACCGGCGGGGGGATCCGCGGGCGCCCACAACAACATATGAGCGAAAAGCCAGGCCGGGAGCCAGAGTTATGAAGTTCAATTCGGGAGATCTGTTAGCCAAGCTGCGCGGCGGCGCGGGCGCAGGCCCGCTGAGCCTTGCCCTGATCATCGGGGCGGTGGTGTCCACCGTGGCGGCGGTATTCACCTTCGCGCTGCTGGCTGTTCAGGCGGGCGTGGCCAAAGAGCAGGTGACCTACGCCTCGGACATGCGGGTTATCTCCCAGCAGATTGCAAAAAGCGCTCTGGAAGCGGCTGCGGGCAACGCGGAAGCGTTCGACCTGCTTGAAGCGGCCCGTGACGAATTCCAGGTGGCCTGGGACCAGGTGCGCGACGCCACCACGGCGCAGGCCGCACTGCGGGACCGGCTGGACGGTACCTGGCGCGACGTGCGTCGCAACGCGGAAGTGATTCTGCAGGGTGAGGACACCGTGCTGGACCTGCACGAAGTAGCCGATACCCTGGCGCAGACCATCCCGGCCCTGCAGGCAGAATATGAAGGCGTTGTGGAAATCATGGTGGGCTTCAACGCCGCCCCCGATCAGGTCGCCTTCGCCCAGCGCCAGTCATGGCTGGCAGAACGTATCGTTCGCTCCATCGCCCGTGTACTTGAAGGGGGTGACGGCTCGGTGGTGGCGGCCGACGCATTTGGTCGTGACGCGGCGCTGTTCGCCCGCGTGCTCAACGGCATGATCGAAGGTGACCAGGCGCTGGGTATCGAACAGGTGGACGATCCGGAGGCGCTCGACTTCCTGGCCGAGATTGCGGATCTGTTCGATGAGTTCGTCAACCAGTCTGTGGATGAAATTCTGGAGACCGCCCCGGAGCTGTTTGAAGTGCGGGCGGCGGCCGACAACATTTTCCGTCGTACCCAGGATCTGCTGGCAGAAGCCACTGAACTGAACGATCAGTTTGAAGCCTCCACCGGGGGCGTGTTCCCGTCGGTGCCGGTGGGCCTTGGCTTTGCCGCCCTCGCCCTGGTGCTGATCGGCATGATCGTTGCGCTGCGCCAGCGGCAGCAGCAATCCCAGCGGGACGAACTGGAGTCCGAGAACCAGCGTAACCAGGCGGCGATTCTGCGTCTGCTGGATGAACTGGGTGACCTGGCTGACGGTGACCTGACGGTACAGGCCACAGTAACCGAGGACTTCACCGGGGCCATCGCCGACTCCATCAACTACTCCATTGACCAGCTCCGCTCTCTGGTACAAACGATTAACCAGACGGCGGTGCAGGTGGCCTCGGCGGCCCAGGAAACCCAGTCTACTGCGATGCACCTTGCGGAAGCGTCCGAGCACCAGGCGCAGGAAATTGCCGGCGCCTCGGCGGCGGTGAACGAAATGGCGGTGTCCATTGACCAGGTATCGGCCAACGCGGCCGAATCGGCAGCGGTAGCGGAGCGCGCCGTAGCCATCGCGAACAAGGGCGCCGAAGTGGTACAGGCGACCATTCATGGCATGGACACCATTCGCGAACAGATTCAGGAAACCTCGAAGCGGATCAAGCGTCTGGGTGAATCGTCCCAGGAAATTGGCGATATCGTATCGCTGATTAACGACATTGCTGACCAGACCAACATTCTGGCACTTAACGCGGCGATTCAGGCGTCCATGGCCGGTGAGGCGGGCCGCGGCTTCGCGGTGGTTGCGGACGAAGTACAGCGCCTTGCAGAACGTTCTGCGGCGGCGACCAAGCAGATTGAAACACTGGTAAAAACCATTCAGACCGACACCAACGAAGCGGTTATCTCGATGGAACACACCACCGCCGAGGTGGTGAAAGGGGCGCGCCTGGCACAAGACGCCGGTGTGGCGCTGGAAGAAATTGAATCGGTATCCAAGAACCTGGCTGACCTGATCCAGAACATCTCCAACGCGGCGCGTCAGCAGGCAGCGTCCGCGGGCCACATTTCCAACACCATGAACGTTATTCAGGAAATTACCTCTCAGACGTCGGCCGGTACCACCGCGACGGCGCGCTCGATTGGTAACCTGGCAGAGATGGCGCAGGAAATGCGTAATTCGGTGGCAGGTTTCCGCCTGCCCGAACATAGCTGATTCCGGTGTAAGCCGGTTCCGGAGACGGGACCATGAGACCGAGCCTCGCAGTGACAGAAAGCTGGTCGATCCGCAACACCCCGGCGATGAGTTCAGAGCAGTTCGAACTCTGGCAGGCGCTCCTTGAGGAGCGCACCGGGATGACCCTGAGTCCGGAGCGCAAGGCGTTTCTGGAGAACAGTCTTGCCGTGCGTATGCGCGAGCTGGGGCTGGATGATTACGAGCGTTACTACGAACAGCTGGTGGCGGGTTCTACCGAAGCCAAGGCCATGGAGTGGTCGGTGCTGGTGGACCGCCTGACAGTTCAGGAAACCAGCTTTTTCCGCCATCCGGGTTCCTTTGCCCTGGTGGAGGAATACGTGCAGCGGTTTATTGACGAGCGCCCGCCTAAATCTTCGCTGGATGTGTGGAGTGTGGGCTGTTCCACCGGGGAAGAACCTTACTCGCTGGCCATGGTGATCAGCGAGCAGTTCCAGGCCCGCAAGTCATCGGATTATTACGGTATAACGGCCACCGATATCAGCCTGCCGACGCTGGGGAAGGCGCGCAAGGCGGTGTACGGCGCACGCAAGGTGGAGCGGATAGACCCGCAGTTGCGGGAACGTTATTTCCGCCAGCTTAATGAGCGTGAGTATCAGGTGGTGGAAGGACTTCGAGATCGTATCTGTTTTGCACGGTTGAACGTACTGGACCTGCAGCAGGCACCGATCCGCGATATGGACATCATTTTTTGCCAGAACATGCTGATTTATTTTCGTCGCTGGCGGAAGCGCCAGATCGTGACCCGGCTGGCGGAACGCCTGGCGCCGGGTGGCATTCTGGTGCTGGGCGCTGGCGAGATTACCGACTGGCATCACCCGAACCTTGAGCGGGTTCACTTCGCCGATGCCCTGGCATTCCGGCGTTGCAGGTGATGGGGAGCATTCATGTCTGACCGGCACGATTATCTGGCGCTCGACTGGGTCAAGGGGGAGATCCAGGAGACGCTGAACCAGGCCCAACAGGCGCTGGAAGCCTATGTGGAGAATCCGGAGGATTCATCCCGCATGCGCTTCTGCCAGACCTATCTGCACCAGGTGTTTGGCACCTTGCAGATGGTGGAATTCTATGGCGCCGCCCTGCTTGCCGAAGAAATGGAAAAGCTGGTGCAGGCCCTGCTCAACGATCAGGTGGCCGCCGCCCAGTTGAATGACGCGCTGGAAACCCTGATGCGCGCCATTTTGCAGCTCCCTCCCTATCTGACCCGTATTCAATCCAGCCGCCGTGATCTGCCGCTGGTGCTGTTGCCCCTGCTGAACGATCTTCGCGCCGCCCGTGGCGAGTCCCTGTTGTCTGAAACCAGCCTGTTCAAACCCGATATCGACGCCGGGGTGGGGCAGACAGGTGCGGCTGCCGCTGCGGTGAATGATCCCCGTTTCGGCGATCTGATGCGCAAGATCCGGCAGATGTATCAGATTGCCTTGCTCGGGGTGTTGCGCAACGAACAGGTGCCACAGCAGCTGGAATACATGCACAAGGTCTTCGGCAAGCTGACCCAGCTGGGCGACAAGGCGCCGCAAGTACCGCTGTGGCAGGTGGCGGATGCACTGGTAGAAGGCATTGGCAATCAGACGGTGGAAATCGGCACCTCGGTGAAGATGGTGCTCGGACAAATTGATCGGGAACTGCGTGCCCTGGTGATCGAAGGCGGCGCACGGTTCAACATGCCGGCACCGCGCGAGCTACTCAAGAATCTGCTCTATTACGTGGCACGCAGCAACGCGGATTCACCGCGTATCAGCGCCGTGCGCGAAAGCTTCCGCCTGGATGACGCCTTGCCGTCTGAAGAGCTGGTGAACGCCGAACGGGAACGCATGAGCGGCCCGGATCAGGAAGCCATGGGTTCCGTGGTGACCGCGCTGTCCGAAGAGCTGAACAAGGTCAAGGATGCACTGGAGCGGTACGTTGTTGAAGAACAGACCGACCCGGCTTCCCTGCAACCCCAGACCCAGACCCTCAAGCAGGTGGCCGATACGGTCGCCGTGCTGGGCATGGGTCAGCCACGCAAGCTGGTGGAAGAGCAGCTGGTGGTGCTGAATGCCATGGTGGCGGGCCAGCGCCCGGTCAACCGTGATGAGCTGATGGATGTGGCCGGTGCGCTGCTGTATGTGGAAGCGACCCTGGCTGGTGCGTCCGGTCGCCAGATGGGCCGCAGCGGCGAAATCAATCAGGTGCCGGACCACGTCAGCAAGGCACAGGAAGCGGTCATTCGCGAATGCCGCGCAGGCCTGGAAGAGGCGAAGGACGGCATTGTCGAGTTTATCGCTTCGCAATGGGATCAGGCGCACCTGCAGAAAGTGCCGGCGCGACTGGATGCCGTGCGCGGTGGTTTGCAACTGATCCAGTTGCAGCGTCCGGCGTTGATCCTGCGCCAGTGTATTCAATACATCAGCGAGCGTTTGCTCGGCGCAGAAGCGGTGCAGCCGGACTGGCGCAGCATGGACACGCTGGCGGACGCGATTACCAGTGTCGAGTATTTCCTTGAGCGTCTCAGCGACGACCCGGATACCAGCGACGATATCCTGGACCTGGCGCGCGACAGCGTGGCCGCATTGGGCTATCCACTTGAGGACAATGAGTTCGGGCGCGGTGATCTGGACGAAGAAGACATCGTGCTGGAAGAGGTGCCAGAGACACAGGAAGACGATTTCGATGTTATCGATATCGATATCGAGCTTGAGCCGGCACCAGAGCAGACGCCTGTAGAGGTCTCTCTATCGCCTGAGCCGGCCCCTGAGCAGGACAACGATGACCTGATTGACGACGAGATCATCGAGATCTTTGTCGAGGAAGCGGGTGAGGTGCTTGAGGCACTGAACACCTATTTCCCGCGCTGGGCTGCCAACCAGCAGGATCAGGAAGCGCTGGTGGAATTCCGCCGTGCCTTCCATACCCTGAAAGGGTCCGGGCGCATGGTGGGGGCCAGCACCGTCGGTGAGCTGGCCTGGTCGATCGAGAACATGCTGAACCGCGTGATTGATCAGACCATCGAACCGTCACCGGTGCTGATCGAACTGGTGCGCCGGGTGCACGGGCTGATTCCCGATCTGGTTAATGCCTTCGCGGCGCAACAGCCCGATCCCTGGGATGTCACACCCTTGCGGGAAGCGGCAGAAACCCTGGCGGCAGGCGGCCAGATTGAAGGCGTGCCTGACGTGACTGGCGCAGCGACGCCTGCGACCGCATCTGAGCCTGAGTTTGAGATTGCTCTTGAGCTGGAGCCGGAGCCTGAGCCCGGAGAGACGACGCCTGACTGGTTGCTGGAACAGGACAGCGACGAGCTGGAAGAAATCAGTTTTGATGCCTTGCCTGCGTCGGAGCTGGATGTTCCCGACATGCGTCAGGACGATACGCCGCCCGTGGAAACCCTCGATGTGGACCCGGTGCTGCTGGAAATCTTCCGCAATGAGAGTGAAGCCAATCTGGCGCTGGTGCGCAGTTGGCTGGGCAGCCTGGATCAGGATATCTCCGAGCATCCGGTGGACGACAGCGTGCACCGCGCCCTGCATACCCTGAAGGGCAGCGCGCGCATGGCGGAGATCGAGGCTGTGGCGCAGGTGGCCGAGCCCGCAGAAAAATTTATCAAGGAGATGATTAACAACGGCATTCCGGCAGACCGCGAAGTGGTCACGTTGCTGGAAGATGTTGTCGCCGTGATTGCAGGCGGCGTGCGTGACGCGCATCCGCATATGGACCCGCTGCCTGGCACCGA